>JASFOS010000021.1:0-21903 GCA_050116415.1 Thioalkalispiraceae bacterium
CCATATTCAAAGGCCCGCAGATTCTGCGGGCCTTTTTTATTGCCCGCCGA
The DNA here is from genome assembly GCA_050116415.1 of Thioalkalispiraceae bacterium. Classification (GTDB taxonomy): domain Bacteria; phylum Pseudomonadota; class Gammaproteobacteria; order UBA6429; family Thiohalophilaceae; genus JARRJY01. The sequence goes on from JASFOS010000021.1 coordinate 51, forward strand.
TCGTTTAACTAGTGTTACGATATCAAGTATAAGAATAACAAGGATAACGTTGTCGCATGATAAGCAAAATTTCCCACTGGTTAGACCGATACATTCTGGAGCTGGGACGCGAGTTCCGTTTATCCTATTTACCCCCGTTAATGGTCTATGCCGCGTACGGTATTTCAGGGCTGACCGGGATCGTGGGTGCCTTTTTCGTTAAAGATTATCTGGGCCTGTCAGCCGAGTTTCTTGCCGCGTTGATGTTCTGGGCCAACATTCCCTGGGCCTTGAAAATGCCGCTGGGACATATTGTTGATCTGATCTGGCGCTTCAAGTCGGTGATGGTGTTCATTGGCGCCGGCCTGATCGCGGCCAGCCTGCTGATCATGATCGGCTTGCTGAGCCACCCGGATGCCATGCGTGCCATCATGCCGGCATCCGCCTGGTATGTGTTGAGTGTATTGTTGGCGCCAGTGGGTTACGTGTTGCAGGACGTGGTTGCGGATGCCATGACCGTCGAAGCGGTTCCCCGTATCGATGATAAAGGCCAACCGCTCGAGGCAGAAAAAATTCGCCTGATGCATACCACCATGCAGACCCTGGGTCGAGTGGCTATCGTCGGCGGCCTGATCATCGTTGCGCTGTTGAATGTGTATAAATTCAGTGGTGTGGAAGCCATGTCTGAAGCAGACAAGGTACGTATCTATGTCGATATCTTTCAACTCGCCTTGTTAATTCCCGTGATCTCGGTTATCGGTGTGACGTTAGGTGGTTATCTCAAGCTGCGTGATGCAAAACGTTTACAACAACAGGGAAGATCATGGTCTGAAGCATGGCAGATGGTTCATGGCGAAATTGAGAAGACCAGACCTAACTGGTGGATCCTGATCGGGAGCCTGGTGTTCGTTGTCTTTACCATTACGCTTGGCTTGAGCGATATTCCTTTACGCGAAGAAATTATCTTTACCGGCTCGATGGGAATCGTACTGTTCCTGATGATGCGCCTGGTAAAAGTGCTCGATGAACGAGCACGTCAGCTGCTGGTGGGTACCGCGATTATTATTTTTGTCTACCGGGCCATGCCGCTACCAGGTGCCGGGGTGACCTGGTGGGAAATTGATGACTTGTTATTCGATCAGCATTTCCTTGCTATCCTTTCAGTGATCGGTGGTTGCCTTGCGCTGTTTGGCATGTTCATTTTCCGCCGCTTCATGGCAGAGAAGTCGGTGGCCTACGTGATTGGTTTTTTAACCGTGGTGGGTGCAGCATTGTATCTGCCGAATATCGGTATGTATTACGGTTTACACGAGTGGACAGCGGCACATACCAATGGCGTGGTAGATGCACGCTTTATTGCCATTGTCGATACCGCGCTGGAATCACCACTGGGACAGATTGCCATGATCCCGATGCTGGCGTGGATCGCCAATTCAGCCCCCACCCACCTTAAAGCCACCTTCTTTGCCGTGATGGCCTCATTCACCAACCTGGCCTTGTCGCTGTCACAACTATTGACCAAGTACGTTAACCAGTTCTTCCTGGTGACGCGCGAAGTGCGCGACCGGGTGACAGGTGAAATCACCGTCGCAGCGGATTATAGTCAACTGGGCGTGTTGTTAATTACGGTAACTTTAACAGGCTTATGCCTGCCTTTAGCGGCGATCCTGATCGTTAAATGGACGCGCTTGAAAAGTGCCTGAACTATAGCCATCCGCTTTATACGGTTAATGAACGGTTTGCTCGTGGTGTTTTTAAAACCATGATGCAATGTAATTCTGGTAAATTTGGGTTTATTGCTGCATAGTTATCGGACGAGGGTTTATACGTCCGGTATTAAATGAATAACCGAATCAGCCACAAGTTCGAAGGCAACACGGCCTTTGTGATTGAAACAATCATTCTGGCACTCGCCTTGTTGTTTTTCATTATATTGACTCGTGCCGACATCATCACGGCCAGCAGCCAGCAGTGGTTAACCGATGGCGCCTGGACAATTTTTGCCTTGCTGGCCAGTCTGCGTTGTTTCCAGGCGGCCGAGCGACAGGTTGATGGTCTGAGGAAGGGCTGGTTACTGCTTTGTTATGCCCACCTTGCCTGGTTTATCGGTATCCTGATCTGGAGTTACCTGGAGTTAATTGCGAAACAGGCAACGCCCTTTCCTGCCTACTCCGATATTGGGTTCATGCTGTTTGCGCCGTTATTCACCCTTGGGTTGTTTTACTTTAGGGAACCTGAAACTTACTCGGGCAGTAAACTGGTACAGTTCAGCAAACTGATGGTTATCATTGCCAGCCTGGTGCTGGTTCATATCTACCTGTTAATGGAACGCTTTATCGAGAACAGTGACGACTGGTTATATAACTCGGCCGCCATGATATACCCGGTGCTTTACATGGCAGCACTGGTTTATGCGTTATTAACATTTACCCAGTTAAACAAGTTGATACCGGTTAAACATTTCATGTTGATATTTGCCGGCTTACTGACCCACGCGGTTACCGTATCCCTGTATGCCTATTCCTTGCTGGGCCATGAATACGAGGTGGGACATTACCTGGATGTTTTCTGGTTACTGGGGTTTGGCCTGATTTACCTGGCGGCAACACAGGCACAACAGCGCTACCGGACAGCAATCAATCGTCGTGAGTTCGTGCTGGTGAAGTACCTGAACAGCCTGATGGTGCCAATCTTCCTGATCATTATCATGATTGTTATTCTAAGTAATGTTGATGCTTTTCAGGCACAACAGTCCGATACCTACCTGTATGCCCTGGCATTATTATTGGTGACCATGGTGTTATACCTGGTGTCGATTGCGCGCCTGGAAAGAACGCTGTTGGAAAACCTGAGCTCATCAGAATTACTACTGGAAAAAAGTCATAATGAACTACTGCAGCTAACGGAACAGAGTAGTGAAAAGCTGGCAGAAGAGATCAAGCGAAGGCAACAGGCCGATGCAGCACTTAAACAGCACCATGATTTGCTTGAAACCATCAAGCAGGTACAGGATCAGTTCATTAGTGGCATCGATCGTTACAAGTTTTTCGAAGTCCTGCTGGATAGAACCCTGAGCATCACCGGAAGTGAATACGGTTTCATTGGCGAGATTTTAACGAAACAGGGTGGCGCACTGTATTTGAAATCAGCGGCATTAACCAATATTGCCTGGAACGAGGAGACCAGGAGGCTTTACAAAAAAAGCCTGGCTGAGGGGATGGTGTTCGATAACCTGGACACCCTGTTCGGCTATTGCATTCGACATAAGCAAGTCGTGATCAGTAACGATCCCGCGCATGATCCACGTCGAGGCGGATTACCCGACGGGCACCCGGCGCTTGATTCGTTCCTGGGCATTCCCCTGATGAAAGGAGATAACATGATCGGCATGATTGGCCTGGCAAACCGGCAAGATGGTTACAACGAGCAACTGGTTGAATTATGGCAGCCTCTTTTCAGAACCTGCGCCAACCTGGTGCTGGCAACCAAGGTGGAAAATGACAGGAAGCTGGCGGAGCAACATCTGTTGCTGGCCAAAAACGAAGCAGAAATAGCCAATCAGGCCAAGTCTGATTTCATGTCGAGAATGAGTCACGAATTGCGAACGCCGTTGAACGCGGTCATTGGTTTTGCCCAGTTACTGGAACTGGAAGAGTCGCTGTCTCCCGAGCACAAGGATTCTATTTCAGAAATTCATAAAGCGGGCCTCCACCTGATGGAGTTGATCAATGATCTTCTTGATTTGAGCAGGATTGAAACCGACAAGCTTCAGTATAGTTTTTCCGATGTTTCAATAAAACGTATCATCGAAGACAGTATGCAGTTTGCGGCGAAAATGGCCAAAGATAACCATATCAGCATCGAGTTGCACAGCGGTGATGATTGTATTGTTTATGGTGATGAGGTCAGGCTCAAGCAGGTCTTCACCAACCTGTTGACCAATGCCATCAAGTATAACAGGAAGCATGGCCGGGTTGAGGTTCGCATTCACACCAGCGATGATAAAAAATATTGTCGTGTCTCGGTACAAGATAGCGGGATAGGGATAGCCGCGGAGAAGATTTCTCGTATATTCACGCCGTTTGACAGGCTGGAGGTAGAAAAGTATGCCGTTGACGGGGTTGGTATCGGTCTGTATATCTCCAAGTCGATCATCGACAAACATAAAGGTGACATAACCGTTACCAGTCAAGAAGGTCACGGCACCACCTTTGAGGTAAAACTGCCTCTTTCGCAATAAGCTTTTGATTTAACCTCGTTAAGCGGCTATTTTACTACACCTATGAATAGCCAACACTTCCAGACCAAACTTGCTTCATGGTTTGCGGCACAATGCGAGGCCAGCTTGATAGAGGGCAGCCGGATTGCCACGCTACTCTCAGGTAGTAAGGACTGGGGACAGGATGTTGCAACAAGCCTGGTTAACTTGCATGGTGCTCAGCGCGTGCTGGTGGTTTCAGCCGACATACCCGGTTCACTTGCGCCGGCAAAAGCACGCACCCAGCTGGGCAACGAGTATGATGTTATCCTGTTTGATGCGCATCCAGGTTTTGATCCGGAAGCGTTTGGCGCAATCAGCGGAACCCTGTGCGCAGGTGGCCTGTTTATATTATTACTTCCTGAACTGCCGTCCTGGTCCGAGTACCGGTATAACCGTTTTTTACAACGCGCGATTCGGCTAAGCAAAAAACATCAGGCTGTTTTTTTCATTGAGCAGGACCAGCCGTTACCTGCAATTGTGAATATCGAAAGTATTGGCAGCGTCAAACAGGCATGTCCTGCACCGTTTCGTACCGCTGAGCAGCAACAGGTGGTGTTGGCCATCGAAGAAAATGCAAACCAGCAACAACCGGCACCGCTTGTTATAACCTCGGATCGGGGGCGCGGTAAATCCTCCGCGCTGGGGCTGGCCGCCGGAGGTTTGCTTGGGAAAGGTTTTCCCAGGATCATTGTCACTGCACCTCGCCTCGCAACCACAGAACCGGTATTCCGGCACGCGCAGCAGGTTTTGCCCGACGCGGAGAGCGCGAGAAGCCGTTTGACCTACCGGCACAGCCAGCTGGAATTTTTCGCACCGGATAACCTGCTGGAACAACAGCCACAAGCGGACCTGTTGATGGTGGACGAAGCCGCGGCGATTCCCTTGCCGATGCTGGAACAGTTGCTGCATTGCTATCCGCATATCGTGTTGGCGACCACTACCCATGGTTACGAAGGTACCGGACGGGGCTTTGCCCTGAAGTTCAATAAAATCCTGGATGCCTTCAATGCCAACTGGCAGTCATTAAAAATGCGAACACCGATACGCTGGAAAGAAAATGATCCTGTTGAACACTGGGTAGATCGCCTGCTTTGCCTCGATGCCGAGCTAGACGAGGTTGACGCTACTTCAGTGGCCCAACCCGGGGCATGCCAGGTTTATAAAATAGACAGGGAGCAGCTCGCCAGCGATGAGTCGATGCTTTCCTCGCTGTTTGCCTTGCTGGTTTACGCCCATTATCGTACACAGCCTTCTGACCTGTTACATTTGCTGGACGATCCCGGGGTAAGAATTTATACCCTGCAACAGGGTGATAAAATGATTGCCGCCTTGTTAGTCAACCAGGAAGGCGGCTTCGACGAAAAACTTGCCAGCGAGATTTACCGGGGTGAACGTCGCCCCAGCGGCCACCTGCTGGCTCAGACCCTGACCTTTCACGCCGGTTGCCAGCCGGCTGCCACACTGAACTATGCGCGCATCATGCGTATCGCCGTGCACCCGCAATTGCAGGGGAGCGGCTATGGTTCCTGTTTATTAAACCAGGTTGTGCAACGTGAACAACAGCAGGGCGTTGATGCTATCGGCACCAGTTTCGGCGCCACGCCGGAGTTACTGCGTTTCTGGCAACATGCCGGTTTTGCCCTGGTGCGGATGGGCTTCACGCGCGATCATGCCAGTGGCACCCATTCGGCGGTGATGCTCAAGCCGTTTAGCCCGGCAGGCCAGCGGGTTTTTGAGGAAAGCCGGCAACGTTTTCTGCGCAGCTTGCCGGACTGGCTGGTTGAACCACTGCATGATTTACCTGAAGAGATGCGTAACGCGCTGAAAAATTTGCAGCAGCCGGTCAGCCGCGAACTCAGCAAGGCAGACTGGCAGGATATTGAATCGTTTATCGAGACCCACCGCGGCTACGAGACCTGCATGGGGGCCTTGCGGCGCTTGCTCGAGCCAAACCAGGGGGAGCTGGGCATATTGACCGAGCCCGAGCGCAGCGTGGTGGAAGCGCGCATTTTACAGCGTCAAGGCTGGGCGGAAACGGTCAAAAACAGTGGCGTCAGCGGTAAAGCGGCGGCGATCAGGCTGCTGAGAACGGCAATTGGCAAAATCGTGGAAAAAATCAATTAATTTTGAACTTTTCGAGGGAGCGAGACTCAAAGAGTATAAGAAATTCATGTTGAACTCTCCCTCAATGTGGTTAGGTTAAGGCACCTTATCTTTACAGGCAAGGTGCCTTATTTTTTTGCATCGCCGCTAGCGGTTTTTGTGGGCCTCTTTCTCCATTTTCTCAATGGTGGTGTGGCGTACGTCCTTGCCTTTTACCAGGTAGATGACATATTCACAGATGTTCTTGGCATGATCGCCGATACGTTCCAGTGCCCGTACCGTCCACATAATATCGAGCATCTGGGTGATGGTGTGTGGGTCTTCCATCATGTAGGTCAATGACTGGCGCATGATACCGTCGTATTCCACGTCGACAAACTGGTCTTCCTTGGCGACCTCGATGGCCGCGTCGACATCCATGCGGGCAAAGGCATCCAGCGCATCATGCACCATGTGTGCGACACGTTCGCCCATGTGACGAATTTCCATATAACTAATTTTAGAATCGGAACGTTCCGCCAGGCGAATACCCATGCGCGCCACGCGTTCCGCCTGGTCACCAATACGCTCCAGGTCAGTAATCGTCTTGATGACCGCGATCACCAGCCGCAAGTCAGAGGCGGTAGGTTGACGGCGCGCGATGATGGTCGTGCATTCTTCATCGATGCCAACCTCAGCCTTGTTCACCGCGGTATCATTCTTGATCACGGCTTCAGCCAGCGCCGTGTCACCTTCGACCAGGGCGTGGGTGGCATTATTGATTTGTTCTTCAACCAGACCACCCATGGCCAGCACATGGGAACGTACTTCTTCCAGTTCTTCATTAAAGCGTTGTGAAATATGGTGGCCGAGATTCTTGTCCATTGTGGTTGTCCTTCAGGTTTTATTAACCGTAACGTCCGGTAATGTAATCTTCTGTCTGCTTGTTGCTCGGGTTAGTAAATATCGTGTCGGTATCATTAAATTCGATCAGTTCACCCAGGTACATGAAGGCAGTGTAATCGGAAACACGTGCGGCCTGCTGCATGTTATGGGTAACGATAACAATAGTATAGTCATCTTTTAATTCGTTGATCAGTTCCTCGATTTTCAGGGTCGAGATGGGGTCCAGTGCCGAGGCCGGTTCGTCAAGCAACAGCACTTCCGGCTCGATGGCAATGGCACGGGCAATTACCAGGCGTTGTTGCTGACCGCCGGACAAGCCCAGCGCCGAGTCATGCAGACGATCCTTGACTTCATCCCACAGGGCCGCGCCTTTTAGTGATTTCTCAACCGCTTCGTCCAGCTTGCGCCGGTTTTTTACACCTTGCAAGCGCAAGCCATAAGCCACGTTTTCATAAATCGACTTGGGGAACGGGTTAGGTTTCTGGAACACCATGCCAATCCGGGTACGCAGGCTGGCAACATCGATGCCCTTTTCATAGATATTTTGCTCATACAGGTTGATGTCACCTTCGATACGGCAGCCATCGACCAGGTCATTCATGCGATTGAAGCAGCGCAGCAGGGTGGATTTACCACAGCCGCTGGGACCGATGAACGCGGAGACGCGTTTTTCCGGGATGACCATGTTGATCTCTTTCAGGGCATGCTTCTCGCCATAATAAAGGTTCAGGCCATTTACCGTCAGGCAGGGTTTCTCCTTGTCCTTGTTCAGTACCTGCCCGGTACGTCCCAATGCATCCAGGTTAATACCATGTGTCATATTATCAGCCGCCATGATCTTCTGTTCCTTACTCGTTCAGTTCGTTTACGATTCCAGTGCCTTGTATTTTTCACGCAGGCGATTACGGATATATATGGCAACCAGGTTCAATGCCACGATGATCACAACCAGTAATAACGCAGTGGCATAGACCAGGGGCCGTGCCGCTTCAACGTTGGGGCTCTGGAAGCCAACGTCATAAATATGAAAGCCCAGGTGCATGAATTTGCGTTCCAGGTGGACAAACGGCGCATTGCTATCCAGCGCCAGTGACGGGGCCAGTTTCACCACACCCACCAGCATCAAGGGGGCCACCTCGCCCGCCGCCCGCGCTACTGCCAGGATTAGGCCGGTCATCATGGCCGGCGTGGCCATGGGGATCACGGTACGCCAGAGTGTTTCCGCCTTGGTGGCGCCCAGCGCCAGGCTGCCTTCACGAATCGAGCGGGGTATGCGTGACAGACCTTCCTCGGTGGCCACGATCACCACCGGCACGGTGAGAATCGCCAGGGTTAATGATGACCAGAGGATACCGGGAGTGCCAAATACCGGGGCAGGTGCGGCTTCCGGGTAGAACAGCCGGTCAATGTTGCCGCCCAGGAAATAAACAAAGAAGCCCAGCCCAAACACCCCGTAGACGATGGAGGGTACACCGGCCAGGTTATTTACCGCGATACGAATGGTGCGCGTTAACGGGCCCTGCTTGGCGTATTCACGCAGGTAAACCGCCGCCACCACGCCGAACGGTGTAACCAGGATGGCCATAATTATCACCATCAGTACGGTGCCGAAAATAGCCGGAAAAATACCGCCTTCGGTATTGGCTTCGCGCGGTTCATCGGAAACGAATTCCCACAGGCGTTCGAAGTACAGACCGATCTTTTGCAGGATGTTTAAATCGTTGGCGCGGTAGGAGCGCACAATGTTTTGCAAGGGAATGGTAACCTGTTTGCCTTCAACGGTAGAGGCAATCAGCGCATCACGTTTGATTTGCTGATAAAGATCCGTCAGCTTTCCCTGCAGTGCTTCATAGTCTTCCTGTAAACGTTTGCGTTGTGCTTCGATGGCTTTATAGGGGGCCTGGTCAGTGACTTCGTCCAGTTGCAGACGGCGTTCTTCCAGGCGTAACTCTTCGATCTGGTAGTTGATATCACCAATAGCCCCTTTCTCGATGTCGCGAATGGCCTGGTGCAGTTGATGCGTACGCTCCAGCCTGGTCTGCAATTCCTGCCAGGCAGTTTGCTTATCGGCAACCTGTTTGCCATTTTCATGGATGGCTTCCAGGTAACCATAGAAATTGCCCCATTCGCGGCGTTCCAGCGTCATCGCTACAGCCGGGTAATCGACTTTTTCAAGATAGAGATCATAGGCCCATTTGAAATCCCGGCCGGTGATATCGCGATTACCGGTCTTAATGAGCGAGCGGGTCATGGTTTCGCTATCCGTATCGATCTGCATGCCCATTTCCCTGAGTTGTTCGACATTCACCGTTTCGTTATCGTGAATTTCACCCAGCAGGCGGGTTTGTGCATTATCAGGTGCGACATACAGTGCTTCCATGACAGGCTTGGGCCAGAAGTGACCAAGACCGCGTACCGCGATTAATGCAAGCAGGCCAATAACAATGATCAGGCTGGTACTGACGGCAGCCGCGTTTAGCCAGATCATCGGATCACCGCTTTTGAACCATTTTTTTATCATAAGCTGCTGTACTTCTTACGTAGTCGCTGGCGCACGATTTCTGCCAGCGTGTTAAACATGAACGTGAAAATAAACAACACCAGGGCGGCAAGGAACAGCACGCGGTAATGGGTACTGTCGACTTCGGATTCGGGCATCTCGACCGCGATGTTAGCGGACAAGGTACGCATGCCCTGGAAGACACTCAAATCCATTACCGGGGTATTACCGGTTGCCATCAGTACGATCATGGTTTCACCTACGGCGCGTCCCAGGCCAATCATGACGGCCGAGAAGATACCGGGCGATGCGGTGAGGATCACCACGCGGACCAGTGTTTGCCAGGTGGTGGCGCCCAGTGCCAGTGAGCCAAAAGTCAGGTGCTTGGGTACGCTGAAAATGGCGTCTTCAGTAATCGAGAATATGGTGGGAATCACCGCGATACCCATGGCGACGCCTACCACCAGCGAGTTACGTTGATCGTAATGAAGCCCGAGGTTGTTGCCGAGCCAGATTTTCATGTCGCCGCCGAACAACAGGTTTTCCATTGGCACGCTGAGGGACAGTGCCAACCAGCCGGTAAACAATACTACCGGTATCAGTAAAGCAGCTTGCCAGCCATCAGGGAGGCTTTGTTTAATACGAGCGGGCAGGTTGTGCCAGGCAAACGCAAACAGTAATACGCCCAACGGCATGAATACCAGTAATGCAAACACCCCCGGTAAATGACTTTCAATCATGGGCGCTAACCATAGCCCGGCGAGGAAACCCAGGATAACCGTGGGCAAGGCTTCCATGATTTCAATGGTCGGCTTGACATAGGTGCGCATGGTCGGCGACATGAAATAAGCCGTATAAATCGCACCCATGATAGCCAGCGGTACCGCAAATAACATGGCATACATGGCGGCCTTCAGGGTACCAAAAGCCAGCGGCATCAGGCTGAACTTGGGTTCAAAATCATTGCTGGAAGATGATGATTGCCAGATGTATTCAGGCTCATCGTAACTTTCATACCATACCTGTTGCCACAGCACTTGCCAGGAAACTTCCGGGTGTTCATTTTCCACTTTCCAGTGCTGATATTGTCCCAGGTTATCTTCGGTCAACACTACGTCAGCACGGGGTGAAACCGCCAGGTGTTCAATGGGGGTATCGCTGGCCTTGTCCGTCAACAGGGTACGTTTGGCCGTGGAATGATAGATGCCCAGCTGGCCATTTTGATCGGTAGCAACAAAACCTTTACGGCGTTGCTCGGTGACGATTTGTGAAATCACACCATGTTGAGTTTCAAAAGAACGTATCTGGCTCAACTGTAAACCTTGCTCGGTACTTACCGGGAACCACTGGCTAATATTGCCCTTGTTATCACCCACCAGCAGTGATATCTCTCCGGTTAACAGGCTGACAGAAGTCAGTTGCGTACCATCTGCGACCACTTTTTTGCGTCCCAGCACCTGGGGATCTTCAAGGTCATCGATATCCACCATGGTGATTTCATTGTCAGTATGGACAATGTAGAGCAAACGTTGGTCGGTGTTGATTAACAGCTGCGCGACATTCTGAATATTGGGCAGGGAAAGGGAGTTCTTTTCAAACTCAACGGGTTCTTCATCAGGCTCTTCATCGAATACCAGGCGATTGATAACGATGGTATTGTTATCGGTGGCGGCCGCGATGGTTGCCCGTTCATCACCCAGGCGCAGGGCCAGTTGTTGTAACTTGCCCTGGGTATCTTCATCGAGCAGGATAGGATCCTGTCCCAGCGGAAACACGACTTCGGGAACGATGGTGCGCTGCTTTTCACCATAGACCAGGCGATACTTGTGGCGAGCAACGATGACTTCACCGTTATCCAGTCCAAAGGCTATGTAGCCGCGAGCCAGCCTGGCATGGGCAAAACTGGTGACTTTGCGTTTACGGTCAACCAGTTGTTCAGTTTTCAGCGTTTGACCGTTCTTGATATTAAAAAAAGTGACCGCACCCTGGTCAGTGAAGCGTGCCGCCAGTTCATTTTGTTCTTCAAGGGCAAGGTGCAGGGTATTGCCCGTGTCTGGGGCCGGGATGGCATAACTGCTGGTTTTTTCCATATCTGCCGGGATGAACATGGGGTAGACCACGTAGAGCAGGTAAAAGAAAATCAGCACGATCGCGATAATCACGCTGATGCCGCCGAACGCCATGGCCCAGGACATCAGGCGATCTTTGAGCAGACGGATATTGGCGCCCTGGCGGGCCGTGAGTGTGGTGGCTTCCTGTGACATGTGCCGATCATAAAGAGTAAATATGACAATTTTGTTACAGCCTGTAAGCTACTGATATTACGTAAAAAATCCCCACTCAGTGGTGGGGATTGGTTTTCAGCTGCTGCTGAAATTAACAGCCATCCATAGCAGAATTTGGAGGGCGTTCCTTGTTATCAGTGATGGCGACGAGACCTGTTTTTAAAGCCGGTAATAACCAGAACATCATCCGTGGGGTAATCATCGACCAGCGGCATATTGCCATCGTTACTATGCTGGATGGAGACATAGGCTTTATTGCCACTGGCATCGAACATGAAACCGGTAGGCTCAGCCGAGCTATCCTTTACGGAGAGCATTTTTACGCAACCATCGGTCTTGATATCACGATCCTTGCCATCCGGCAGGCAGGCAAATACATCACCATTGGGATGATCCTCGATGACATAAAGGTTGTTTGTGCGAGGCTGGAAGGCCAGGTTGTCGAAGGAATTAAAGTCACGATCACCTTCAACAAAGCGGTTGGCAATCACGGTTGAGGTTGCATCAGCAGGTGCCAGGTCGACAGCGCACACCACTTCACCAAAGTTCTCCGCACCTTCATTGCCGGTATTGGCCCAGCAGAAGCGCACGCCTTCACCTTGATAGCTGTAATCGCGATGCAGGTCTTCCGGGCGGTAGTAGCCGGTGGCACCGTTATTGTGTGCATCGATACGGGCGGTGGCGGCATTGACTTGCACCCAGCGTCCGTTACCGATTTCACAACCCTGGCCCCATTGGCTACCGGGTCCCTTGCAGGCGACCTGCATGGCATAGACTTGGCCTGCAGCCAGCGGCGAGTCTGCCAGCGATGATATCTGTGTTGTAGAAGTACGTGGTGCGGCAGGGACAAATTTGTAAATCGCACCACCATCGGTATCGGGACCCCAGCTACCAGGGCGTAGTTCGTCTCCCCCAATCACCACACCGTTTTCCAGCACGGTTAAGCCCTCCCAGGCCATGGTCGGCAGGTCAGCACGGTAAGCGACCTGGCCTGTGATAGGGTTACCCAGCGTGTCAGTAACATCTGAGTTGCCACGGTTAACCAGTGTTGCATTGGTTAATATCATTGGGTCAAGGATTTCATAGGCACCACCATCACCGGCTTCTTCGGTGACCAGTACTGTACCCCAGTCAGTGGTACGAATACCGTCACAGCGGTTCATGCCCCGCAGTATGGTTTCGACCTGGCCTGAGCTTAGGTTGATACGTTGTACCGAAGGGTTGAGCTTGCCCGTGCTGATCGCTTCACGACCGCCTTCAACGCAGCTGACAAGGTGGGTTGGCGTACCATTGGCTGGCCAGAGCACCATCATGTCGGTTTTGTTACCAGCCTCACGTGTCAGGTAACGGACTTGTAGACCCTTGGCCAGCTTGACCTGGTCAGAGGCGGTTTGGCTTGCGGTGCGGTAGGCCCCACTGGTGGTAGGTGCGGAAGTGGTTAACGGCGTATCAAAACCAAACAGTTTTTCGCTTTTGGCTTTTAGCAGGCGTTCGACCTTGAGACCAAAGTCAAGATTACGGTGGTGTTCACTGTCTGCCTGGCTGATATTCGAAACAGCAAGCCCGGCGACGGATAAGGCCAGCAGGCTTGCAATAGTGTATCGGGTTGTTCCGGTTTTCATGTTTTCCTCCCTAAAAATGTTTAGGTATGTTTGTTTAGACCGGATACAGGATGGCGTTGAATTTTGACAGCAAGGTGTCAAGTGAGTGAAGGTTTGTTTAAATAAAAAAGCCCCGTTCAAAGGAACGGGGCTTTCTATCCTGGCGTTGCTGAACAACGCCGGGCTTTATCAATAAGACTTACTGGATTTTAGCCAGTTGCTTGTCAACAATTTTCTTGTCCAGTGGAATGTAACCATCCTTGATCACCACTTGTTGACCTTGCTTGGACAGTACCATCTTGATGAACTCACGCTCCAGTGGAGGCAGTGGCTTGTTGGGCGCCTTGTTGACATAGATGTACAGGTAACGGCTTAAAGGGTATTTACCGCTTGCCGCATTTTCTGCCGTGGCTTCAATAAAAGGCTTGCCGGGCTTTTTGGTTAAGGCAACGGCTTTTACGCCGGAAGTCTTGTAACCGATACCCGAGTAACCGATACCATTGATGGAGCTGGATACGGATTGCACCACGGACGCCGAGCCGGGCTGTTCATTCACTGAAGATTTGTAATCGCCTTTACACAGGGCTTTTTTCTTGAAGTAGCCGTAGGTACCGGATACCGAGTTGCGCCCATAGAGCTGGATAGTACGGTTTTTCCATGAACCGCTCAGTCCGGCATCACCCCAGGTAGCGATATTGCTGTTATAGCGACACTTGCGGTTGGCTGAGAAAATCGCATCAACCTGCGGAATAGTCAGTCCCTTGATAGGGTTGTCCTTGTGAACAAATACCGCCAGGGCATCGATGGCAACCGGGATAGCGGTTGGCTTGTAGCCGAATTTCTTTTCAAACGCCTGTTTTTCCTTGTCCTTCATCTTGCGGCTCATTGGGCCCAGGTTTGAAGTGCCTTCGGTCAGGGCGGGTGGCGCGGTCGATGAACCAGCAGCCTGTACCTGGATGTTGACGTTAGGATAGGCTTTGCTGAATTCTTCAGTCCATAAAGTCATCAGGTTGGCCAGTGTGTCAGAACCCACGCTGGACAGGTTACCCGAAACGCCGCTGGCTTTTTCATAATCAGGCAGTTTTGGATCAAGATCAGCACCTGCCATTGATGTTGAGGCAATGCCCAGGCCTAACAGGCCGATAGCAATACCTTTTAAATAAGTTGGTTTCATTTTCATTCCTCTCCTGAATTTGGATAAATTCTTTAAATCGTGGTGGCATTGTTCTACATCACAATGACAACTTTATGAAATTGGTGTGACAGTTTTATGACAATCTGGGCGACGGTATTTTGCGCCCAGCCGGGTTGATTGCCCAAGTATAGATAAAGAACCGGAAAAATGGCGTGATAACGGGTTTTTGATGTAAAGCTCAGCGAGTGACAACGCGTTGTGCGGGAAAGCGGCAGATAAAGGTGCTGCCTTTGCCGGGGCTGCTATCGATAATCAACTGACCATCATGACGATCCAGTACATGCTTGACGATGGATAAACCCAGGCCGGTCCCGCCATTCTCACGCGAGCGATCCGAGTCAACCCGGTAAAAGCGTTCTGTTAAATGGGAAATATGTTCCGGTTCGATGCCAGGGCCGGTATCCTTTACGCTAAATACGGCGCTTTCGCCATCCCTGTACCAGCGCAGGGTGATTTGGCCATTTTCCGGCGTGTAGCGGACAGCATTGTTTGCCAGGTTGGTGAACAGGCTAGTGAGCTCGTCATTATCTCCGATCAGGTTGAGGTTCCTGTCTGCTTCCAGTTGAATCGTCTGGTGTTTATCCTTGCCAAAGATTTCAGCATTATCACGAATCGAGGAAAGCATGCTTGCAATATTGACCTCCTCGTTGGGTTTAACCGATTCAGTTTCCAGCCGTGTCAGGGTCAACAGGTCTTCAACCAGCCGGTCCATCCGACCTACCTGTTCAAACATGTTTTTAAACACTCTTTTCTGATAGTCAGAAACGCTTTCATCCTCCTCCTCGGTCAACATTTCCATGTAACCCTTGATGACTGTCAGCGGGGAACGTAGTTCATGGGATACGTTGGAGATAAAGCGGGTGCGCATCGCTTCGAGTTGGGCGATGTGGGTTATGTCACGACACAGTATCAGTTTCTGATTACTGCCAAAGGGAACGATTTGAATTTGCAGTTGGTGTTCCGGGTGCATCGGCCGTGGCAGGGTGATGTTTTTACCGTATTTTTTTTGATTCAGGTATTGCTGAAAGCTGGGATGACGAATCAGGTTTGTAATTTTCTGGCCAATATCATGTTGAGTGCGGATACCCAGCATCGTACAGGCCGCCTGGTTAGCCCATTCAATTTCGTTATGCCTGGTGAGAATCAGGGCGCCATCAGGTAGCGCATGCGCCGCTTTTTGGAAGCGTGACAGGATCTTGTTGAGGCGTTCACGGGTCTTTCGTTTGTCTTTCTCCATGAGGTGAATTTCGTTGAAGATTTCACCCCAGTAACCGTGAGCTTCGGGTGGTTGCTTGCTGCGATCAAGTAACCAGTTGTGTAACAGGAACTGGTTGCGTATTTGATAAATACAGTATGCCAGTAATGTAATAACAACAAACAGCAGGGATTGCTGGAAAACTGCACCTACACCAGCAGCCAGTGCGATATAAATGAACAGGTTAACCAGTTCACGTTGTTGTTGTGAATGTAGTTTCATGAATCGTGTACAAGGTCTTTATTTCCCCGATAAACGGTAACCCGCACCACGTACCGTCTGGATCAATTGATCATGCCCGGAAGGAGTCAATGCTTTGCGAAGACGCCTGATATGCACATCCACAGTGCGTTCTTCCACGTATACATGATCGCCCCATACCTGGTCGAGTACCTGGGTACGAGTATAAACTTTATCCGGATTTGACATGAAGAATTGTAACAGGCGAAATTCAGTGGGACCCATTTCAATTTCCTCGTCATTGTATTGTACACGATGGGCAGCGGTATCCAGTACCAGGCCCTGGATTTCCAGTTTTTCATGGTTAATATCTTCGTTGCGGCTACGACGCAGCAGGGCATGAATACGCGCGATCAAGGCGCGGGGGGAAAAAGGCTTGGTAATATAATCATCGGCGCCGCTTTCCAGGCCCTTGATGAGATCTTCTTCCTCGGTCTTGGCGGTCAGCATGATAATAGGCAGATGCTGGGTCTCTTCGTGGCGTCGAAGTTTTCTTGTGAAATCGACGCCACTGAGGCCAGGCATCATCCAGTCGAGTAACAGGATGTCTGGCTTGTTTTCTTTGATAATCGCTTCCGCTTTATGGGCATCGCTGGCTTCCAGGCAACGGAAGCCTTCCTTTTCCAGGGCCATCATGACCATGTCACGTATGGCATATTCATCGTCGATGATTAAAACGGTTGCCTGATTATTGCTCATTAGATGTCATCTGTTTTTCATATTCCATTTGTGTAGCGTGATTAAAACAAAACACTGTGACAGTTTTATGACACTATAAAGGTTTGATTACACTATATACTATTTATATAGTAACGCGATCCCACTACCAATCAGCAGTATCCCTACAGCACGCTGGAAAGACTGTTGTGAAATATTGGTGTGAATGTGGCCACCAATACGCATCGCAACCAGCATTACTGGCAGGCCTAGCAGCACGCTAAGCAACAGATCAGTATTATAGAAGCCAACCAGGCTATAGCCCAGTACCCGCAATGCGCCTTCGATAGCAAAGATCGGTGCAATCGTGGCGCGAAACAGCCCCTTGGATAATCCCTGCAGTTGCAGGTAAATCACGTAAAACGGCCCGCCAGTGCCAAACAAGGTGCTGATGATTCCCCCGAGCAGGCCGGCAGGCACTGCCCAGGCACGTGAGCTATGTGGTTTAAATCTTGGTGCAGCCAGGCTGTAAATGGCAAAACATAATATAAATATACCCAGGGTTTTAACCAGTACCGAGGCATCAATATTCATGAACAGGTAAAGTGCAATCAATATGCCGATCAGTGTAAACGGTAACGCAGGCCTGATCAGGCGCCATTGTGTTTGTTCACGATGTTTTACTCCATGCACGATGGAGGCCAGCCAGTCGAGCAGGGTGATATAGGGCACCACCAGGTGCAGAGGATAAAGCAACGCCAGCAAGGGAATAGCGATCAAGCCGGAACCGAAACCGGTTATGCCCCTGAAGCCATAGGCGAGCAGCATGATTAGCAAGGCATAGATCGAGTTTGGGTAGTCAGGCATGGTAGCAAAGTCTATCAAATCCAGGTGTGCAATGAGTAGATTGTAACAGGGAACAGGGGATTAAATCCTGCTGGTGCGTATTTTATATAGCCATCAGCACTGCAGGTATTGTTATCAAAGACTAAATAAGTTTGCCTGTTTCAGATAGCCGCTAAAACGAAATCGTTGCCAGGCCACAGCTTGTGCCATATCTGCAAGTCATGCTAAGTTTCTGGACATACAACTCAGCTAGCAAATAAAGGATTGAATGCTAAATAGAATCAACCAGGTTATTGATTATCTGGTCGCAACCAAAAGCCGGGAATTATCCCAGTCAATGGTAAGGCTAGGACTGGTGCTGGTTGTGTACTTGTTCCTGATTTCCTATTACCTGCTTTCAGCCGAGCGGGAATTCCTGACGCCTTTCATGTGGGCCACGATCTGTTATTTCGTGTTCACGGTCAGCTTCTTAATACACATCATAATTCATCCGCAGTTTGTTTCCCTGCGGCACTACATCACCATGGTGCTGGATATGAGCCTGCTGGGTTACGGCATGTATACCGGCGGTATCGCAGCCGCGTTCTTCTATGGTGGTTACCTGTGGCTGGTGATGGGGAATGGGCTGCGTTTCGGTCGTCGTTCACTGTATATCAGCGTGCTGTTATCAACAGTAAGTTTTGCCTTCGTAATCAGTTATACACCGTTCTGGCAACAAAACAGGGTGCTGGGCCTGGGGTTAATGCTCTGGTTGTTCCTGTTGCCACCTTATATTTCGAAATTAATCAGTTCCAAGGATGAGGCGCTGAAGCAGGCACAACTTGCGGACCATGCCAAAAGCCAGTTCCTGGCAAACATGAGTCACGAGTTGCGTACTCCGTTAAATGGCATTATCGGTTATGCACAGATGATCAGTGAAGACGAGGTGGAACAAGACGAAGTAAAATATGCATCTGAAAAAATAGATAAAGCCGCCAAACACCTGCTTGATTTGATCAGTGAATTACTGGACCTGGCCAGTATCGAAGCCGGTAAGATGAAGGTCAAGCGAGAGGTGGTCTACCTGGGGCCATTGCTCAACGAGGTGATGATCTTGATCGAAGCGTCGGCAAAGAAACGCAAGATTAGCGTGGATATCGGTACGATTCATGACCAGCCGGTAAGCGCGGATCGCTTGCGCCTCAAGCAGGTGATTGCCAATTTGCTTTCCAATGCAATCAAGTATAACCATGAAGGTGGCCAGATCCGTATTGTTACAAGTTTATCGGGCAGCAATAGCATCGTGCTCAGCGTTTGTGACACCGGTCCCGGGCTGAGTGAACAGGAGCAGGCCAAGTTATTTATGCCGTTTGAACGCTTATCGGCCGGCTCATCGAGTGTGGAAGGCGCAGGGATTGGCCTGATGATTACCAAGCGGCTGGTCAACCTGATGCATGGTGATATGGGGGTTGAGAGTAAAAAGGGTGAGGGCAGTTGTTTCTGGGTGAAATTGCTTTTGACAGAATAACCCTGGATCATTCACCGTTTAACACGGGAATGATCCAGCGACTGGTCAACAACAGCTGTTGCCAGTAGCGGGCTTCATAGCCTCGATATGGGCAGATACCACGTAGTCCTCGATGCCACGTCCCGGCGCCCAGTCCTTGATAAAGTCGCGTGATTCATCCTTGGGCGTAATACGGACCTGTTCAAAACCGGCGTTACGCATGAAGGTTTCCAGTTCTTCTATCAGGGAGGCGCCGGCCATGCAGCCGGCCAGCAACTGTGGATCGTTTTTCATATCCTCGGGGAGTTCACAACTGGCAACCACGTC
The DNA here is from genome assembly GCA_050116415.1 of Thioalkalispiraceae bacterium. Classification (GTDB taxonomy): domain Bacteria; phylum Pseudomonadota; class Gammaproteobacteria; order UBA6429; family Thiohalophilaceae; genus JARRJY01. Next base: position 19,671 of record JASFOS010000021.1, read on the forward strand.
GGACACCGCGAGCCGACCACCGGCCTTTAAAACTCGAAACGCATCATGAAATACCTGCTGCTTGTCAGGCGAGAGGTTGATCACACAGTTGGAAATAATCACGTCCACGGAATTATCCGCCACCGGGATATGCTCAATTTCACCAAGGCGAAACTCGACATTAGGATACTGGCCTTTTTGCGCATTATGACGGGCCTTGGAAATCATGGTCGGGGTCATGTCCACGCCGATCACCCGGCCGGTTTCACCGACTTCCATGGCGGCAAGAAAGGCATCGAATCCCCCACCGGAACCCAGGTCGAGTACGGTTTCCCCGCTTTGCAGGCTGGCAATGGCGCGTGGGTTACCGCAGCCCAGTCCCATGTCGGCACCGCCGGGTACCGTTGACAGGTCGGCTTCTGAGTAACCCAGCCGGGTGGAAATCAGGGTATTAATGGCTTCATCATCCGAGACTCCGCAACAACTGGATTCAATACCGCAGTTTTCACTGTTATTGCTGGCTTCTGCCACCCTGGCGTAGCTGTCACGAATATGGTTGCGTTGCGCATCATGCTCGGTGTCGGTGTGGTTAGTGGTTTGTGGCGCACAACCTGCGCTACCACAACAATCTTGATCACTCATGGGTGCTTAACTCCATCGGTTTAAGGTGTTGATCCAGTGTGAAAAAACCCGCCAGGCTGGCGACGTAGTCACGATTTACCCGGCATTGAACGTGCTGGCCATGACGCTCGGTTTGTATCAGGCCAGCACGGGAGAGTTCTTTAATATGGTGCGACAGGGTCGAGGCGGCGATATTCAGATCCTCTCCCAGATCACCGACGCAGCAATGGCTCAACGCGTCCGGGTCACAGGCGGTGCCTGGTTCACAACAGCGCATCAACTGCAGAAAGATTTGTAGCCGGTTCGGGTTGGACAGCGCCTTGAAGGCATTGGCCACGCCGATAACGGGGTCATTATTTAGATGGTTCGACATATATCGAAATATAGGCCGAATTGGCATGAAATGCAATAGTGTTTTAAGGCGGTAATGAAAAATAGCATGATCGCATCGCTGTCCTGGCAAGAGCACATTTGCTAAAGTTGACGCAGCAGTTTACCGATAGCCTAAATACCGCGTTATCAATAACAACATATAATTAAGTATAAGAAGGTCCAGGGTATTGAAAAATTACTGGTATAGCCTGCGTTTTCGTTACACCCTGAGTGTAATTACCCTGATTTTCCTTATTTTTTCTGGGGCCTACCTGGCTTATAACACCATCAGCCAGGCGCAGCAGGAAACAGCCACGCGCCTGAAACATCACCAGCAGTTTATCGATAAAGCGCGCCAGGTTCGTATCAGCGTGCTCGAAAGTTATACTTATATTGATGCCTACCTGCTTGAGCCAGCCTACAAGGAATACAAAACCCGTGCACTGAATTCACTCGATACAGCCATAACCTTGAGTGAACAGATAAAGAAGTCCCGTATTTCGGAACTGAACAATGATGTTTCGTTATTGATGCGCCTCAACCAGTCACTGGTTCAACTCAGAACAGAAACCGACAAGTTGTTTATGTCGCGCGAGGATATTGCCCTGCAGTACCCGTCGATGTCGGTTGGCAACAATATCATGCAGCCCAACCGTAACAGCTTCAATAATGCTATCGCGGTGGCACTCAATGAACTCAGGGAAGAAGGTAAACAAAAATCAAAACCGGAAATTTATAGTGAGTTCATCCAGGCCAGGCATTTATGGACCCAGGTATTATCCAATTTCCGTCTTTACCTGGCCAATCGCATGGGGTCATTTAACGAATCGTCGTTGCCGATACAGGAAACCGCAATCGAAACCATGTACCTGGAATTAAGAGCGCAACTGCAAAAACTCTCCGCGCTTGATGAGTTAGGTGAACTGGGTTTCCAGGCCAGTGTCGCGGTGGAAGATATGCTAACTACCGGTGATAACTGGTTCGAAGGGTTCAAACAAGTCAGGCAGATCCATAATGCCGAGGGCTGGCGTACTGACTCAAGAATAATGAAACAGAAAATCGTGCCATTAATTAACCATATTTCTGATTTACTGTTTGATGTCGATAACCAGGTCAACACGGCCACCGCCAGGGATATGAACATCCTGGTCGATGCCGCCTATCGACAAACCAATATCCTTTTATGGGGTGCGGGTGCCGTATTGTTATTTTTGTTGATTATCTACATGTCTACCAACCACCTGGTATTCAGACCGATTGC
>JASFOS010000022.1:0-21648 GCA_050116415.1 Thioalkalispiraceae bacterium
CATGGTTCTTGAGAATAACTTCAAGCTGACCGGAGATCAGTCGGTTTTTAACCCTGAAGATAGGCAAGGCCTGACTGGCACCCTGGTCCATCCAGCGGGTTGGTACCTGGGAACCACGGGTAATACCCACCTTGATACCGGAAGAGTTGGCCAGGTAAACAAAATGATCCTGCATACAATGCTGCTCACCCCATTCGGGTTCGCGACAGGTACCTTTGAAGTAATGGCACAACTCGGGCTTGATAATACAGGTGTCACATCGGGCAAGACTCTTGAAACAGGGATAACAATAACCCTGGTTGAAGCTTTTGCTGGTTTTGCGGCCACAGGCGATACAGTTGATTTCACCCTCGTAACGCAAGCTGATGCTGGAACCGAGCAGTTTGTTCATGCTAACCCGCTGCTCGCCGATAGGAAGCTGGTATTCGACCGGGGATTCCAGTGAAGTCAGCATTTTGTTGATGTTGCCGGTGTATTTCATCGGCACATTATAACAATAAATTAACATGGGCAAACAACGAAGCCAGCAGCAAGGAACTGGATAAAAATTAGACAAAAACCTAAATATTATGCAGGTTTAAACGATATAGATTATATTGATCCGGCAACAATCATATTCCCGTGGCAAGCCGGGCAAGCGGCAGAATAATACAGGCATCATCGTTACCGTATCGGAATGAAAAGATAAAGGAAGGTTTTAACATTGAAAGTCAACATGCATCATATTGATAGAATTATCCGCGTAGTGGTCGCTGCCATACTGATTTATTTCGGGTTTATCGAAACCAGTTGGGTAACCAGTGAGTTGATTCCCATGATACTGGGTTTATTTGGCGTGGCAAACCTGCTGGCCGGGCTATCCGGGTTCTGCCCGATTTATGTTCTGGCGAATCTGGATTTTAGTGGTTCAGGCAACACAAAGACTAACTGATGACGATACGTCAAAGGCTGCTGATCACTTTTTGCCTGCTTAGCCTGGTCGGGATCACGTTGATTATTACCGTGATTTTTTCTATCTGGCAGGATGAACGGGTTAATGAGGAATTCAGGCGACTTTCCCATATTGCCAGTTTGACACTTGCCAATACCAGCCCGGGTGAACTCTATAACCCGCAACACGATGCCATTTACTGGCAGAGCCCGGACGGGGCGCTGCAGCCCGCGATTGCCAGAAAACCAGTCCTGCATAGTGCGTTAAGTTTGGATTACCAGCCTGTAACAGAAAAACAGTTTCTTGATAATGGCAAGGCGAGCTATGTAATGGTGGCAATACCCGTTCCCGGCAAAGCACAAAGGCTGGTGGTAATAAGTGACGGTAACAAGTTCAGTTTTAATAGCTTTCTTGCCGTCTATGGTGTGCCGGTTATCGTGATTACCATTGTCTCATTATGGGTCGCTGTATGGGCCGCCTTGATATTATCGGCGAGTTTCTTACGTATCGAGCAACAAAAGCAGGAACTGGAACAACAGCGCGAGGACCTGGAAGATGCACGTCGACAGGCAGAGCAAGCCAGTTTCGCCAAAAGTACTTTCCTGGCAAATATGAGTCACGAATTACGTACCCCGTTGAACGCGATACTCGGTTATTGCGAAATTCTCCAGGAAGAAGCTGAAGATGGCAAATTTAGCCATGCTGAAAAAGACCTGGGCAAAATCCATACCGCGGCCACACACCTGTTAAACCTGATTAACGGTATTCTTGATTTGTCAAAAATTGAAGCCGGTAAAATGGTTGTTAATATCGAACCTGTTAACATGTATCAGTTGTTAACGGAGGTGCTTACCATCATCAAGCCAATGGCAAGCAAGCGCGGTAACCAGCTGGTGATTGATATTGAAAATGAGTCGCTAAAAATAGAAAGCGACACGATAAAACTTCGCCAGGTCATTTATAACCTGTTAAGTAATGCCTGCAAGTTTACCGAGAACGGTCAAATCCTGTTATCCGCTTGTACGCTAAACCACGAGGGTGAGGCATATTACCAGATTGTTATTCGTGATGAAGGCATCGGTATGAGCCTGGAACAGGTCGAAAAAATATTTAACCCCTTTGTGCAGGCGGATGATTCGATTTCAAGAATATACGGGGGTACCGGCCTGGGGCTTTCGATCACTGGCCGCTTCGTGCAAATGCTGGGCGGCTCCATCAAGGTTCATAGCAAACCTGGCAAGGGCAGTACCTTTACCATTTTATTGCCGTTGAAGCAGCCAGCTGTTACTGAGCAAGCGGCATCCTCCAGTGTTTGAACCGTAATTTATTCCTGGTGGTAAGGCGCGCTGAGCTCGTGTACCGCGTCGATGAATGCCCCGGCATTATCCGGATCCACGTACTGGTGAATCCCATGGCCGAGGTTGAACACGTGGCCACTGCCTTTGCCATAACTCTCAAGAATAAAGGCGACTTCTTCACGGATACGCGCTGGCGTGGCATATAACACGGAAGGATCCATGTTGCCTTGCAGGGCCACCTTGTCACCGACACGTTGGCGTGCCAGGCCAATATCCAGTGTCCAGTCCAGACCCAGGGCATCAACCCCGGTATCCGCCTGGCTTTCCAGCCATTGGCAGCCGCCTTTACTGAACATGATCACCGGCACTTTACGGCCTTGATGTTCACGCGTCAGGCCATCGATGATTTTTTGCATGTATTGTAACGAGTACTCTTTGTAATCACGCGTGGTGAGTACGCCACCCCAGGTATCAAAGATCATGATCGCCTGTGCACCGGATTCAATCTGTGCGTTGAGGTACTGGATCACCGTATCGGCGGTGACGTCGAGCAGTTTATGCATCAGGTCAGGGCGGTCATAGAGCATACCTTTGACTTTGGCGAATTCCTTGGTTGTGCCACCTTCGACCATGTAAGTGGCCAGGGTCCATGGACTGCCGGAAAAACCAATCAACGGCACGCGACCATCCAGTTCACGGCGTATCATGCTCACCGCGTCCATCACGTAACCCAGTTCACTGCTAATATCCGGAATCGCCAGCTTGTTAACATCAGCCGCCGAGGTGACCGGGTTCGTAAACTTGGGGCCTTCACCTTCCGCAAAGTACAGGCCCAGTCCCATGGCATCAGGAATGGTCAGTATGTCGGAAAACAGGATGGCTGCATCCAGCGGGAAACGATCCAGCGGTTGCATGGTGACTTCAGTGGCCAGTTCAGGGGTTTTGCACAGGGTCAGAAAATCACCGGCCCTGGCGCGGGTTTCACGATATTCAGGCAGGTAGCGACCGGCCTGGCGCATCATCCACACCGGGGTGCGATCAACAGGTTGTTTTAGTATTGCACGAAGGAAACGATCGTTTATGAGTCCAGACATAATAGCTTTTCTTATTAATGAAAATGGGGCGGATTAACGCCCCATGTTGTAGTTAATTAAACGTCGAGGTAATCCAGGATACCATCGGCGGCTTCGCGCCCTTCCCAGATAGCTGTCACGACCAGGTCAGAACCACGAACCATGTCACCGCCGGCAAAAATTTTCGGGTTGCTGGTCTGGAACTTGTATTCAGCGTGTTCCGGTGCCTTGACCCGGCCGCGGTCGTCGGTTTCGATGTTAAAGTCAGCAAACCAGTCCGCCGGGCTTGGCTGGAAACCAAAGGCGACGATGACCGCGTCCGCCATGATAATTTCTTCAGAACCTTCGACCACTTCGGGACGGCGGCGACCACGTTCATCCGGCTCGCCCAGCCTGGTAGTGACCACCTTGATCCCCGTTACCTGGTCGTCACCGACGATTTCAACCGGCTGGCGGTTGAACATGAATTTCACGCCTTCTTCCTTGGCATTGGCAACCTCACGCTTCGAGCCAGGCATGTTTTCTTCATCGCGGCGATAAGCACAGGTTACCGAGGCGGCACCCTGGCGAATCGAGGTACGGTTGCAGTCCATCGCGGTATCACCACCGCCCAACACCACCACGTGGCGACCTTGCATGCCGATGTAATCGGCCTGGTCTTTTTCAAAACCATGACAACGGTTCACGTTGGAGATCAGGAAGTCCAGTGCCGGATAAACACCGGGCAGGTCTTCACCGGGAATACGTGCCTGCATGTAGTTATAGGTCCCCATACCAAGGAACACCGCATCGTGATTATCGATCAGTTCGCTAAAGCTGATATCTTTGCCGACTTCAACACCCAGCTTGAATTCGATGCCCATGCCTTCAAAAATCTTGCGGCGACGCATCACCACTTCTTTTTCCAGTTTGAATTCAGGAATACCAAAGGTGAGCAGGCCACCGATTTCAGGGTGACGATCATAAACCACGGCCTTGACCCCGTTTCGTGCCAGCACATCGGCACAGGACAGGCCTGCAGGACCTGCGCCTACGATAGCGACCGTCTTGCCGGTATCCTTGACCATGGATAGATCCGGTACCCAGCCTTTTTCAAACGCGGTATCGGAAATATATTTTTCCACGTTACCGATGGTCACCGCACCGAAGCCACCTTCGTTGAGGGTACAGGAGCCCTCGCATAAACGATCCTGCGGACAGACACGTCCGGTGATTTCAGGCAACGAGTTGGTACGGTGAGAAAGCTCCACCGCTTCATCGATGTTGCCTTCGGCGATCAGTTGCAACCAGTTGGGAATGTAGTTATGTACCGGACATTTCCATTCACAGTAGGGATTACCACAGTGCAGGCAACGGTCTGCCTGTTCGGCAGCACGGCGCTGATCGAACTCACCGTAAATCTCACGGTATTCCTTGATGCGCACTTCGACCGATTTTTTTTCCGGGTCGTGGCGTTCGACGTTTAAAAACTGAAAGTTATTACCCATTGAGTCTTCAGTCCAATTATTCGTTAATATAAATTAGGCAGCACGGCGCTGCAGGTCATCCATCAGGGATTCCAGCTCCGCGGCTTTCGGTTTAACCAGCCAGAATTTGCCAATGCAATCCGAGAAATTATCCAGAATGTACTGGCCACGTTCACTACCGGTTTCTTTTACAAAGTCTTCGATTACTTCACGCAAGTGGTTGCGGTGTGCTTCCATGTTTTCCGGCAGCATGCGCTGAATATCCACGTCCTGGTTAATGCAATCCGAGAAAGCGTTTTCTTCGTCATAGACGTAGGCAAAGCCACCGGTCATGGCGGCACCAAAATTAATGCCGGTTTTACCCAGGATCGTGACATGACCACCGGTCATGTATTCACAGCCGTGATCACCGATACCTTCCACCACGGTATGGCAACCGGAGTTACGTACCGCGAAACGCTCGCCGGCCAGGCCGGAAGCATACAGCTTGCCACCGGTGGCACCGTATAAGCAGGTGTTACCGATGATGGTGGTTTCATGTGACTGGAACTGGCTGGCTTGTGGCGGGCGAATCACCAGCTTGCCACCGGCCATGCCTTTGCCCACGTAATCGTTGGCGTCACCTTCCAGGTACATGTGCAGGCCGCCGGCATTCCATACGCCGAAACTCTGGCCGGCGGTACCGGTCATTTTCAGCACGATGGGGTTGTCTTCCATGCCCAGGTTGCCATGGCGCACGGCGATTTCACCGGAGAGGCGGGCGCCGATGGAGCGGTGAATGTTCTGCACCGGGTAGCTGAACTCGCCGCCGGTTTTGTTTTCGATGGCCTTCATCGCATCGCTGACCATCTGCTCGGCCAGCTCACCTTTATCAAACGGTTCGTTGAAAGGTTCAAGGCAGTACTGTGCCTTGTCTTTTGCCACCCCGCCATCGGAAATCAGCTGGGTCAGATCCAGCGACTGCTGCTTGCTGGTATGCCCATCCAGCTTGCTTAACAGGTCGGTACGGCCAATGATGTCGGTCAGGCTACGGGCACCCAGCGAGGCCAGGATATTACGCACGTCCTCGGCAATGAACCTGAAGTAGTTCATCACCCAGTCCACTTCGCCCAGGTAGTACTTGCTGCGCAGGATGTTGTCCTGGGTCGCGACACCGGTGGCGCAGTTATTGAGATGACAGATACGTAAGTACTTACAACCCATGGCAATCATCGGTCCGGTGCCGAAGCCGAAACTTTCCGCGCCCAGGATCGCAGCTTTCACCACGTCAAGGCCGGTTTTCAGACCGCCGTCGGTTTGCAGGCGTACCTTGCCGCGCAGGTTATTGGCGCGCAAGATCTGGTGGGTTTCCGACAGGCCCAGTTCCCAGGGTGAGCCGGCATACTTCACTGAGGTCAGGGGCGAGGCACCGGTACCACCGTCATAACCGGACACTGTGATCAGATCGGCATAGGCCTTGGCGACACCGGCGGCGATGGTGCCGACGCCGGCCTCGGCCACTAGTTTGACCGAGACCAGGCCATCGGGGTTGACCTGTTTCAGGTCAAAAATCAGTTGCGCCAGATCCTCGATGGAATAGATATCGTGATGCGGCGGTGGCGAAATCAGTGATACACCAGGCTTGCAATAACGATGGTTGGCAATCAGTTCATTCACCTTGTGGCCGGGCAGCTGGCCACCCTCACCGGGCTTGGCGCCCTGGGCGATCTTGATCTGCATGACTTCGGCCGAGCGCAGGTATGCCGGGGTCACGCCGAAGCGACCCGAGGCCACCTGTTTGATCTTGGAGCGACGCTCGGTACCGTAACGTTCCGGGTCTTCGCCGCCTTCACCCGAGTTGGAACGGGCACCGAGGCGGTTCATGGCGGTGGCCAGGGTCTGGTGGGCTTCCGGTGACAGGGCACCCAGCGACATGGCCGCCGAGTCGAAGCGTTTAACGATCTCTTCCATGGGTTCAACTTCATCAATGGAGATTGCTTCGTGGTCATCGCGCAGTTTTAACAGGTCGCGCAAGGCCAGTGGCTGACGGTTATTGACCAGGTCAGCGTAAACTTGCCACTGGCGATAGTCGCCGGTTTTTACCGCTTCCTGCATGGTGCGCACCACGTCAGGGTTATAGGCGTGGTCTTCACCACCATGGATGAACTTCAACAGGCCTCCCTGGCTGATGGGTTTACGCGGGTTCCAGGCCAGCTTGCAGAGTACGTCCTGATCGTCCTGCAGGTCCTGGAACTGGATACCGGAGACGCGGTTAGTGGTCCCGGTGAAGCACAGGTCGACCACGTCCTGGTGCAGGCCCACCGACTCGAACAGCTGCGAACCACGGTAACTGGCGATGGTGGAAATGCCCATCTTGGAGGTGATTTTATACAGCCCCTTGTTGATCCCTTTGCGATAGTTGGCCTCCAGTTCCGCCAGCTTGCCGTCTTTGATTTCACCGGAGTTAACCATGTCATTGAGGACTTCAAATGCCATGTAGGGGTACACACAGGTGGCGCCGTATCCGACCAGGGTAGCGAAGTGATGGGGATCACGCGCGGTGGCGGTTTCGATAATCAGGTTGGCGTCACAACGCAGACCTTCACGAATTAAACGATGATGCACGGCCCCGGTGGCAAGCAGGGCATGCACCGGGCGCTTGTCTTCAGCGATATCACGGTCACTCAATACCAGCACCACCTTGCCGGCCTGGACCGCGGCGGTGGCCTTGTCAGCGATATCGATGATCGCCGATTTCAGATCAACGTCTTTGGCGTAATTCAGGGAAATAACTTCGGACGCGTATTCGCTGTCGGTTTTACCCATCTCCAGCAGCTGCTGGAACTTGCCGTGTGACAGCACCGGGGAATCCACCAGCAGGCGCGCGGCATGTTGCGGGGTTTCCTCGAACATGTTTTTTTCACGGCCCAGGCAGGTTTCCAGTGACATGACAATCTGTTCACGGATCGGATCGATCGGCGGGTTGGTCACCTGTGCGAACTGTTGACGGAAATTGTCATAAGGGGAACGCACCATGCGCGACAGCGCCGGGAACGGCGTGTCGTCGCCCATGGAACCGATCGCTTCCTGGCCCTGTTCACCCAGCACCCGGATGACCTGGTCACGTTCTTCAAACGTGACCTGGAACATTTTCTGGTAGATATCCAGGGTCTGTTCAGCCATGCATTCGCTGATGCATTCTTCTTCCAGTTTTGATTCCAGGTGGCGCGAGTACTGCTTCATCCATTGCTTGTAGGGCTGGGCTGATTTCAGCAGGTTATCGATGTCATCCGGCATCAATAGCTCACCGGTCTGCATGTCTGCTGCGATCATCTGGCCTGGCTTGAGGCGGCCTTTCTTGACCACGTCTTCAGCCTGGTAGTCGTAGACCCCGATTTCGGAAGCCAGCGTGATGTGGCGGTCCTTGGTGATCACCCAGCGGGCCGGACGCAGGCCGTTGCGGTCCATGGAGCAACCGGCATAGCGGCCATCGGTCATGACGATGCCGGCCGGACCGTCCCAGGGTTCCATGTGCATGGAGTTGTATTCATAGAAGGCGCGCAGATCGGCGTCCATGCTTTCGACATTTTGCCAGGCGGGCGGTACCAGCAGGCGCATGGCGCGGAACATGCTCATGCCACCGGCCATCAGGGCTTCCAGCATGTTATCCATGCTGTTTGAATCAGAGCCGCTCAGGGAAACCAGCGGGCGCACATCTTCCATCGGGATCGCCGGAGTTTCAAACTTGTGGCCACGCGCCACTGACCAGTTACGGTTGCCCTGTACCGTATTGATTTCACCGTTGTGCGCCAGGTAGCGAAATGGCTGGGCCAGGCGCCATTCCGGCCAGGTGTTGGTCGAAAAACGTTGGTGGAATACCGCAGTAGCGGATTCCAGTTTCTCGTTGCCCAGGTCCTGGTAAAACACCGGCAGGTAGGCGGGCATCACCAGGCCTTTGTAGGAGATGACGCGCGAAGACAGGGACGGCACGTAAAAAATTTTATCGCCGGGTTCGATGGCCTTTTCAGTACGACGGCGCGCTATATATAAGTGTCTTTCAAACGCGGTTTCATCCATGCCATCAGCCGCATTGACGAAGATTTGCTCGATTTGCGGTAATGATTTCAGTGCCTCTTCGCCGCAGGCCTCGGTATTGGTGGGTACCACGCGCCAGCCCAGTACCTGCAGGCCTTCTTTTGTCAGTTCATTTTCCAGCGTGGAGCGGGCATGAGCGGCTTTGGCCTTGTCGGTGTTGAGGAATACCATCCCGGTAGCGTACAACTCGGCCAGCGCATAACCTTTTTCTTCAGCAATCGATTTCAGAAAACCGTCGGGTTTTTTCAACAGCAGGCCACAACCGTCTCCGGTTTTACCATCGGCGGCCACCGCACCACGGTGGGTCAAACGGGCCAGGGCGCCAATTGCCGTATCCACCAGCCAGTGGCTGGGTTTACCGTCCATATTGGCAATCAAGCCAAATCCGCAGTTTTCCCTTTCAAAATCAGGGCGATATAAACCTGTCTGGGGTTGATTCTGATTACTCACAGTCATTCGAAACCGTTAATTTTAGTTGTCAAAAAATGTATCACCTAGCCGGGTGCCAGAACGAAACAGCAGCGGGGCAAAATGGCTCAGCAGTATACAGGTCTGCAGAAGACGCTTCAATATAGCCAGTGGGTTGACAGGCTTAAGAATTATAAGGGTTTTTTCCGTTTTGGCAGGGGGTTATTGCGAGGACAATTCGGCATGGATGTCGGCAAAACGACGTGCCCAGGGCTTGCTGCGTTGCAGTTCAGCCGGCAATCGGCTGATGGCGGCCAGGGCCTGTTCACGGTCGGGATAGCTGCCGTAGAGCAGCACGAACCATTCCCGGTTATTGCGCCGGGTACGGTAGAAACTGGTCTGGCGAGCCAACTGGTGTTGCTTGATGAAACTGCGCAGGGCCTCCAGCTGATGGCTACCGAGTAGTTGCAAGGTGTAATGGCCAGGGTTCTGGCTCCAGAGCCAGGCGGCATTGGCGGTCAGATCGAGTGATGAGGGCGTATTGGCGGGCGCTGACAGAGCCGGTTTTGATGGTTCAACGAGGTCGCCCCCGGTCTTTGCTGGCGCGGGTTGTGCGCTGAGCCTGGTCGTGGACTGGATATCGGCGAAGCGGCGTATCCAGGGGCGGATTTTTTGTAAATCAGCGGGCAGCTGGTTCACTGCCTGCTGTGCGAGCGGTTTTGAAGCGAAGCGGCCGTGCACCAGGGTATACCAGTTGCGATTGTTGCGTCGCGAAACAAAGAAGGCGGTGTTTTTTTCTAACTGGTGTCGCTTGACAAAACTCTCCAGCGAGCCCTTGTTATACGTGCCCAGCAACTGCAAGGTAAAGTGCTCGGGGTTTTGTCGGTTTATCCAGCTAATGGTTTGTAACCCGGTTGCCGGTGCCGCGGTAACTCTAAAAGCATACAGGTTAGATTGGCCGTGAACGGGGTCCTCGGTCTGAACGGTCCAGTCATCGGCCTGGCTACCCACGGTGATCTGGATGCGTAACTGGTTGGTGTTTTCATAAATGACCTGTTCAGGAGACAATTGTTTCCTGTTGCCTGACCAGCTGACGGTAACCCTGGTATCTTTACTGAAGCCTTCACCATTGAGCAGGATGGTTTGTTGCTGTCGACTGCCTGTTACCGGGGCTGGCAGAATGCTGCGTATACGGGAGGTAACCGCAGGCGTCTCTGGTTCTTCAGGTGTGGCTGTGGTCTTGTCAGGCTGTACCGGGGTGGTTTCGGCTGCCGCGGTTGGCGTCGAAGTTTCGTTCGTGGCCACGGTGGCGGGGGGTACTTGTTCGCTATCCCCCCTGGTTATCGGGTTAACATCAAGCTCAATGGTTTTTTGTTCGCTACCGGCTTCATCAGTCTGCACAGGGGGTCGTGTTGCTTCAGGTTTATGCTTAGCTGCTGTCGTGATCTTTTCGGGTTCTTCAAACAGGCTGTTGATCTTGTCCTGAAAAACAAGGGTCACCAGCACCAGCGTTATTACCGCGATACCGGCGACAAGCCGTTTCTTTGAAAAGCTCAGTTGCGCATATTCTTCCGGAAGTTGCTCTGGTTCGATGGCGACCGCCGTTTCACCACTGAGGTGCAGGTGTGCCAGTTCGTTGATACGTGCCGGAATACCATGGGAAAGCTTGTATATCTTCTTGATGTCTTTGGGTTGAAACGGACTGGCGCCAGTAAAACCACTTACCGCCATGCGGTGCTTGATATATTCGGCGGTTTGTTCTTCATTGAACGCTGGGATCTCGATGGTGTGGGTAATGCGCTCCCGTAAAGGTTGAATCGCGGGTGATTCCAGCATGATTTCAATTTGTGGCTCACAAAATAAAATAATGCGTAGCAGGTTGTCTTCACCGGTTTCAGCATCAGCCAGGGTAAACAGGGTTTCCAGTGCATCTTTTGGTAACTCGTGGGCATCATCCACCAGCAGGATAGGGACCTGGCCATTTTGTTGAATGGTCACCAGGTACTGGTAGAGGCTGTCCTGTAACACCCCGGCAGGCTGCTGGTTAATATGCAGGCCAAAACCCTGGGCAATACTGGCCAATAACTGGTGAGCATCCATCATGGCATTGGCCTGAACGGTACACAGCGACCATTCCGGGTTAGCCGAGTTTTGAAAATGTTGTAACAGGCTGGTTTTGCCGATGCCACGTTCACCGCTGACAATGAGTAAAAGATCGCTATACTGGGTGAGGTGATGCAGCATGTTGTTACATTGATCACGTTCCGCATCAAGGTAGAGGAACTTGGCTTCATGAGCCGAAGTAAACGGCGCTTGCTGCAAGCCCAGGCTTGTCAGGTAGCCGGGTTCGAGACGATCGAGTTGTTCGCTGTTATAACCGCTCATGCGGTTGCTCCTGTCCCTGCATGAATGCAATCCTGTATCCGCGTTTCAATTGTGCATCGCGTACCCTTATCATAGCCTGTTCTGCTTCTTCGCGGGTAGCGAAATGATCGCGTTTTACCCGGCCAGACGAGCCTTGCTGGCCCCATTCGCGTACCAGCGTCCAGCCTTCCAGCAGATCTTCCTGAAGTATCAGCTGATAATAGCGTGGCGCCGAATCTTCTGTAACAGGTGTTTGTAAATATATACGCATTACAGCTGGTCAATCGTGTCTAGTTATCGTTATGTTGCATCAGGTCAGAGTTGAAGGATCAAATATGCGTTCGTATTCCTTGATAGCATAGCGGTCAGTCATGCCGGCGATATAATCGGCAACAATTCGTGCGCGACCTGCCTCACCATGTTTCATTTCAACCTGTTTGGCTTTTTCCCGGTACGAGGGGGGCATCAGGCGAACATCATTGATGAAGGCATCGAACAGTTCACGGATTACCTTGCCAGCCTTGTGGCTCATGCGATGGACACGGAAATGGTTATAAAGGTTTTCGCGCAGGAAGCGTTTTAATTCACGGTGCATGTCCCACATCTGGTCACTGAAGGTCACCAGGCTTTCGTTGTGCCGGCGTACTGCTTCGATACTGTCAGGTGCAACTGATTCAATTTTTTCCTGGCTGGCGGCAATCAGATCCTTGATCTGGGTGTCGATCATGCGGCGTACAATCTCGTAGATGACCCGTTTTTTCGCCAGGTCAGGATAGTCTCGTACGACATCTTCATAGAGAGACTTGAATAGAGTAACTTCACGTAGCTGCTCGATGCTGATTAACCCGGCGCGTAAGCCATCATCCACGTCATGACTGTTATAGGCAATGGCATCCGCCAGGTTGACCATCTGCGCTTCCATGTTGGGTTGTGTCTTGTTAATGAAGCGCTCACCCACATCACCCAGTTCCGCGGCATTTTTTACTGAGCAATGTTTCAGGATTCCTTCACGGCTTTCAAAGGTCAGGTTGAGGCCATCAAACCGGGCATATTTTTCTTCCAGCTTATCGACCACACGCAATGACTGCAGGTTGTGTTCAAAGCCACCGTAGTTTTTCATGCAGGCATTGAGGCTGTCTTGGCCGGTGTGGCCAAATGGGGTGTGCCCCAGGTCATGCGCCAGGGCGATCGCTTCACTCAGGTCTTCATTGAGTGACATGGCGCGGGCGATGGTACGGCTCATTTGTGCGACTTCGATGGAATGGGTCAGCCGGGTGCGAAACAGGTCTCCTTCGTGGTTTACAAACACCTGGGTCTTGTATTCAAGGCGTCGAAACGCGGTGGAATGAATAATGCGATCACGATCGCGCTGGAACTCACTGCGATGCTTGGGAGGTTCTTCTGGCTGACTGCGCCCCAGTGAGGTGGCATCGCTGGCGGCATACGGCGCAAGTGTCGGCATAGTCATAAGCATCCCTTGTTTATTCTTCAGCAACTGCGCGATGCGCCTCGATAGTTTGTTTCAGGTTATCCATGTCAAACGCATCGGTGATGAAAGCATCGCCCAGTTTCTTGAATAAAACGAAATTGATTTTACCGGCACGGACTTTTTTATCCACGGCCATCAGTTCGATGAATTTGTCGAAAGCGATACTATGCGGTGCGCGGGTTGGTAGCATTGCCTTGTCGATCAGGTCTTCCACGCGCTGTACGTCTTCTGCGCTGAGCCAGCCCTGGCGCATTGATAAGTCTGCTGCCATGAGCATGCCGGTGCCGACCGCTTCGCCATGTAGCCAGTTGCCATAACCGGTGCCGGCCTCGATGGCGTGGCCAAAGGTATGCCCCAGGTTCAACAGGGCGCGCACGCCACTTTCTTTTTCGTCTTCCGCCACGATGCTGGCTTTGCACTGGCAGGAAGTTTCAATGGCATAGGCGATCGCTTCAGGCTCACGACTCAACAGCTTGTCCATGTTGTTCTCAAGCCAATTAATGAAGTCCGTGTCGCGAATCAGCCCGTACTTGATGACCTCGGCAATACCGGCACTGAGCTGGCGATCATCCAGGGTATTGAGCGTGTCGCTATCAATCACCACGCATTGCGGTTGGTGAAACGCCCCGATCATATTCTTGCCCAGCGGGTGGTTTACCCCGGTCTTACCGCCGACTGAAGAATCCACCTGGGCGAGCAAGGTGGTCGGAATCTGGATGAAGTTGACGCCACGTTGGTAACAGGCGGCGGCAAAACCACACATATCGCCTACCACGCCACCGCCCAGCGCGACCAGGGTACAGTGGCGATCAAAACGATGAGAGAGCAGGGCATCAAAAATAGCATCCAGTTCCTGAAGGTTCTTGTATTGTTCACCATCAGGCAGAATCACGCTTTCGGTGATAAAGCCGTCAAACAACTGTTTGACTTGCTCCAGGTAGAGTGGCGCAACGGTTTCATTGCTGACAATCATCACCTGGGTACCTTTCACGTAGGGACGTACCAGTTCGGCGCTGGATAGCAATTTACTGCCAATAAAGATGGGGTAACTACGGTCCCCCAGATCAACATTAAGCGTTTTCATTTTCATAACACTGTTTCTGGATAAAGAATAGGCAGAATTATATTACAAAAGCTGCGCTAGTCGGACAGCTTTTGCAGGATCAGGTTTACAACGCTGCCTATGGGCTGTTGCTCGGTATTAATCGTGTAGTCGGCGACTTCACGATACAACGGCTCACGCGCCGTCATCAGCTGTTCAAGCTTTTGCCTGGGATTGGCCGTTTGCAACAGCGGGCGATTCTTGTCGCGCGAAGTGCGCTCCAGCAAAAGTTCAATGTCAGCCTGCAGGTAGATGACCGTACCACGCGATTTCAGGCGTTGACGGTTAATCTCCCTGAGTACGGCACCACCTCCGGTAGCCAGCACGATATGATTCTTTTGCGTCAATTCATCGATGATGTCTTCCTCGCGGCGACGAAAGCCTTCTTCACCTTCGACATCAAAAATATGCGGAATCGTGACTCCGGTACGGGCCTCGATTTCATGGTCGCTGTCAAAAAATTCAAGCTGCCTGGCGGCGGCGAGCTGTTTGCCAATCGTGGTTTTGCCGGCACCCATCGGGCCCACCAGGAAAATATTATTTTGTTTACTCATATCAGGCAGATATGACAGTTCGAGAAAAAGAAATCAAGTGTTCCGTGCAGAAAAAGTCTGCACGGAACAGCGATGTGATTTTTACAGGGAGGCGCTTTCTTTGACGATTTTAGGTGTGACGAAAATCAGCAGTTCCTGCTTGTTGTTGATTTCGACACGGTTACGGAACAGTACACCGACCAGTGGCAGGTCGCCAAAGAAAGGTACCCGGTTGATGGATTTACTCTTATCCTGCTCGTAGATACCACCCAGTACAATGGTTTCACCGTTATCCACCAGGACCTGGGTTTGCACCGACTGGGTATTGATAGGTGGGTTGTTCTCACCAACCAGGTTACCGAAATCAGGTTCATCCTTGTTTACTTTCAGGTCCATGATAATGCGGTCATCAGGCGTGATCTGTGGCGTAACATCAAGGCTCAGTACCGCTTTCTTGAACAGGGTTGAGACCTTTCCGTTTTCATCAGTTTGCGTATAAGGTACTTCCTGACCGGCTTCGATACGGGCCTGTTTCTGGTTTGAAGTAATGACGCGAGGGCTGGCCACCGTTTCCGAGGCACCCTCAGCCTGGGCGGCGGACAACTCAAGCTCGACTAATGTTCCCAGTGGCAATTTGGCCACGGCCAGGCCCAGTGAGCCCGCGGCAGAAACCGGCAGGTTAACATTATAACGTCCAGGTGCCGTCAGGGTTGTGCCGTTGATAAGCTGGGTGGTGCCATTCAGAGTGCCGGACATGACATTCTGATCACCGTCACTATCGGTATAGTTTCGCGAGACACCAAAACGTACACCCAGTGAGTCACTGAAATTATTGGCTGCCAGTACGATGCGTGATTCGATCAGAACCTGGCGTACCGGAATATCCAGTTCCCTGACCAGCGCGATGACCGACTCGATGTTCGCAATCGTGTCTTTCAATAAAAGACGGTTGGTACGTTGATCAACAGATAAGCGCCCACGCTTGGAGAGCAGGCTGGTATCTTTCGATTTGATTAGTTTTGCCAAATCAGAGGCCTTGGCATAATTTACCTGGATAGATTCGCTGTATAATGGTGCATTGTCTTCGATGGAGGCCTGTACCTTGTTGCGTGCGGCAATTTCTTCTATTGGCGCGACAGACAGTACATTACCTTCTTTTTGTACACCAAGTCCCTTGGTACGCAGGATGATATCCAGCGCCTGGTCCCAGGGGACATTTTTCAGTCTCAGCGTTAACTGACCCTTGACTGATTCGCTGGTTACCAGGTTAAGCCCGGTAAAATCAGCAATCAGCTGTAACACTGCGCGCACATCAATTTTCTGGAAGTTCAGTGATAAACGCTCACCTTTGTAGGTTTTCTTGTGGGCCGGTTCCTTTTTCTCTTTTACAACCGGTTTTACATCAATAGTAAAGGTGTTATCAGTCTGGTAGGCAATGTGGTCGAATTCATCAGTTGCACTGATAATCAGTCGTGCATCATTGCCATGGTTGAAAGAGTCCACCGTTTTCACCAGGGTTGCAAAATCGATAACATCGATACGACGTTCCAGGTTTTCGGGTACCGAGCTGTTTTTGATCGTGACAACAATGTCTTTACCGCGTTTTTTCATATCGACGGGGGTGTTGGGATCGGCCAGGGTAATCTGGATACGGCCTTCGCCTTTTTCTCCACGGCGGAAATCGATGTCCTGTACATTGTTTGCAACAGTTTGTGGCGCTGCGCCAGCAAAGGTTTCGGCAGGTGCTTCATCACCGCCGGTGCCCCCCAGTGTTATGACAATGTCATTACCTTCGGTCACGGTGTTATAACTGGTCAGCTTGGCAAGATTCAGTACTACGCGGGTTCTGCCACCTGCTTCAATAGCGGTGATACTACGTGCCGCGCCAATGCCAATGGGATGAGTTTTCTTTGCCATGTCGATAGTGGTGTTGGGCAAATCAAAGGCAATACGGGCAGGGTTATCAACCGTGAAACTTCCGGGGACAACCGCCGTGTTGGCCATACTTAAACGAATCTGTACCTGTTCACCTGGCAGGGTAGTGTATGATATGCCTGTTAGCGTGTTTGGCTGGGCATTTATTGCCGCCTGAGAAGAAACACTCCATAAGGCCAGCCCGATAATTAAACTTGCCGACCACGTGATTTTGTTCATTATAGTATTCATAGTTACTACTCCATCAAGCGTTATTCACTGAGTGAGATAGACGCTTCACGTTCTACCCAGCCACCTAAACCATTCGGTATAATTTCTTTGATTTTGATAGCAGTTTCGTTAATTGACAGTATCTCACCGTAGTTTTTACCCAGGTGATTTCCTACTTGCACACGATAAACTGTTTTATCCGGTGCTGATATTAAGCCCCAACGGATCCCCTCTTTTTCCAGGTGACCAACGAAGGCAAGCGTATCAAGGGGGAATTGCTCCAGAGCTTCACGTTTGCGGTTCATGTCCGGGCGCAGGCCGTTTGTTTCTTCCTGTTCCTCTGCATCGCTCAAGGCAAACGAAGTAAAAGGTTCCCTGAGTTCATGCGCACTGTAGGCAAAAGTGGCATAGGGTTTAACCTCGGGGAGTGGTTCTACACGGCCTTTTTTCTGTGCTTTCACCCTGTCGACATAAGCCTGTAAATCACCATGCTGTTCGCTTGAGCATGCTGTTATTGACGTAATAGCAACGGCGAGTAAACCGAGTTGTAAGGTACTCAGCAAAAAAGGGCGATTATGTTTTTTTATTTGCTTCATGGTTCTAACCTGCTATCGACGCCGTTTTTTACGTTTTTTCTTGCTTTGTGAGGCAATTTCGTTCTCATCCAGGTAACGGTAGGTCTTTGCCGTAATACTCATGGTCAAGTCTTTGGATTTTTTTCTTGGTTTGATGGAGATGTTGTGCAAAGTAACGATACGTGGTAATGCGGCCACGCCACTGATGAAATCACCAAACTCGTGATAAGTGCCCTTGACTTGAATGCTTATGGGGAGTTCAGCATAGAACTCGATGAACTTTTCTTTGCCGGGTTTGAACAATTCAAATTCAATACCACTGGCAAGCCCGGTTTGCGAAATGTCGATTAGCAGGTCCTCTACTTCGGTTTTGCTGGGCAGTTGCCGCAACATCGCGCCAAACGACTCTTTCATTTCCTGCATTTGTTTTTTATAGGCATCCAGGTTTGCCGCTTTTGCCTGTTTTTTCTCAAATGATTTTTTTAACCTGACTTCCCGTTTTTCCTGTTTAGCTAAAGTTTCCTGCTGAGACTTGATATCCAGAAAATAACCCAGTGTCAGTACTATCACGCATACGATGATAATAATCACCGCCTTGGCCGCCATCGGCCATGAGCCTATGGTGCTTAAATCAAGATCATTCAGGTCAAAGTCCTTCATTTTTTAACCTCCTGATCTTTCTGGCTGGTCTGCTGAAGTACCAGCGAGAATCTGCGGGTTGCTTCGGCATCTTTCTTATCTGATTTAATAACGTTCAACTTGGGATTGGTGAACCACGGTGATGATTCGATATTTCTCATTAGGGCAGAAACACGGGCATTGGATTGAGCAAGGCCGTTGACGCTAATCTTCTTACCTGATTGCTTGTAATCAAGCAGGTAAACGCCATCAGGAATGATGCGCACCAGTTCATCAAAGCGATGTACGATTTCCGGGCGATTAAGCTGTAATTGCTGGATAACCTGCATGCGCGCCAGCAAGCGTCTTTTTTCTTCAGCTAGGGTTTCAATTTCCTTGATTTGTTTATCAACTTTGGCAATTTCGCGCTTCAGAAATGCGTTACGTGATTTTTGATAATCTATCATGCGCGAATACTGCAAATGCACCGCAAGGATGACAAAACCGACGAATACCACCGATAAAATTGTAATCGAAGCAAATTGTTTTTGTTGTTCTTTGCGTTTTTCTTCACGCCACGGTAATAAGTTAATACGTGCCATCAGTCAAAACTCCTCATGGCAAGGCCGCAGGCGATAATCAGCGCCGGGGCATCGTTACTCAGGCTTTGGGCTTTCACGCGTGAAGCCAGTGTCATGTTACTGAACGGGTTTGCAATCGAGGTATGAACGCCCAGTTTATTGGCAACCATTTCATCTATACCAGGGATCATGGCGCTACCGCCGGCCAGCACCAGGTGGTCAACATGGTTGTACTGTGTTGAGCCGTAGAAAAACTGCAACGAGCGGCTAACCTGTTGTGCCATGGCTTCTTTAAATGGCTCTAATACTTCGGGCACATAGTTATCAGGCAGGCCACCCTGACGCTTGGCCATACCGGCCTCTTCGTAAGACAGTCCGTAGCGACGTTGAATTTCTTCTGTTAACTGTTTACCACCGAACACCTGTTCATGAGTATAAATTGATTTGAGATCATGCATCACGTTGAGCGTGGTCATGGTGGCACCGACGTCAACCACGGCGATGGTCTGATCGACCCCCTGTTCCGGCAATTGCGGTGCCATGATGGAGAAGGCATTTTCAATGGCATAGGCTTCTACATCGATAACCTTGGCTTTCAGGCCTGCCAGCTCTATGGCCGCCACACGTACGTCAACGTTTTCGCTGCGTGATGCTGCGAGCAACACGTCAACGCGTTCGGGATCATTTTCCGATGGGCCCAGTACTTCAAAGTCCAGGTTAACTTCTTCCAGGGGATAGGGAATATATTGATCAGCTTCCAGCTGGATTTGCTGTTCCATGTCATCTTCACTGAGTGAAGCCGGCATGGCGATGACCTTGGTAATTACCGCGGAGCCGGCTACGGCGGCGGCGGCATTCTTAGTGCGTGTTCCGGAACGTTTTACCGCACGTTTTATCGCCTCACCGACGGCTTCTACATCCGAGATGTTTTTCTCGATGACAGAATTGGGTGGTAGCGGCTCAACCGCATAACTTTCCACACGATAGCGATCACCGCTACGGCCAAGTTCCAGAAGCTTGACAGCGGTGGAGCTAATATCCAACCCGACTACCGCGGGTGTTTTCGATTTAAAAATATCAGTGAGACCCATTTTTTTCTTTTATTACCTTAGGGTTACAGGAGTTATATGTATAACTACTTTAGGTTTCAGAGTCAACTATAGGTCAAATAATGGATAAATACAAATAATCCATAGTTTTGTTCTTGCATACCTTATATACTCTTTCCATTTCTATCGGTACGCAGAGAAATAGTTTTAATATTTTTATTCCATGAAACCTGTTTTTAAGAAATTCGTCACATTTATCGTCGCATCTGCCTTAACGCTGGGCTTGTTGGGGACATTCGGCCTCTTGATTGCCTATGTTTATATCACGCCCGGGTTGCCGGACATTGATACCCTCAAGGATGTAAAGCTCCAGGTACCTTTGCGAGTCTATTCGCGGGAAGGCGACCTCATCGCCGAGTTCGGTGAAATGAAGCGCTCCCCGCTGAGTTATGAAGAATTCCCGCCCAAGTTGATCGAGGCAGTACTGGCAGCTGAAGATGACCGCTTTTTCGAACACCCCGGGGTGGATTACCAGGGGATATTGCGCGCCGCGTTTCACCTGATTCGTACCGGGGAAAAGGGACAGGGTGGCAGTACCATCACCATGCAGGTGGCGCGGAACTTTTTTCTCAGTCGCGAAAAAACCTTCTTGCGTAAATTTAATGAAATCTTCCTGGCACTGAAAATCGAGGACGAACTCAGTAAGGAGGATATCCTGGCGCTTTACCTCAACAAGATTTACCTGGGCAAACGCGCTTACGGTTTTGCTGCGGCCGCCCAGGTCTACTATGGCAAAAAACTGGATGAGTTGAGCATCGCGGAAATTGCCATGATTGCCGGTTTGCCCAAGGCGCCATCACGCTATAACCCGGTGGTAAACCCTGAGCGCGCCCGGATTCGCCGCAACTATGTGCTGGGCCGCATGCATGCGCTGGCGTTTATTTCCGACGAGGAATACCAGGCGGCATTGGGCTGGAAAGATGTGGCCAGCGTGCATGGCCAGGATATCGACCTGGAAGCACCATATATCGCGGAGATGGCGCGCAGTGCCATGCTGGAACGCTTTGGCGAAAAAGCCTATACCGAAGGTTACAAGGTGGTGACCACTATCGAGTCCCGTCACCAGAAGGTGGCCAACAAGTCACTGCGCCAGGCCCTGCTGGAATATGATCGACGCCATGGTTACCGGGGAACGCTTGGCCACGTGGCCTTGTTTGAAACCGGTGCGGACAACAAAACCGGGCAGGCAAAGCAGCAGGCCGCTGCAGAGGACGAAGCAGGCAGCGAGCAGGTATTGAGTGATGAATTTGATGTTTGGCAGCAGGCGCTTGAAAAGTTCGAAGCGGTCGGCAACCTGACTCCCGCCGTCGTGATACAACTGGACGAGCAGGCCGTGTATGCCTATACCGCCGAGCAAACAGTCGTTCATATTCCCTGGGACAAACTGAAGTGGGCTCGTCAGTATATTGATGACGCCCATCGTGGCCCCGAGCTCGAGAAGGCCACCGACGTGCTGGCCGAAGGCGACGTGATTTATACTACTCCGGCACAACAACCCGGTTGCAGCTGGCTTGCCCAGCAACCCAAGGTTGGGGGTGCACTGGTGGCATTGCGGCCCAACGATGGTTCGATTCAGGCGGCCGTGGGCGGTTTTGACTTTTATGAAAGCAAGTTCAACCGCGTTATCCAGGCCAAGCGCCAACCTGGCTCCAGCTTCAAGCCGTTTATCTATACGGCTGCCCTGGATAAAGGCTACACCGCAGCCAGCGTCATCAACGATGCCCCAGTGGTATTCGATGCACCTGGCCTGGAAGATACCTGGCGGCCGGAAAATTACAGCGGCAAGTTCTATGGCCCGACGCGTTTACGCCAGGCGCTGATTAAATCGCGCAACCTGGTTTCAATCCGCCTGATGCGTGATATCGGTATTGGTTATTCGGTG
>JASFOS010000023.1:0-21521 GCA_050116415.1 Thioalkalispiraceae bacterium
AACAATGCCAGCGAACCGCCGGCCGCGTTTGATGAAATTCATGGCCTGGGCCAGTTCGACAAGGTCGTCGATATCGACCAGAGCCCGATAGGCCGTACCCCGCGCTCCAACCCGGCCACTTACACCGGGCTGTTTACCCCGATCCGGGAAATCTTCGCCGGGACCCAGGAGGCACGGGCACGCGGTTATTCACCGGGACGTTTCAGCTTCAATGTTAAGGGTGGCCGTTGTGAAGCCTGCCAGGGTGACGGGGTGATCAAGGTGGAAATGCATTTTCTGCCTGATATTTACGTGCCTTGTGATGTTTGCAAGGGCAAACGCTACAACCGTGAAACCCTGGAAGTGAAGTACAAGGGTAAGAATATTTTCCAGGTGCTGGAAATGACCGTGGAAGATGCCTTGCAGTTCTTCGATGCCATCCCGGTCGTCAAGCGCAAGCTGCAGACCCTGATGGATGTCGGGCTGAGTTATATCACGTTGGGCCAAAATGCGACCACGCTTTCCGGCGGCGAGGCACAACGTATTAAATTGTCCCGAGAACTGTCAAAACGCGATACCGGTAATACCCTGTATATTCTCGACGAACCCACCACCGGGCTGCACTTTCATGACATCGAGCAATTACTGGCAGTACTGCATCGGCTGAGAGACCACGGCAATACCATCGTGGTGATTGAACACAACCTGGATGTGATTAAAACCGCGGACTGGATTATTGACATGGGCCCTGAGGGCGGCAATAAAGGGGGCGAACTGGTCTGCTGTGGTACGCCTGAAACCGTTGCTGAACAGCCAGCTTCACATACCGGCCAATACCTCAAGCCGTTACTGGGTAAACCGCAGTCCAGTAAAAAAACCGGTTAGGCCAGGTTCTAAAGCAACCTGTCGGCAGGGCTGTACCAGCGATAAGTCAGTTTACCGAGCAGCATATTGAGCAGGTTTTTACGCGAAAAAAAGCCTAGTACCGGTTTACGTCGAATCCCCAGCGCAGATCGTAAATGCAGTAACTGGGTATCCTGCGGATTGATGGCACTGCCCTTGGCGAGTGACTTGATCGCCAGTTCACGCTGCTGACTCTGGTTGGCGATGCATGCCATATGGTAAAACACGTCCGAATGCCGGGTTTCGTTTTCTGCGGCGGCCTGGCATAGCGCCAGTCCTTTTTCCGTATCGCCAAGGTTAAACAACGTTCTGCCATAATAGGCGCGGTATTTATGTATATTGCTATCTGCATTATCGCTGTTGTTAATGGCGTCATTGAATAAAGGTAAGGCAGCAGAAAACTCGCCCGCGGTAAATAAGCTGAACCCGTCTCGAAAACTCTTGTGATATTGCTCAGGATTCTTCAATTCCCTGTAGATAGGCATATTGACTCCCTGCAAGTTGTTGTTATTTTACTATCAAGTCTAGTCTTGCTTTTTAATTATGCAAGCAGTCGAGCATAACTAGTCGATGATGTCCACCGTGTCGCCTATTTCAAGTGATAAGGTTTTACTGGCGTTTCCCTTGTTGACGGCAAGTTCAACCAGGTTACAGGAATTGAAATACCAGAAGGGTTGTCCCTCAGGCGCATACGAAAACGTTTCTGCAAAGTGAAGCGCCTGGCCATTAATGCTGATGATTTTATCTGTGCTGATACTGGTTGCCTGAATGCCGGTCATGGCATTACCAAAATGATCGATATAAATTACCTGGTAAAGGTCATTATTGATACTCAGTTCCCTCTGCGCTAACAGGTTATTATCGGGCATATTCCATTGACTCAGCATCGCCGCCACCGGTGCAAACAAGTCACGACCGTGGAACGAAGTTGACAGGGTTGCGGGTCGCCACAGTATTTCGTAGCGCTGGACATCGCTGCCACGTGCCTCGATCACGTTAAACAAGCCGTTATCAGGTCCGACGAACCAGCGCCCGTCAACCTGGACCATATAGGGGCGGCGTGCCGGTTCACCTACACCAGGATCGACTACCGCGACAAAAATTGAATCGAGCGGGAATTGAGGTACCAGGGCGGCCAGTAAATACGCTGCTGCAACAGCATCAAACGCAGGCACATCATGCATCAGGTCTATAACCGGGACATCGGGCGCACTGCTTTTCAGCACTGCCTTCATTTGTCCTACGTAGGGGCCCTGCCAGCCAAAATCGGTAAATAAAACAATCATTCGTGAACAGGTACTCATTTCCTGTATTATTATCAAGATGACCACTATTTACACAAAAAATGCATCAAATTACAATAATTTACCCGAAGTATTCAGGGAAGCCGGAACCTTTCAGCACCACTCTCTCCACTGAATTTCGTGAACCATATAGATGGGAAAATGATGGAACACACAACCACACAACACAAAAACTTTAACCTCATCTACTGGGGCCTGATCGCGAGTATTTTTATTATTAGCGATATCCTGTGGAACCTGTATTCAGGGCGTTCGGCACTTTACGACTCGCTGATGATACCCTGGCTAAGAGTCACAGTCGTTAGCGTCGGTCTGCTGGTTTTCTTGCTGTTTCTTGCACTGCTTGCCTTTTTACTACATCGCCTGGCAGCAATACCCGCAGCCAACAACCGTAAAACCGCAGATATCACCGCATTTATCATCTTCAGTTTGCTGATTTTTCTTTATACCGCGAGTTGGCTGAGTTTTCATTACACCGGGATATTCCTCAACGTTGATATCTTCCGGATGCTGTTCAATGACCCCGTTCAGCTCATGCAGCATGTCACTCATATATCACCGCTGTCACTCGGCTTCGCCGTAGTGGTAACGTTGCTGGTTTCTGGTTTGCTTACCTACAAGCTGAAGAAGTTTTCTCACAAACTGGCAAGCCGACACTATACGCTCACCAGAAACACCCTGCTTGCCGGCGCCCTGGTTATCGGTATCGGCGCCATTTCCAGTGTTATGTTTTTTTCATTGAGCAGCGGAAAAATAACCGACCCAAACACAGGCATTGCCTATACACCGCTTGAACGATTCAACGAAACAGTGGCGCAAAGAACAGGCCCCATCATATCGGTGGCCTGGGGATTAAAATCGTCACTGGAGCCCATTTTGCTTGGCACGGAAAGTAGCAGCAATAATGAACGGGTTGTCAGTCGAGATATTATCCCAATGAATAAGTATCTCGAAGACAGTAAACCGAAAAAAAAGAAAAATGTTATCGTATTGCTGGTTGAGTCTCTTCGTTCCGATCAACTCCCAGTTTATGGCGGTAGTGAGAATGTCATGCCGACATTGCAGGATATCGCAGCCCAGTCCATCGTCTACACCAATGCCTACGCCACATCGAGTCATTCCAACTATTCAGATCTGGCCCCCTTGTCATCACACTACCCGTTACGTTCAATCAATGTGCACTATTATCCGAAAGAGCCCAGTTACCCTCGGGTACTCCTGCATGACATTT
The DNA here is from genome assembly GCA_050116415.1 of Thioalkalispiraceae bacterium. Taxonomy (GTDB): domain Bacteria; phylum Pseudomonadota; class Gammaproteobacteria; order UBA6429; family Thiohalophilaceae; genus JARRJY01. Next base: position 3,418 of record JASFOS010000023.1, read on the forward strand.
TAAAACCACTCGGCTATAAAACGGCCATCATCTCTTCGCAAAATGAGCATTGGGGAAACATGCTGAATTATCTTGATACCGGTAATGTTGACTATATTCTTCATGCAGAAAACTATGATGGCATACTGAGAAAATCCCTGTCCAATAACAGCTCAGCCGATGATCCTTTAATGGGTGACAAGAAACAGGGCAAAATCGATGACAAGTTCACCATTAACGAAGCCATCAAGTGGATTGATTCACAGAAAGAACAACCTTTCATGCTCTACATGAACTTACAATCCAGTCACTTCCCCTATGATGTGTCCGATAAATATTTGCAGGACGAGAAGTACAACAAACCCAAGTTGCCCAAGTTTATCGGCCCCAACCTGGATATACAGGATAAAGATGGATTTAAAAAAGCTTACCAGGACTCTCTGCGTTATATCGATATGCATATTTCGCGTTTCATCGATTACCTCAAGCAAGAATCTCTCTGGCAAGATACTATCCTGGTGGTAAGTGCAGATACAGCCACAGCGTTTTTTGAACATGGGCAATGGGGCAACGGCGGTCCGCTGTATGATGAGGTCGTCAAGGTTCCGTTGTTTATCTATAATGCTGACTATGAGCATAAAATTAATAATTGGCTCACCAGTCATGTTGATGTGATGCCAACCCTGGTTGATATGCTGGGGCTGCCTCCCCACCCGTCATTCCAGGGAACCAGCACCTTAACAGCCGGTAACCCGCAACAGGAAAACCGTCCTGTCTTTCTTGTTTGTCAGTCGCCTGCCGGTTATCAATACGCGGTAGTCCAGGATAATTGGAAGTTGATTTTTGACGGCACCCAGGCAAGAAAAATACTGTACCGACTGGATGGTGACAATCCTGAAAAATATGATTTTTCCAGCGAAAAGCCTGAACTTAACAACAAGTTAACTAACCTGTTATTCACCTGGATGAACACACAAATTGATTATTACCAGCAAAAAAACTGGCATCGCAAACAATATCCACCGGTGATAAATGGATATCAGTAACAAAGTCTTCGATTATATTATCCGCTTCATCCAACCTGACTTGTTTATATAAGTCAAAACCCTGCAAGTATTACCTCTTGCAGGGTTTGCTGTTCACATAAAGTCCCGATCAGGTTTTAAACTGTCCCACGATACTTGTCAGTTGTTGCGCCAGGGCACTTAGGGTTTGACTACTGTCCGTGGTGCGACTCGAGTTACTTGTCACTTCGTCAGCCATGGTATTAATGGTGACCACGTTCTTATTGATCTCTTCGGCTACCTGGCTTTGCTCTTCTGCCGCACTGGCAATCTGGGTATTCATATCACTGATACTCGCCACCGCGGCTGTAATGTTATCAAGCGAAGTACCAGCCTCCCTTGCCTTTTTCACACTAATACTGGCTTTCTCACCGCCTTCAGTCATTACTGCTACTGCCGCTCTGGTACCTGACTGTAGCTTTTCAATCATGTCCTGAATTTCCTGTGTAGACTCCTGGGTACGCGAAGCCAGGGTTCTCACTTCGTCGGCGACGACGGCAAAACCACGTCCCTGCTCACCCGCCCGGGCGGCCTCGATTGCCGCATTCAGGGCCAACAGGTTTGTTTGTTCGGCAATGCCCCTGATCACATCCAGTACACTGCCAATCTGTTCACTATCGGTTTCAACCTCGTTTATAACCGATGCAGCGCGTTCAACCTCACTGGCGAGGACTTCTATCGCGGAAACGCTTTCCAGAACAATCGTCTTGCCTTGAATTGTCTGTGTATCGGCTTGCTGCGCAGATGCGGCGGCCTCAGAGGCACTGCGCGCAACTTCCTGAACGGTTGCTGTCATTTCGTTCATCGCGGTGGCGACCTGCTCAATTTCACTACGCTGCCGGCTAATACTATTACTTGACTCAATCGTGGTGTCGCTCAATGACTGTGACTCGCCAGACAGTTGGTTCGCTGCCGCTGTAATCTCGATAATGATTGCCCTGATCTTTTCGGAAAACTGGTTAAAAGCATTGGCTAATTGTGCTATCTCGTCCTTTCCGTTAACGGCAATTCGTTTTGTCAGGTCTCCCTCACCTTCAGCGATATCCTGCAAGGCTGACACCGTATTTTTTATCGGGTTAACAATACTTCGGCCGATAAACATCGCCATGACCAGGCCCGTCAGAATTGCCACAATGCCAATGGCGACAAGAACATACGTAGCCTGGTTCAGTGCACTCACATAAGAAGAGCGATCCATTGCAATCTCAAGCACCCCTACCGGCTGACCACTGAAGTCATTAACAATACCTGCATAAATGGCATACGGCGTATTATTAATGTTTCCCTCAGAGAGCAGTTTTTTCCCCTGGTTAATTACCCCACTTAACTGCTCATCACTCAGAAGCGAGGCTTTACCCATGGTGTTGGCAAACTGTTTAAGGCCGTTATCAGCCATCACATGCATGATCAGTTCAACACCGTATTTGTGTTTAAATGCATCAAAGAAAGGTTGCCCAAATGACATCCCCAGTTCCAATGACCCAATATGCTTACCGTTATTGAATACCGGCACCATGCCACGCACCCCCAGGCCTGCAACACCTTTCTCTATACCACCGACGGGTTGTTTCGTCACATTGGTCCTGACTACCGTTTTTCTAAAGGAAGCGAGATCATCGCCAAATTTTGCGGGTTTATGCACGCGCAGAAACGAGGTTGCAGGCGGTGTATGGAACTGGAATTGACGAACACCATAATCATTTTTTAGCGTAGCAAAGGTAGGCACAAGTAACGCTTTCAATCCGGGACGATCACCTTTGCTAAACGCTTCGCTAACCTGGGGGATCCTGGCGACCAGCGCACTCGCCACCTGGGCTACCCGAGCTTCAGCCTGTATGGCTGCTGACACATTTTCATATAACCCTTTTAATTCTCGCTCTTCTGCATCGTGGATCAACGAATCAATTTGCTGAACAATAACTGGGACTATGATTCCGATTAACAAAACCAGCAAGATTGAAATACCTGCCGATATGCGAAACCCGATGGAATACTTGTTCATCATAAAACCCCTTGCTAAATTAGGTATAGCCTAAAAATTGTTACGAGGGTTTATCGGACGAGGCGTGATATTTTTTAGGTTCTTTTAGTAAGGTTTCTGCCTATTTATAAAAAAAAAAGCCGGACCTCATCAGGTCCGGCTTTTTGATTTAGCAGTAAATCTTGTGGTTATGCTTCAGCAGTTTGTGCTTCAGTACTTGTTTCGCCTGTTTGTGGGCGATCAACCAGTTCGACGTAGGCCATTGGTGCATTATCTCCCGGGCGGAAACCACACTTAAGGATTCGCAAATAACCACCAGGACGGTCCTTATAACGTGGGCCTAACTCGTTAAACAGCTTGGTAACCGCATCACGATCACGCAAACGTGCAAATGCCAGGCGACGATTCGCAACAGTATCGTTCTTGGCTAAAGTGATCAGCTTTTCGGCTTTACGACGTAGCTCTTTAGCCTTTGGCAAAGTTGTTTTAATCAGCTCATGATCAAATAATGAAACAGACATATTTTTAAACATCGCTTTACGATGTGAGCTGTTTCGATTTAATTGACGACCACTTTGACGGTGACGCATGGTTTTATACCCTAATTTCTTTGTTAATGCTTATGTGCTTAGTCTTTGTTCAAGCTGGCAGGTGGCCAGTTTTCCAGACGCATACCCAGTGATAAGCCACGAGATGCAAGCACGTCTTTAATTTCTGTCAGTGATTTTTTACCCAGGTTTGGTGTCTTGAGTAATTCAACCTCGGTACGCTGAATTAAATCACCGATATAGTAAATCTGTTCTGCCTTCAGACAGTTCGCGGAACGTACCGTTAACTCGAGGTCATCAACAGGACGTAGCAGAATAGGATCAACTTCCGGTTCCTGTTCAGCAGGTTCAGCCTCTTCCTTGCTCTTCAGGTCAACAAAAGCAGACAATTGATCTTGTAAAATGGTTGCTGCACTACGGATTGCTGCTTCCGGATCGATGGTACCGTTGGTTTCTAGCTCGATAATCAGTTTATCAAGGTCAGTACGCTGTTCTACACGAGCACTATCAACAACATAGGCTACACGTTGAATCGGACTAAAGCTGGCGTCCAGTTGTAAACGTCCAATTGGACGATCTTCTTCTTCGTCAGTATTTCGTGTTGAGGCAGCTTCATAACCACGACCAGTGGCCACTTTAAGTGTCATGCTGATTTCGCCTTCCTTGGTCAGGTTGGCAATCACATGCTCAGGGTTAATAACCTCGACATTGTGGTCAAGCGTAATATCAGCGGCAGTTACAGCACCAGGCCCTTTCTTGGTTAATTTCAGAGTTGCATCGGTGCCACCTTCCATACGTAGTGCAACACCCTTGAGATTCAAAAGAATATCAACAACATCCTCTTGTACACCTTCAATCGTGGTGTACTCATGCAACACACCATCAATTTCAACTTCAACGATGGCGCAACCATTCATGGATGACAACAAGATTCGGCGTAAAGCATTACCTAAAGTATGACCAAAACCTCTTTCCAGGGGCTCCAGTGTTACTTTTGCATGTGTGTCATCAACTTGTTGAACGTCAACAATTCTTGGTGATAAAAACTCTGATACGGAGGCCTGCATGGATTGCCCTCTAATTTATATCCAAATATAAAACCCAATAAATACGCCGGTTTTCCCGCCAGCGCGGCAAGTGGAATGATTACTTCGAGTACAATTCCACTACCAGGTGTTCATTAATGTCTGAAGACAGCTCGCTGCGTTCAGGCATGGCTTTGAAAGTACCTGTCAACTTGCTTGCATCAACATCCAGCCACTCAGGAATACCACGATTCTGTGCTGATTCCATGGCGCCCTTGATACGTAGTTGAGCGTTCGCTTTTTCAGCTACAGCCACCACATCACCGGCTTTAACCTGTAGTGATGGAATGTTTACTTTCTTGCCATTCAAGGTTACTGCGTTGTGTCTTACCAGCTGACGTGCTTCCGAACGTGATGCACCAAAACCCATACGGTAAACAACATTGTCAAGACGAGACTCCAGCAATTGCAGCAGGTTTTCACCTGTTGAGCCTTTGATGCGATCAGCTTCCTTGTAGTAACCACGGAACTGATCTTCGAGAATGCCATAAGTACGACGCAGTTTTTGCTTTTCACGTAACTGGGTTGCATAGTCAGAACCGCGACCACGACGCTGTCCGTGCTGACCTGGTGGGAATGGACGATTTTCCATTGCACACTTGCTGCTATAGCACTTCTCGCCTTTTAAAAACAGCTTTTCGCCTTCACGACGGCACAAGCGACATTTTGCTCCAATGTATCTAGCCAATGTAGTTCTCCCCGCTTACACGCGACGTTTCTTGGGTGGACGACATCCATTATGAGGAATAGGCGTCACATCCGAAATATTGGTAATTTTGAAACCGGTAGCATTCAAAGCACGTACTGCAGATTCACGACCCGGTCCAGGACCTTTCACACACACTTCCAGGTTCTTCATGCCGTATTCTTTGGCCATGTTACCGGCACGTTCCGCGGCTACTTGTGCTGCGAACGGGGTGCTTTTACGCGAACCGCGGAAGCCTGAACCACCGGCAGTTGCCCAGCAAAGCGCGTTGCCCTGGCGATCCGTAATGGTAACGATCGTATTATTAAATGAAGCATGAATGTGAGCGATGCCATCAGAGACATCCTTTTTCACTTTCTTGCGTGTACGAGTAGCTTTGGTTGCCATAATTCTCAGAAACCTATATTAAAAAGTTATTTTCTAACTGCTTTACGTGGGCCTTTGCGCGTACGAGCATTGGTTTTGGTACGCTGTCCACGAAGAGGTAGGCCACGGCGGTGACGGATACCTCGATAACAACCCAGATCCATCAGACGCTTGATGTTCATCGATACTTCACGACGAAGATCACCTTCTACGGTAAACTTGGCGACTTCGTTACGCAGTTTTTCCACATCATCTTCTGCCAGTGTACTGATCTTGGTCGTAGGATTAATACCGGCTGCAGCACAGATTTGCTGCGCACGTGTGCGACCAATGCCGTAAATCGAGGTTAATGCGATTTCAGCATGCTTGTTCACCGGAATATTGATACCAGCTATACGGGCCATCTAGCCACTCCCTAAAAACAACAAAACAAAATTCTCAAGCACGAGGCTTGCGAAAACGTGAAATTTTACGCGTTAGCGCCTCATCTCGCAAGGTTTTCTAACGCCCTCATTAGCCCATTTCAGCCCCAAAATGAGACCAAAATAGCTCAAAATCCTAGCCTTGACGCTGTTTGTGGCGCGGATCTGTACAGATCACACGTACCACGCCGTTACGGCGAATCACCTTGCAGTTACGGCAGATTTTTTTGACTGACGCACGTACTTTCATGTCCGTCTCTCCACTAAAGTTAACCGGTACTAGCCCAGCAGCCCACTGCTGCCGTGCCCTTTCAAATTCGCCTTTTTCATCAGGCCTTCGTACTGATGAGACATCAGGTGCGCCTGGGTCTGCGCCATGAAATCCATCACCACAACCACAATAATCAGCAGTGAAGTGCCACCGAAGTAGAAGGGTACGTTCCAGTACACAATCAGGAACTCGGGCAACAAACATACTGCCGTGATATAAAGTGCACCCACCAAGGTTAATCGACCCAGAATGGTGTCAATATACTTGGCAGTCTGCTCACCTGGACGAATCCCTGGCACAAATGCCCCGGATCGTTTCAGGTTATCCGCTGTTTCTTTCGGGTTAAACATCAACGCCGTATAAAAGAAACAGAAAAATATGATGGCTATCGCGTAGGTCAGCACGTAGATGGGCTGACCAGGGGACATCATGGTTGCAATGTCCTGCAATATGCCTGCCTCACCACCAAACCAGCCCAGTATTGTTGCTGGAAACAGGATAATGCTCGAGGCAAAAATTGGCGGAATTACCCCGGCCATATTAATCTTCAGCGGCAAGTGGCTGGTTTGACCCGCGTACATTTTACGTCCTTGCTGACGTTTAGCGTAATTCACGGTAATACGACGTTGGCCGCGCTCCATAAAGATAACAAACGCGGTAACTGCCAGTACCAGGATAAACATCACCAGGATAAAACCAGAGCTCAGCTCACCGGTGCGACCCAACTCAAGGGTGCCACCTATGGCAGAAGGTAAGCCTGCCACGATACCCGCGAATATAATCAGCGAGATACCATTACCAATCCCACGCTCTGTGACCTGTTCACCTAACCACATCAGGAACATGGTACCTGTCACCAGGGTCACTACCGTGGTGAAATAAAACGTATTCTGGTCGATGATGACCAGCCCCGGCTGGCGTGATAATGCCACCGATATACCCAGCGCCTGGAATATAGCCAGCGCCAGAGTAAAGAAGCGGGTGTACTGGGTAATCTTGCGACGTCCCGCTGCCCCTTCCTTGTTCAATTGTTCCAGCTTCGGATGAACCTTAGTTAACAGCTGCATAATAATTGAAGCTGAAATGTACGGCATAATACCTAGTGCGAACAAAGACAAACGCGACAATGCACCACCGGAAAACATGTTAAACATTTCCAGGATGGTACCGCGCTGTTGTTCAAACATTTGCGCCAAGGTCGCCGGGTCAATACCCGGTACAGTAATAAATGAGCCAATGCGAAATACCAGCATCGCTCCAATCACGAAAAATATTCGCTGACGTAACTCAGTAAACCGGCCTTTGCTCATCGCATTTCGCATTGCACCCTGAGATACAGACACGACGATTACTCTTCGATCTTGCCGCCAGCGGCTTCAATCGCTTCACGGGCACCTTTGGTTACACGAATACCTTTCAGGTTAACAGCTTTCTCGATCTTGCCAGAGGCCATTACTTTTACACGCTGTACGTCTTTACGTACCAGGTTAGCGGCTTTCAATGCTTCCACGTCAATAACATCAACATCGAGGCCATTTAACTCATGCAAACGAATTTCATCCGTTACCCGGCCAATGCGTGAACTAAAGCCCACTTTTGGCACACGACGCTGGATAGGCATCTGCCCACCTTCGAAACCAATTTTTGTGAAACCACCTGAACGTGACTTTTGACCCTTATGGCCTCGACCACAGGTTTTTCCCAGACCGGAACCAATGCCTCGGCCTACACGTTTACCCTCTTTACGGGCACCTTCAGCAGGTTTAAGTTCATTAAGACGCATCTTAGTTTTCCTCTACCTTAACCATGTAGCTGACCTTGTTGACCATGCCACGCGTACTTGGGGTGTCTTCAACTTCTACGGTCTGGTGCATACGACGCAGACCTAATCCTTTAACACAAGCCTGGTGCGCTTTGAGTCGACCGATCATGCTGCGAACCAGCGTCACTTTCATTGTCTTCTTAGCCATGGTGTTATTCCACAATCTCTTTTACAGACTTACCACGTTTTGCCGCTACCGCTTCTGGTGAAGTCATATCACCCAGGCCCTTGATAGTGGCACGCACGACGTTAATCGGGTTGTTTGAACCGATACATTTGGCCAATACATTATGTACACCGACAACATCAAACACGGCACGCATTGGACCACCCGCGATGACACCGGTACCTTCCGAAGCAGGCTGCATGTAAACTTTTGCGGCACCGTGTTCTGCTGTAATCGGGTACTGCAGGGTGTGTTCTTTCAGAGGCACAGTCACCATGTTGTTGCGGGCATTTTCCATCGCCTTTTGAATTGCAACCGGCACCTCGCGCGCTTTACCACGACCGATACCAACGCGGCCATTGCCATCACCAACGACTGTCAATGCGGAGAAGCCGAAAATACGACCACCTTTAACAACCTTGGCTACACGACGGATCCCTACCAGGCGCTCCTGGAGACCGTCACCGCTTTGTTCTTTCTCGAAACCTGCCATAACTTAAACCCTTAGAATTGCAGTCCGGCTTCGCGCGCAGCATCAGCTAATGCTTTAACACGGCCATGATATTTGAAACCTGAACGATCAAAGGCAACCTGCGTAACGCCAGCCGCCTTGGCTTTTTCGGCAATCGCTTTACCTACCGCCGCAGCCGCATCTGTATTACCGGTATATTTAACACCTGACTTGATATCTGCCTCAACAGTAGAAGCCGCAGCAAGCACTTGACTACCGTCAGGCGCGATAACCTGCGCGTAAATGTGTCGCGGCGTGCGATGCACACTTAAACGAGCAACGCACAATTCTTTAATCTTTGCGCGCGCACGGCGTGAACGACGAATACGAGCTGACTTTTTATCCATTGCGTTAACCTGCCCTTACTTCTTCTTGGCTTCTTTGCGAACGATACGTTCATCCGCATACTTAACACCTTTACCCTTGTAAGGCTCAGGTGGACGGTAAGCACGTACTTCAGCCGCTACCTGGCCTACTACCTGCTTATCGATGCCCTTGATAACAATTTCTGTCTGACTGGGTGTTTCAGCCGTAATACCTTCGGGTAACTGGTACTCTACCGGGTGTGAAAAACCTAACGTCAGGTTGATCTTTTTACCTTGCGCCTGTGCACGATAACCTACACCGACAAGTTCGAGTTTCTTTTCAAAACCTTCACTCACACCGGTTATCATATTATTTAACAGGGCACGCGCCGTGCCGCTATGCGCGATTGCATTTGCCTCACCTTCACGAGGCGCAAATGTCAGTTCATTGTCATTCTGAGCAACTTCAACTGCAGTATGCACAGTATGATCCAGGCTACCTTTAGAACCTTTAACATTCACGTCCTGACCACTGATAGTCACAGTGACACCGGAAGGAATAGAAATTGGAGTTAATCTTGCCATGTTGAATTACCTTCTTACTGTACGTAACACAGCACTTCACCACCATGACCGGCCTTACGTGCTGCACGATCCGACATCAACCCTTTGGAGGTAGAAATAATCGCAACACCCAGACCACCCATTACATTTGGCAGCTCGTCTTTGCTCTTGTAAATACGCAGACCCGGACGACTAACACGCTTGATGGAATCAATAACAGGTTTACCTTCAAAATATTTCAAGGTAACTGTCAATTCCGGCTTGGTACCGTCTTCTACGTTAAAGTCAGAGATATAACCTTCGTCTTTCAAAACCTGGCAAATCGCCATTTTTTGTTTGGAAGAAGGCATCTTCACATCAACTTTTTCAGCCGCAAGGCCGTTACGGATGCGAGTCAGCATATCTGCAATAGGGTCTGTCATCATAACTTCGTTCTCCTAGCTACCAGCTTCAGCTACTAGCCAATAATTACCAGCTTGCCTTGCGCAGGCCTGGCACATCACCGCGCATAGCATGTTCACGCAACTTGTTACGGCACAGGCCGAACTTGCGATATACCGCATGTGGACGGCCAGTGACACGGCAGCGGCGTTGTCCACGTGAAGGACTGGCATCACGAGGCAGCTTTTGTAACTGCTGCTGTGCCTCCATACGCTCTTCAAAGCTTACGTTTACATCTTTGATCTTGGCTTTCAGTGCAGCACGCTTTTCAGCGTATTTGGCAGCGGTTTTGGCGCGCTTTGCTTCACGTTGAACCATGGAAACTTTAGCCATCAGATTCTCCTAACCCTTCAGCGGAAAATTAAAAGCCTTCAGCAATGCCTTGGCTTCATCATCAGTCTTGGCACTGGTCGAAATGGTGATATCCATTCCACGCAATGCGTCAATTTTATCGTATTCAATTTCTGGGAAAATGATTTGCTCTTTCACACCCATGCTGTAGTTACCCATACCGTCAAAAGACTTGGGGTTTAAACCACGGAAATCTCGAATACGTGGAATCGCGATGGACACCAGGCGATCCAGGAATTCATACATACGATCACTACGCAAGGTTACTTTGCAGCCAATCGGATAACCTTCACGAATTTTGAAGCCCGCTACTGATTTACGCGCCTTGGTGACAACGGGTTTTTGACCAGCGATTTGCGCCATGTCAGAAACGGCATTTTCCAGCACTTTCTTGTCACCGACCGCTTCACCTACGCCCATATTCAGCGTGATCTTGGTAATACGCGGAACTTCCATAACACTCTTGTAGCCAAACTCTTTTTGTAAGCTGGCAACCACCGTGTCTTTGTAGAATTCTTGCAACCTAGCCATCATTTCTATCCAAAATTAAGCGTCAACAGTTTCGCCGTTCGACTTGAAATAGCGAACCTTGCGACCATCATCTAACATTTTAAAACCTACGCGGTCAGCTTTTCCCGTTGCTGGGTTTACCAATGCAACATTGGAAACGTGTACCGGCATTTCTTTATCAACAATACCGCCTGGCGCACCCATTGCCGGGTTTGGCTTGGTGTGCTTTTTGACCACGTTCACATTTTCAACTACCACACGGTCTTCATCAGGAATAGCACGTAATACGTTGCCTGTTTTTCCTTTATCTTTTCCCGTGAGGATAATTACCTCATCGCCTTTTCTAATCTTGTTCATCGTAATGCTCTCTGCTTATAGCACTTCAGGCGCCAAAGAAATAATTTTCATAAATTTCTCAGTACGCAGTTCACGAGTCACAGGACCAAAGATACGAGTACCAATTGGCTGTAAGTTCTGGTTCAGCAGAACTGCGGCGTTACCATCAAAACGGATCAATGAACCATCGTTACGACGTACACCTTTCTTGGTGCGTACTACAACTGCATTGTAGACATCGCCTTTTTTCACTTTACCGCGCGGAATCGCTTCTTTAATACTGACCTTGATGATGTCACCAACACCAGCATAACGACGCTTTGAACCGCCTAAAACTTTAATACACTGTACACGACGGGCGCCGCTGTTATCGGCTACATCAAGTACTGTCTGCATCTGAATCATGAGTGACTCCGAATTCGTTCTCTGTTCGCAGCCTTAAACTACTGCAGCACGTTCAACAATTTGCTCCAGTTTCCATTGTTTAGACTTGGAAATTGGACGGCAAGCACTAATCGTAACGACATCACCTTCGTTACATTCGTTATTTGCATCATGAGCATGTAACTTTGTGGATTTTCTGACGAACTTTCCGTAAACCGGGTGTTTCACCATACGCTCCACCATTACAGTAATGGTTTTATCCATTTTGTTACTAACAACACGACCTTGTACGGTGCGTAATGTCTTTTGTTCGCTCATTATGCGTCACCTGCTTTTTCATTCAGGATAGTTTTCACGCGCGCAATATTACGGCGCACTTCCTTCACCTTATGCGAATGTGCCAGCTGGCCCGTGCCACGCTGCATACGCAAATTAAATTTTTCACGAGTTAACTCGATCAGCTCTTTATTCAGCTCATCGGCACTCTTCTGACGTAAATCTGCTGTTTTCATTACAGTACCGTCCGAGTCACAAATGCTGTTTGAACAGGCAGTTTTGCTGCCGCCAGTTTGAAGGCCTCACGTGCAATTTCTTCTGATACGCCTTCCATTTCATAAAGCATGCGGCCTGGTTGAATCTGGGCCACCCAGTACTCAACATTACCCTTACCTTTACCCTGACGTACTTCCAGAGGCTTCTGGGTAATTGGCTTGTCCGGAAATACACGAATCCAGATCTTACCGCCACGCTTGATATGGCGAGTCATGGCACGACGAGCAGCTTCAATCTGGCGCGCGGTAATACGACCGCGACCTACTGCTTTCAAACCATACTCACCAAAGCTAACTTTACTACCGCGATTAGCCAGGCCACGGTTGCGACCTTTCATCTGTTTGCGGAATTTTGTTCGTTTTGGCTGCAGCATTGCTAACTCCTAAAAATCTTAACTTACTGCGGCCTTCGCAGTTTCAGTTTCAGATGTTTCAGCACTACCGATAACTTCGCCTTTAAAGATCCACACTTTGACACCAATGATGCCATAGGTGGTTTTGGCTTCAGCAAAACCGTAATCAACATCTGCACGTAATGTATGCAATGGCACACGGCCTTCGCGATACCACTCTGCACGAGCAATTTCAGCACCGTTCAATCGGCCGCTGACATTAATTTTCATGCCTTGCGCACCCAGGCGCATGGTATTTTGTACCGCACGCTTCATGGCGCGACGGAACATAATACGACGTTCGAGCTGTTGCGCGACGCTTTCAGCAACCAGTTGCGCATCCAGTTCCGGCTTGCGCACTTCTTCGATATTGATGTGAACTGAAGGCAGCCCCATCATCTTGGTTACTTCATTCCGCAGACGCTCAATGTCTTCACCTTTCTTACCAATTACCAGACCAGGACGTGCACTGTGGATAGTGATATTGGCACTACCTTGCGTACGTTCTATCTGAATACGACTAACCGAAGCTTGTGATAATCTCTTTTTCAGAAAATCACGCACTTCCAGATCAGAATTCAGGAAGTCTGCATAGTCCTTGGAATCGGCATACCATTTAGACGTGTAGTCTTTGACAATACCGAGACGTATACCTGTTGGATGTACTTTCTGACCCATGCCAGTCTCTCTCTATTTATCCGCTACCATCACAGTAATGTGACTGGTACGTTTAAAAATATGGTTTGCTGCACCTTTGGCGCGTGCTTGCCAACGTTTGAATGTTGGACCTTCGTCAACAAATACTGTTGATACTTTCAGCTCATCAATGTCAGCACCTTCATTGTGCTCAGCATTGGCAATTGCAGACTCAAGTACTTTTTTCATGATGCCTGCAGCTTTTTTAGGGCTGAAAGATAAAAGCTGTAACGCTTGCTCTACTGGCAGACCACGAATCTGGTCAGCTACCAGACGGCACTTCTGTGGAGAAATGCGAGCGTGTCTATGTTTAGCCTGGACTTCCATCATCAAACCTCTTACTTGCCTTTCTTGTCAGCCGCATGGCCTTTATAGGTACGCGTAGGTGAAAACTCACCCAACTTGTGCCCCACCATGTTGTCTGAAATTAATACAGGCACATGCTGACGACCGTTATGTACCGCAATAGTCAGACCAATCATTTCTGGAACGATCATAGAGCGACGCGACCAGGTCTTGATGGGCTTTTTCACATTGGACTCAACAGCTTCAGTCACCTTCTTCATAAGATGAAGGTCAACAAAAGGTCCTTTTCTAATTGAACGTGGCACAGTTCTACTCTCTATACGTTAACGATTACTTTTTGTTACGACGACGTACGATCATGTTATCGGTACGCTTGTTCTTACGTGTCTTGTAACCCTTGGTAGGCACACCCCAGGGCGTTACCGGGTGACGACCACCAGAGGTACGACCTTCACCACCACCATGAGGGTGATCAACCGGGTTCATGACCACACCGCGAACGGTGGGACGAACACCGCGCCAGCGTGTGGCACCGGCTTTACCCAGTTTACGCAGGCTGTGTTCACCATTGCTGACCACGCCAATCGTCGCGCGGCAGTCGGTATGTACTTTACGCATTTCACCGGAACGCATGCGCAAGGTGGCATGGCTACCTTCACGCGCGACCAGTTGCACAGAAGTACCGGCACTACGTGCCAGCTGGGCACCCTTGCCTGGTTTCATTTCAACACAGTGAACCGTAGTACCGACTGGAATATTGCGCAGAGGCAAGCAGTTACCTTGCTTGATTGGTGCACTCGCACCAGACATCAGCTCGGCACCCGCCTTAACACCTTGAGGCGCGATGATATAACGACGTTCGCCGTCATTATATAACACCAGGGCGATATTAGCACTGCGATTTGGATCGTATTCAAGGCGCTCGACCTTGCCCACGACACCATCTTTATTTCGTTTAAAATCAATTACCCGGTAGTGCTGCTTGTGACCTCCACCTTTATGGCGTGTAGTAATACGACCGTTGTTATTACGACCACCAGTCTTGGATTTCTTTTCCAGCAGCGGCGCGTAGGGCTTGCCTTTGTGCAGGTCGGGATTAACGACCTTTACAACAAAGCGGCGTCCAGCTGATGTTGGTTTTGTCTTTACGAGAGCCATGTTTAAAAATCCTTACTACCGTTATTCCGCGCCAATAAAGTTAATGTCCTGGCCTTCTTTAAGGCTGACATAAGCTTTTTTCCAGTTCTTGCGACGGCCTAAACCACCGACGGCACGCTTTACTTTACCTTTCATGTTGCTGACCTGAACACTCTCAACTCCGACCTCAAACATCAGCTCAACAGCCTGTTTGATTTCAGTCTTGGTAGCGTCAGCCACAACTTTAAAAACCACCTGGTTGTTTTGATCCGCAACGATGCTGCTCTTTTCAGAGACATGCGGTTCCAACAACACATTCATCAGACGCTGCTGACTCATGACAGTTTCTCCTCAAGCTTTTTGACAGCATCCACTGTCATCAGCACCTTGTCGAAACGAATCAGACCAACCGGGTCAACGTAATCAACTTCACAAATACCTACGTTTGGCAGGTTACGTGCTGATAAAAACAGACCTTCATTCAGGTCATGGGTAACAATATTTACATTGTCCGCACCCCATGCAGCCAGCTTGCCTGCCAGCTCCTTGGTCTTCGGCGCATCAATGCCCAAATCCTCAACGATGATCAGGCGTTCCTGGCGAACCAGTTCCGACAGAATTGAACGAATCGCCGCGCGATACATCTTCTTGTTCAGCTTCTGTGACCAATCCTGGGGCCTGGCAGCAAACGTCACACCACCACTACGCCAGATTGGGCTGCGGATTGTACCAGCACGCGCGCGTCCTGTCCCCTTTTGTCGCCAAGGTTTTTTACCACCACCGCGAACTTCGGAACGGTTTTTCTGGGCACGGGTACCGGAACGGCCGCCAGCCATATAGGCCGTCACCGCCTGGTGAACCAGTGTCTCGTTGAAATCACGCGCAAAGTTGGCATCAGAGACTTCCAGAGTCTTCTTCGATGCTTTACCTGTCGCGGTTGTTAACTGTAATTCCATCGCCGCAACCCCCTTAACGTGCTTTCACTGCTGGAGATACGATCACGTCACCACCCTTGGCTCCAGGCACAGCGCCTTTAACCAGCAGTAGGTTACGTTCCGCATCTACACGTACAATTTCAAGATTCTGGGTAGTAGAACGCTCATCACCCATGTGGCCCGCCATCTTCTTGCCCTTGAATACACGACCGGGTGTCTGACACTGGCCGATAGAACCCGGGGCACGATGTGATAACGAGTTACCGTGCGTGGCATCCTGCATGCTAAAGTTGTGGCGCTTAACACCGCCGGCAAAACCTTTACCAATGCTGCGGCCCGTCACGTCTACTTTCTGGCCTTCTTCAAAGATATCCACCTTGATTTCAGCCGCTGGTGCCAGCTCTTCACCTTCACCGTCATTCAAGCGGAATTCCCACGTACCGCGACCTGCTTCAACGCCGGCCTTGGCAAAATGGCCTGCCATGGCCTTGGTGACACGGTTTGCTTTACGTGAACCGACTGTAACCTGTACAGCACGATAACCGTCTGCTTCCTCAGTACGTAACTGGGTAACACGGTTTGGTTCCACCTCGATTACTGTCACAGGCAGAGATGCACCGTCTTCAGTGAAGACCCGTGTCATACCTACTTTGCGACCTACTACACCAATCGTCATTTTCTTAACCTTAAGTTCCTGAAACTATTGTTTCTGGCTGTAATTACTGCAATTGAATCTGGACATCTACACCCGCGGCCAGATCCAGCTTCATTAACGCATCAACAGTCTTGTCAGTTGGATCGACAATATCCATCAAGCGCTTGTGTGTACGAATTTCGTACTGGTCACGAGCATCCTTGTTGACATGCGGCGAAATAAGAACCGTAAAACGTTCTTTTCTCGTTGGCAGCGGAATGGGCCCCTTCACCTGGGCGCCAGTACGCTTTGCAGTATCAACAATTTCGCGTGCAGACTGATCAATTAAACGATGATCGAATGCTTTTAAGCGAATGCGGATGTTTTGATTCTTGCCTGCCATAATTTTCTACTCAATAAATGTCTATTCAATTGCCTGTTATTCGATGATCTTGGATACCACGCCGGCACCCACGGTACGACCACCTTCACGAATCGCAAAGCGTAAACCTTCTTCCATCGCAATCGGTGCAATCAGGCTGACCGTCATCTTCACGTTATCACCTGGCATCACCATTTCAGTGCCTTCCGGTAAGTCACAGGCGCCGGTGACGTCCGTGGTACGGAAGTAGAACTGAGGACGGTAACCATTGAAGAATGGCGTGTGACGTCCACCTTCGTCTTTGCCCAGCACGTAAACTTCGGCTTCGAACTTGGTGTGCGGGGTAATCGAACCGGGCTTCGCCAGTACCTGGCCACGCTCTACTTCGTCACGCTTGGTACCGCGTAACAGGATACCCACGTTATCACCCGCCTGACCTTCGTCCAGCAGCTTGCGGAACATCTCAACACCGGTACAGGTCGTAGATGTGGTGTCCTTGATACCGACGATTTCGATATCATCACCGACATGGATAATACCACGCTCGATACGACCGGTGACCACGGTACCACGACCGGAAATCGAGAAAACGTCTTCCACGGGCATCAGGAAGTCGCCGTCAACGGCACGTTCCGGCTCAGGGAAGTATTCGTCCATCGCGTCTACCAGCTTGATGATCGCGGGCGCACCAATGTCTGACTGGTCGCCTTCCAGCGCTTTCAGCGCCGAACCTTTAACAATAGGCGTGTCGTCACCGGGGAAGTCATAGCTGTCCAGCAGTTCGCGCACTTCCATTTCAACCAGTTCCAGCAGCTCTTCGTCGTCGACCATGTCGGCCTTGTTCAGGAATACCACGATGTAAGGAACGCCTACCTGGCGTGACAGCAGGATGTGCTCACGCGTCTGCGGCATGGGGCCGTCCGCCGCACTTACTACCAGGATCGCGCCGTCCATCTGCGCCGCACCGGTGATCATGTTCTTGACGTAATCCGCGTGTCCAGGACAGTCAACGTGCGCGTAGTGACGCTTGTCACTTTCGTATTCCACGTGCGAGGTCGCAATCGTGATACCACGCTCTTTCTCTTCCGGCGCGTTATCGATTTCATCAAACGCTTTCGCTTCGCCACCCATCGCTTCTGCCATCACCTTGGTGATCGCCGCTGTCAGCGTCGTTTTACCGTGATCTACGTGACCAATCGTACCCACATTCACATGGGGTTTCGTGCGTTCAAATTTTTCCTTGGACATGGCTATCTACC
>JASFOS010000024.1:0-21385 GCA_050116415.1 Thioalkalispiraceae bacterium
CTGGGTAGCCTGGTATTACTGGAATGGTGCTTACCACTGGCCATCACCACAACCGCCCTGGAACACCATGATAGTGACTATGACGGTCCTTACCAGGAATATGTCCAGCTGGTGCAGGTCGCCAATGCCGTGCTGAAAGCACATAACCTGTCAGATGCCGATGATGAAAGCATCCCCGAATCACTCCTGGACAAACTGGGGCTGGACGAAGAACAGGTTTTCCAGGCGATGGATGATTTACTGGAAAATAGCGGTGAAATTGAAATGATCGCGCTGGATATGGCCGGCTAGCAGCTGCTCTTCACTACACACGAATACCGCCCAGACGTTTCATTGCCTGATGACGATACCACTGGATACCACCGATGAAACCACCGGAAATCACCACCGCCAGTGCCACCAGCCACCAGTACCAGGTTTTTCTGGCTTGCTGCTGGTTTGAAATGGATTTGGCCTGCATCAACTGCAATTCGGAGCGCTCCTGCTTCAGGTTATCTACCTGCTGATTCAGGTTACGGTTAGCACTTTCCAGCGCCTGAAGGGTCTTCTGTGAATCTTTCAGCTGCGCCGACATCTTGTCATATCGTTTTTGTAATTGCTGCAATTTCAAAATGGCAGGTTTTTCATCAATCACGTAAATATCTTTGATCCAGCCAGTCACGCCCTCGCTGGTTTCAATTTTCAGATAACCACTCTGGCGATCCAGCACGTTGAGTTTCATGCCCGTTGTCACCACACCCACCGGGGTATAACCATTATCAGGCTCAGGGCGCACGCCGACACGCAGGTTATCACTCACATAAACTGTTTCTGCCACTGCGCTGATACTTAAACCCGCCCAGAGCATCAAAAACAATAGAATATTTACCCGTTTAGTCATATTTCACCCGTCACTGAACCTCGTGTTGACGCAGAACAAAAAATGTCGTTTCCCAGGTGATTTAAGCAAAAAAACACCTTTATATAATATCGGCCTGCGGTACTTTATCTTTAACCGGATACACAATTATGCGCACAATTCCACGAATACCTGCCCCGCCCTTACCTCGCAGCGGAGAGCCTCGAGGTGCTGTCCCACGCAGGGACCATGGATGCACAGGCCATCATTAAGCCTGAACAAGGCGCCGTGAATGCTGCACTGGATGAATTCAGCGTCACTGGTAAGAAACTGATCAGGCATCCAGTTCAGATTTGCACCAGTATGGGGACATTGATTTCGAAACGCCAGAATGGTGTCAGTATTCCTGACGATAAAGCCTTCATGATTTTGTCCCTCGTGTTCCAGGCAAAACCCGATGCTGCCCGGTGAGTCAATGTCATCGATTCGGCATACTGAATATTGTTTCGCCTGGCTCATTATTTATTGGTTAATTTAATAGTGAAATCGTTAAAAATACTTGTATAATAGCTTCAAATCTATCTACAGTGTGCTATTGTAGCAATAACACGTTAGATAACAACGCATTGATTTTTAACTTTTCCTATAATTAACATTTTTCAGGAGCAACTATGGCCGCTAAAAAGAAAGCCAAGAAGAAAGCAGCTAAGAAAAAAGCTGTTGCCAAAAAACCTACTGTCAAAGCGATCAAAGACCCCTTCACAAAAACGATGCTCTACAGCACCATTGCTGAGCGCACCGATCTGAAGAAAAAAGATGTCGCTGCTGTATTTGATGAACTGGCCAACATTATCAACGGCCACATCAAGCGCAATGCCGCTGGCGTTTTCACCGTGCCCGGCCTGATGAAAATCAAGGTTGTTCGCAAACCAGCAACCCGTGCACGTAAAGGTATCAACCCGTTCACCGGTGAGCCTACTGTATTCAAGGCCAAGCCAGCACGTAATGTTGTCAAGGTTCAGCCTCTGAAAGCACTGAAGGATATGGCGGTTTAATAGACCCCCGTATTTTGCATACCCGCCCTGTTCGGCATATGCCGCTCAGGGCGCTATGCCCACCTCAGCCTGTCTCACCCTTTGTTGTTTTCCCCACCAGAACCAGTAACTCATCCAGACTCGTGATATGTGTTTCAAGCACATGCTGGTAGAGCCTGTGGCGTTCCTGAAGTGTCTCGTCATCCAGGTAGTGACTGAGTAACACCGGCTTCATGCCCACCGCGGCGGCCCCCAGGTGTTCATTACTCCCTCCGTCACCAACGAACAGACAGTTATCCGCTGACTCATCCAGCAAGCCGAGTGCACGATGATAGATGCCGGGCTCCGGTTTGCAGTGCCCGGTTTCGCAACTGAATACCACGACCTCGAACAGTTCAGCCAACGGCGACGAGTGCCAGGCCTGTACTTCTGCCGAAGAAGCATTGGAAATTAATGCCAGCTTGTAGCCCAGGCGACGCAGTCGGTGCAATCCCTCAAGGACATGGGCTTCTATACCGTGTTGCAAGGCGTAGTCAAAACGAGCCTGTCGAGCCTGTACCGCCCGCTGGATAGATGTTTCAGGTATCGAGGGATCCAGGCTATGGGCAATGCGTCTCAGGTTGTCGAGGTGGCTACTGGGTTGACGAATCTCGTGGTGCGGGCCAAAACAGGCTTCATTCCAGCGTTTTCGCTCCACGCCGAGTATATCAGCGGTAAAACCGCCAACCCGGCTCGGTACACGCCCTACGTTCACCAGGGTGGCAAACAGATCAAAACAAATTGCCCGGGTATTTTGCATGTTGTTTTACTGGCCTTGTGCTGCTCATAACAGGTTTTTGAAGCCGGACATTGTAGCGGCAAGCAGCATCGCACAACAATTCCACATGTTTATGCCTGCAGGTGACGCATGATATTTTGAATATCCTGTTTTGCGCCGTCCAGTACCTCGCGACAGGCATCCGGGCCCAGTTTTGCGATACCGAACTTCTGGAATGCCGGGATATCAACCAGGGCCGGCACTTTGTTCTCACAAGCGGTTCCCGTAAAACTTAACCGTTGCGCCACGATCACCAGGTCACAGTAGTCTGGCGGGCCTGGTTGCCGGCGCTGCCAGTTTTCGGCTTCACGCGGCACAGCGATCAGTGCCTCATCAAACTGCCAGGCACTGAGAATATTCTCTCCCAGTTCGGCACGTAATCGTACTGAAAGCGCATCCAGCAATTTTCCATCCAGCAGAAAGCGGGAATCATCGGCAACGTAATGCACAACCGGTAGTACGCCGATATCATGGACCAGGCCAGCCAGCAAGGCCTTGTCCGGGCTCAGCCCGGGAGTCACCTGTGCCAGAACATAGCTGATAGCCGCGACGTGCGCGCTATGTTTCCATAGCTGCATTAAGTAGGGTTTGACGAGCGGGTTGCGAGCCTGGAAAACATTGTGCGTGATCAGGCAGGTAACCAGGTCACGCGTGACTTTCATTCCCAGCCGTATAATCGCTTGCTGGCAATCGCTGGCCGGTACCGACCTCCGGTAGGAAGCGGAATTGGCAATCTGCACCAGGCGGGCGGCCAGCCCCGGGTCGAGCTGGACCAGGCGCGCTATATGGGTAACCGAGCGGGTATCACTGTTAACCGCGTCGCGTATCTTTATGGCAAGCTCCGGTAATGAGGGTAAAACCAGTTGGCCATTTTCCTGGGCGCGGTTGATGTTCTGATAGATTTGTTCTGCTGCTTTCATCCGTGAAGGCCATGTTGGTATCTGCAACAGAAGCTATATCGACCGGTGCTGAGGATTGTTTAGTGATTGGTGTCCTTACCACTCATAATACTTTCAATCTCGGAGATAACCGTACGAACCTGTTCGCTGCTTTCTGGAACCATGGTAATACTGTCGAGCATGCTATGGCGATTCTGCGCCACGGCATCCAGTCGACTGCGAATTTCCGGGTTGTCCTGGATAAAGTCCAGGAACAGCTTGCAATCGATACGTACCGCGTCCAGCCGGGTAATCGCTGATACTGTCGCCGCGCGTGGTGCACCGGTCATTAATGACCATTCGCCAAAATAATCACCGGCACGTAGCAATGCCAGGTTGACATAATCACTGGCTACGCCGTGACTGACCCGGGCCATACCATGAATAATCACGTACAGCGCATCACCCTGTTCACCTTCCTTTACCAGGATACCACCGGAGGGGATACTGACCAGCGAGGATTCTTCGACCAGGCGCTGTAACATGGATTGATCCAGGCCCTGGAAAGCCGGCACCGAATGAATTGCGGTATCCGTGACACGTTGCTTGTACATGTCGAGCACCGCATCAAGCAGTTCGCTTCTGTAATTGACAATTTTTTCCAGCACGTCGCCCGGGATTTCGAGCAATACCGATGGCTTGGTGGCCATCACGTCCGAGACGCGCGGCGTTTTGAACAGGGCCGATATTTCACCAAACAGGCTGCCCCTGCGTAAACGGGACAACACCTTGCGGTTGGCCCCTTCTCCCTGGCTTACTTCCATTTCACCGATAACAAGGATAAACACCCGGGTATCGAGCTGGTTCTGGCGACAAAGAAAATCGCCCTCCTGAACGCTGCGGACTACACCATGATCCAGTAAATATTGTTTTTCTTCAGGTAACAACAAATCACCAAATGTTTCATGATTTTGTACCGCCTGATGGACAACATCCAGTAACTTATCCTTTTGTTGCATCGGTCGCTCCTGTCATACTCAGTAAGTCCCTGATTATCTGCAATATTAAAGTCTGGTTGAGAAGCGTAAAATTAGCAAGAAATACATAGCGAAGCCCTTCACATTTTCAGCATAATATTGCATTCCTTATATATGGAAAAACTTTAACAATCCCCCCCAAACCAAGTAAGATACCGGGCAATGAAATCCAAACTGATGTGAAATGCTAATACCGCTAGATCGCAAACCTGAATGGCGTAACCCCCCGCTGGTTACCCTGGTACTGATACTTGTCAACATACTGGTCTACTTCGGTTTTCAGTATAATGATGAGCATAAAGAGCAGCTAGCACTTGAATATTACTTCGATTCGGGACTTTACCAAATCGAACTCCCCCGTTATCAGCAATATCTTTATCATGGTAAACATGCGCTATCCAGGCAGGTCCAGATGCGGCTGTTCTGGGAAATGCAGGCTGATGGTGGCTTTCTTGAAAAGCTACGTAACGATCAGGTTATCACGCCAGGCGACAGCACCTATTCTGAATGGAAATCAAAACGTGAATATTTCGATCATCTGCTGAATAATATTTTCAGTTATCGCTATTCACTTAAAACTGCGGATCCCTCGCTGCTGACGATTGTTTCACACATGTTCCTGCATGCAGATCCCGCTCACCTGCTGGGTAACATGCTATTCCTGTTCCTGTTTGGTTTCGTAGTTGAAATAACCCTGGGTCGTTCACTCTTTTTGACGGCCTATCTGGCTTCCGGGGTGTTATCTGCCTTGTTTGATATCGCGATCAATCCCGGCAGCGGGCTCTGGGGGCTGGGTGCCTCAGGTGCCATTTCCGGACTGGCAGGGATGTATACGGTACTTTTCGGGTTACGCAAAATTCGTTTTTTCTACACCCTGTTGTTCTACTTTGACTATATCAAGGCGCCCGCGCTGATCATGTTACCGTTCTGGCTGGGTTACGAGTTATATCAGCAATTCATGTACCCGGATAGCCAGATTAATAACCTCGCCCATATCGGCGGCCTGTTAGCCGGGGCATTGATCGCCTGGCTCGCAACAAAATACAGTTCGCGCGTCAACACTGACTACCTTGACCAGGACGAGAAAGCGGATTTTTTCAAACAACGCTACGCGGAGGCCATCGACAAGATTGCCCAGCTCGACTTTCCCGCTGCAAAACAGATTTTCAAACAGCTCGATGAAAATTACCCGGACAATATCGATATCCAGATCCAGCTTTTCAATCTTTACAAACATCAGCCTGAAAACAGTGAATTACATCATTATGCAAACCAGGTTTTGTCGCTTCGCAATATCCAGCGCCTGCCTGAAAAACAGCTCTTCGATATCTACCAGGAGTATATTAACCGCTCGCCGCGCACCCTGTTAAAGGCCGAACAACTTTTATCGCTGGCGATACGCTTTGCCAATGGTTCACATATCGAAGAAGCTGAAAAAATTGTGTTATACCTGACCCAGCGCAAGCCGGAATTCAAACGTAATGCCGAGGGCCTGATGACACTGATCAACCAGTTCAAAAAACGCAATAAAGAAAACAAATATATGCAGTATTTCTCGATCCTGGAGAAGTGTTACCCGGGCAGCAAGGAATGCCAGCTGGCGCAGCAGTTCATCAACTCCTAGCCGCCAGGTTATCTACCACCTTGTAATAATCCTTGATCGACTCGATATCAGGATGTGACGGATACTTTTTCATGACGAACTCCAGCACACTCTTGGCCCTGGCATCATCATTGAACTGTTCACATAACAGTTTTGCCACCAGTTGATAAGCCCTGGGGATGTCGGCGTAGCTGGGAAAATCACTATGCAGGTTATTAAGCAGTGAGATCGCCAGTCGTCCCTGGCCATTACTGGCCAGCAACCTGGCCAGTTCAAATCGTTCCGTGGCATTATCTGGCTTGAAATTATCGATCACCTGGCGAATATCACAAAACACCTGCATGGCACGGGAAGGACGTCCCTCGTGCATCAAGCGAGATATATAGCGGCTGCCATATTTTTGCAGGTTGCCCTTGTCCTTCGTAACATACAGAAACTTGTGATATTGCTGCCATAGCGCCATATCATTGGGATTATCGGCAATTTGTTGCTGCATCCTTTTATTGGCCTCATCCTGCTTGCCTTCCTGGATAAGAATTTCAAATTCACGTGTGCTTTTCTCAGCCGGCCTGGTGGTAGCTGAATTCTTGTTGGTAGCCTCATCAAATTCTTGCTCAATGGTATAACCGAGCTTTTCGTGATACTGGTAAATCACGTAACCCATCATGTGAAACATGATCAGGGTAAAATACATGGAAACAAAAATTACGGCCGGTAATACCAGGCTGGTAGGTAGCACGCCATGCACCAGGTCCATCACGAACCAGGAACCGGACAATAACAGAGCAAGAAAAATACACAGGATAAGATACGGTAGCCCGATCCGCTTTATGGTCGTCAGTACCACCAGTGGATTGAAGGCACTAAAAAAGCTGTGTTCAACCGCCAGTACCATTACACTGGCTGGAAATGAGAATACGGTTAACAGCATCGTAATGAAAAACATTCCCGGACCAATATTTTTCAGTACGAAGGCATTGGCCGAGTACATGATAAATATCACCAGTAACTGCTTGAAAGGCAATTCCAGCTCTTCGGTAATATCACTGGTGGAAAAGGGTTTAGGTTGCAGGTAGCCCTGGGCAGATTGCTCCAGTACCACGTAGGCATACTTGACGAACACAATGAGCACCGCCAGCTGTACCAAAAAACCAAATATCGAACCGGACACCGCCATATCAATAACGACCAGTCCCAACATGACCAATAATGGGACCAGGTTTGCCGGGTAGATAAAAAAATGTGGAATACGATGCCAGAATGGCGTGATAACATTGCCCGCACCCAACGAGTCAAGCTTGCCACCACAAACCGGGCAATGCGGCTCTTTGTACTTGTCCTTTTTTGGCGTGCACTGGCTACAGTAGTCGATCTGGCACTGCCGGCACGCCCAGCGGGCGGGTACTGCAGGATGATATTTACAATAAATCTGTGACATGGATAGTTATAATTATAATGTTCTTGTCCGCTATTTTGCCTTATTATGGCCCATTATCACACAGCAATCTGGGTAAGCATGTTAAAAAATAAATTCATTGTCACGGTCGGGTTACTTTGTTTTTTTATCGTCAATAACGGTTTTGCAAAATCGCGCCTGGTGGAAACACAATGGCTGGCCAGCCAACTGGGCAAGCCGAATATCGTGTTGCTAGATATGTCGGACAACATGCAATACCAGCGCTTTCACATTCCCGGTGCTGTTCACCTTCCCTACCAGGCCATTAACCAGCGGACCAGGAAAGGTGTGAGTCTCAGCGTCGGCCCATCACAGATCATGCGCATACTGGGCCTGGTCGGCGTCTCGCGTGATAGCCACGTGGTGGTCTACGATGATACCGGTGGCTTGCATGCCTCTCGCCTGGTATGGGAACTGGACAAACTGGGACATCAACGGGTGTCCATGTTGAATGGTGGCCTGGTCCAGTGGATCCTGGAAGGCCGCAAAGTCACCGCGGAAACGGTCAAACCACAAGCAACCCGCTACCAGGCCGACCAGTTACCTGCTGTCACGCAACTGGCCAGCATCGAAACACTCGAAAACAAGATGCACACCTTGCTGGATGTACGCAGTCGCGAGGAATACATGGGGCATCCCCGCCAGAAACGCAGTGGCCATATTCCCGGCGCCAGGTGGTGGAACTGGGACCAGGCCGTGGATTTTGAAAACGGCTTTAAACAGCAAAAGACCGAGGCCTTACTTGATAGCCTGAAACAACTGGGGATTACCTCGAAGCAACAAGCGCTGGTGGTTTACTGCCAGTCAGGGCATCGTGCTGCGCGCAGTTATTTTACCCTCAGGCAGCTCGGTTTTGACAACGTTAAACTTTATGATGCATCGATGGCCGAATACCAGCAGAGTCACAAACCTTTAACCCGGGGCATGAACCCCTGAGTTTCACCTGGCCGAAATGACAATTTATTAGAAGCCGCACCTCAATCGGCGGCCACGGTACGTTCGCTGGCCCAGTCACGCAGATAATCAATTTTCTCTTTCATCACCACCGACAGTGGGCGTGTCATCTCCAGTTCCGCAACCAGGTCCTTATCGGTCAGTGGTCGCTGACTGGTATGCGCGGTATACAGCGCCGAGACCACTGCCTGCTCGATCTCCGCACCGGAAAAACCCTCGGCTTTTTTTGCCATCAGGGCGATATCAAAATTCACTGGCTTTTCATCGCGTTTACGCAAATGTATTTCAAAAATATTCATGCGGGTTTTCATGTTGGGCAAATCGACAAAGAAAATTTCATCCAGGCGTCCTTTACGTATCAGTTCCGGTGGCAGTGCTTCGATATCATTGGCGGTGGCCACGATAAAGACCCTATTTTTATTTTCTGCCATCCAGGTCAACAGGTTTCCCAGCACACGTTTCGAAGTGCCGCCATCGGAATCGCTGCTGCTCAGGGCTTTTTCAATTTCATCGATCCATAACACACAGGGCGCCATGACCTCGGCCGAGTTGAGGGTTTCACGCAAATTACGTTCTGTTTCACCGTGATACTTGTTATACATGGCGCCGAGATCAAAGCGTAATAACGGAACACCCCACACCCCGGCTACCGCTTTTGCCGCCAGGCTCTTGCCACAACCCTGTATGCCGAGTAATAACACGCCCCTGGGCCTGTCCAGTATGCTACTTTCCTCGATAAACGCCGCCTGGCGTTTTTCAAGCCATTGCTTGAGATTACGAAAACCACCCACGTCCGAAAACTTCTCGGTTTCATACTCAAAATGCAGAATGCCATCCTTGTTGAGCATGTCGTACTTGGCCTTCATAACGCCGGGGATATCGGAATGTTCAATGGCACCGTCATCAAAAATAGCCTTATTGGCCAGGCGCCTGACATCCGCCGAGGTCAGACCTGCCAGGTTATTGACCAGTATTTCATAAGCCTGCTTGTCGGCTTTAACCTTGTTGCCGGCATGCAGGGAAGACCACTTGTCCGCGGTGTCCTTGACGATTTGTTTAATCGTCTTCTTGCCCGGCAAATTCATTTCAAAGTTGGCGCTATAGGCTTGCAGTTCTTCAGGCATAGCCAGTTGATGGCTGATAAATACCAGCGTTTTACCGGCTACGTCATACTGTAAGGCAATATCTTTGATCAGGCGTACATGCACCGGGTCATTAAGGTAGGGGTGAAAATCAACCAGCACATAAATTCCAGGCTGGTTGGCCTGCTTGATATGGCTCAATGCCTTGGCCGGTTCATCAAGTTCGGCATCCATTGCCAGTGACATGCCAAGGTTGACCAGGCCCTCGGTAATGGTCCACTTATAACCGGTAAGGCCCAGCTGGAAACGCAGTTGTTTGATGAGCTCAAGCGCACGTAACTCTTCGCGGGTTTCGATATATATTATTGGAATATGTGAATTAAATAATAATTGCAGGTCGTGGCTATCGTTCATCGTTTGTCATTATTATTTTATGCAAAAAAAAACCTTCCCACTCAGTGCTCAACAGGAAGGTGAAAGTTGGAAGGTACTTCAATTAAGTCGATGACCCGGCTCGCGGTGCGTCGCAGGGCATTTTCAAAACTGGTTCTGAAAAAATAGTCGGTGTTTATCATGCTTTCAAGCTGTTGCAGCGGAAAATTGTTTATTTAATCTATTTCGGACTCAGTCTAAAAAACTGCTTATTCACACTTTAAATTAGCAACCGGGACTAATCACCTGATTCCATTGGATAATTATTTTACCCGGCATAAGTCCTTACTTTTATTATTAATTATTCAGACCTCTTGATCCATGCCTTCACTGCATTCCTTGCATTTCAAACGCGTGCCCAGCCGTGCCTCGCGCCCCTGTTCCGAGGTGACCCATGGCCGGTTTTGCCAGGGGGGAATATGCCGCATGTGCTGGGTATGCCCACATTCCATTTCGGCCACCCAGTGCCCTTCTTCATCCTGGAAGAAGCGTTCAATTTTACGCTGTATCAAGGTTTAATCCCTGAAATTATTAAATTGCAGTGGCATATCCAGTTTGGCTTCCTTGAGCAGGCTGATCACTTGTTGCAGGTCATCACGTTTTTTCCCGGTCACCCGCACTTTTTCACCCTGGATCGACGACTGTACTTTCAGCTTACTGTCCTTGATGAGCTTGACGATCTGCTTGGCCAACGGCGTCTCCAGTCCTTCGCGGATGGTAATCTCCTGCTTGGCTTTTTTGCCCGATGTTTCCACCTTGCCGCTTTCCATGCACTCGATATCAATCCCGCGGCGGTTCAGCTTGGTACGCAGAATATCCAGCATCTGGCCAAGCTGAAACTGGCCTTCACCATGCATGGTAATCACATTTCCGTTTAACTCATACTTTGCATCAGTACCTTTGAAATCAAAACGGGTATTCACTTCACGGTTGGCCTGGTCGACCCCGTTGTTCACTTCATGCATATCTACTTCAGAGACCACATCGAAACTTGGCATTGCTTGCTCCTGCTCTAGTCAGTTTGATTTCCGGCGATAAGTACCCTCATACCCGCTCACCCCCGACCCTGGTTATATTACCTGCCGGAAACACAGGCTCCAATATCCAGCCATAAAAAAAGGCACACACGTTTGTATGTACCTTTTGCGAGTATATTAGTGTTCAACTATTTACTCATAGAATGACTAGTTAATGCGTTGATCGGACGTTAACTTATCGCGGATAAATAATGATAGCTCGGCTTCAGCATCAGACTTGTCGGTATACGGGCCATGGTCTACCCCTTCACGGGTCGCAAAATACCATTGTGCCCCAACATTAAATATACGACCTGTCCGAAATGGTGTGCTACCCGATTCCCCACGCCTGTTTTGCGTCATACTATAGCTCCCTGTATTTCGTCTTCATCCTGAAAACACCATACCATACAAGTCTTGAACACAAAAATATTTTTCAACCCTACGCCTAGGGAAATACCGGGATATTCGGTTCCATGCCGCGAATATCCACCTCCGGGTGATGCTGGGCAACCATGTTGTTTACCTGGTCCACCATCGATACGGGGACATCAACGATATACAGTAATTTACCGTTTTCAATCTCGTTTTCGAAACGCCGATGCCGGCTATTGGGAACGTTTACCGCGATCATGGTTGCCGACCAGGTTCCGATAACAACCCCGGCGATTACCGTTGCCATCATCACGATGCCTTCATAACCAGGCGCCACCCAGTTTGATAGAATCGCAAACAGACCAAGCACAATACCCACCACGCCACCTGTCGGGATACCCAGTTGAATGGCATGTGCCAGGTCACTCTTTTGCAGAATGCTTGCTTCCGGAAGCCCTGCCAGGTTCGTGTCGTCACGTGCTATCACGTGCATGTGTTTTTCAGGCACTTTGGCCAGCAACAATTCATTATGGATAAGCTGTGCGGTTTTAATATCCGGCAATATAAAATAGAGTCGTCTTTTCATGTTGTCCTCCTTTTTAAAAAGGATTTCGCTTCGCCAAGAGCGGCCTGTATCAATAAATATAGTGAAATAGTCAACAACCGCCAGATACGATGCGTACAGATTAAAATATTTTATTTGCAAGGATATAGGCGGGCAAAAAAAATGGCGCCACAAGTAGCACCATAAAATTAATTCATTACCCGTTGCGAGACGATTAAAAAAATTATTCAGCTAACCCGGGTCATTACCGCCGGTTTCCCATTCGATGATGTGCTCGTGCCACTGCTCGGGGTGGATGTATTCCTCGGAAACGGCTTTGCCTTCGATGCTGATACCGGCCTCAACGATGGCTTGTTTGTTACCACTTATCAAAGGATGCCAGTCGAATAACGGCTTACCCTCGGACAACAGGCGATAAGCGCAGGTGGCCGGCGCATGGATGATACTGTCCGGGTTGTCCAGGCTGACCACCAGGCAATCAGGAACCCGCCGGGTACGCTCCTGGTAACAGCTGCAACGCCGGGTTTGCATATCAAAATACCTGCAAACAATATTGGTAAAAAACACCTCACCCGTGTCTTCGTCTTCCAGCTTGTGCAGACAACAGCGTCCGCAGCCATCACAGAGTGACTCCCATTCCTGGTGACTCATGGCAGCAAGGGGTTTTTCTTCCCAGAACCTGGACATTGTTGGATTCGATCGAGTTGTGGAGAATCGGCCAGTGGGCGCTAGCCAGACCAGAAGTGTTTGAGCTTTTTCATTTCATAAAGCTCGCCATCCACTTCGAAGTTCTTGAACATCAGGCCCATGCCAGCGTTATCATGACGAATGACTTCCATGCTGAAAATCACATTGGGATCACTGGATTCCAGCAGCTGCATTTTAACAACATTACCGGGGGGTAACTCGTTTTCAGCGGGTACAATCACGAAAACACCACCGTTTGAAATATCCCTGGTGATGGTCTCAATTTCACCAAACGACTCGTGCAGAAGTTTTACCCGGGCGTTGACCAGTTTGCGTTTGTATTTACGTCTTTCTGACATGGGGTTACTGTCATAATAGTAGTAATAATAGTGTTAGTATAGCTGATCTGGTTTCCAATAAAACCCGTCTAGAGTGATTTTTTTTCGAGTTTTTTTAGTAGCTTAGACATGGCGTGACGTTCGCCATCCTGTTCGTAATCCACGAACACCAGCCCGATCCCCTCGTCGGTGATACTGACAACGCGCGCATTGAAAATGATATTGGGGTTGGCCGATTCGGGCAAACGGACACGCAAGTGGGCGCCCTTGGGCAGTTTGAGTGGTTTATGTAACAACACGAACATGCCGGTATCAGAAATGTCCCGGGTCAAGGCATGCAAGGTGCCAAAGTAGGAGTGGCTGATATCTACCCGTGCTTCAATTTTCTTGCGAGATCTGGCCCGACGTTCCCTGGCCTCTTTTCTCCATAGTAAACCACGCATCATGCATACCTGATTTGGCGAATGTTGTAATCGACGGGTTATTATAAAGAAACTTGCAGATAGCGCCTAGCCAAACATGGAAAATTCTTCATCACCACCTGGCCGACGATAACAACGCGATAATTGCGCACCGCTAACAATAATTGATATCAAGCGCAGCCACCTTGCACGGGCAGACCAGGGGCGTGCTGAAAAATGGCAATTACCCGGCGGCTACCTCTGCAACCGCTGCCCGGCTATCCTGCTGTATCAACCACAACTTGCGTAAATCGCTCATCGCATAACGTACGCCGTTGGTTTCATAATCGACAAAATGGAAAGCCACACCCTGTGGAGACTTGCGTACAAAACGCACATTAAATACCACGCGGCTATTTGCAGAATTGGGAAAAACCAGTTTTTGCTCAGAATAGGTTTCCAGCCCGATATAGGGCTCAATATCGACAAAAACACCGGTATCGGAAATATCGAGGCTGGTCCCCGTGTAGGTGCCAAACTCGGCATTATATAGTTTAACCGGTGTATTGACCGGTTTTCGCTCGGCAGCACGCGTATCCATGTTCCCCTCCCTTGTTATCAAGCAACTTTTTTTCACCTGCACCAGGCGCGGTTTATATACCATGCGGGAACAGGTTTTTATTATTCTCAGAACAGAACAAGTACTTTAATACTACACGAACATGCCTGGCTTCAGGTGAATTGAATACTTAGATATTCAATCCATGAAACTCAGCATCCAGTTCTGCTGCTCGCAACGTACCACTTTCATAAGATACGGCTCATCCATGTTGGATGCCAACATGAAAATAACATCATTGATTTCCGGGGCGTGCGAATGTTCATCCAGGGTGATCGCCACGCCCCCTTGTGAAAAGTCATTCAGGTGTGCCTTTATTCGGCCACTACCATTATAATAAAGCGTAACCTTGGTAGTCGCCGGAATACGGGGATTGAGCCTGCGTTCCATAATCCCTCTCCTGTCTGATTCAGGGAGTCTTTTTAAATTCTAGTTAAAATATTGTTGTTTTATTATATTGATTTTTCGGAAAAACCTGCTTCCCCCGGTTAATCTACACGAATGCCGGGGCCAATCACGGCAATTTGCGCCGCTTCCTTCAACAACCCAGCAATTTACTGGGATTATTTTATCTCAGCTTCCAGTGCCAGTAGCCGCCTGTTTACGCCGGTCCAGGTAAGCACACCAACTAATCGCCAGCAATGCGCCCAGGCTGGCCAGCCCCATGTCCTTGTGGCCATCCCAGATATCACCCTGGGTACCGAGGTAAGCCATCCCCAACTCACCGCCGAAGATTTCAGCCGCGGCCCATTCAATCTGTTCATAAAAAACCGAACTGGCCGCCATCGCCATGAAAGGGAAGAAATAACTCCAGAACCCGTTTAGCCTGGCAAGCTGGACGAAAAACTCTCGCACCGGGTACATCAACAATACCCCGTACAGGAAATGGATGACACGGTCGAAGTGGTTTCTTTCCCAGCCCACCAGCGCATTGAAGGTATGCCCCGTAAGGGACTGGAACCAGGCATCATAGGGCACTTCGGCATAGGTATAATGCGAGCCGATTTCATGCAGAAACAGGAATATGAACATCAACAGGTAGGACAGGTTCGAAAACCGGACATGTTTCCTGGCCTGCCACATGAGTGCAAAAAAAACGAACACCAGAACATTTTCCAGCAACCAGTCACTGCGATAATTAGGCTCGATAGCCAGCACCAGCCACTCGATGATGAAAATGGTGAGCAACAGGGCCACCAGCCTCTGCTGCGCAATTCGCTCCAGCATTATTTGCTTCCGTTTATTATTATATTTGCTAATTTATAGCGAATGCTAAATGTTTACAAATCTATGGCACAAAAAAACCCCGCCCGGACGGGCGGGGTTTTACTGAACCAGCCTTGAAAATAAATCGCTAGCCCGCCAGGCGCTCTACCGCTTTCAGCACGCGCTCCTGGCTGATGGGTTTCTCCAGCCAACCTGCTGCACCCAGCGATTTTGCCTTATCTTTTCTGTATTGCGCACTTTCGGTGGTCACCATCACCACCGGTGTAAACTCGTTATTAGCCAGTTTCTTTAATTCACCCAGCAAGGTAATGCCACTCATTTTTGGCATGTTGATGTCTGAGAAAATCAGGTCAAAGCGCGATGTTTTGGCGGCTTGCAGTGCTTCCTGGCCATTCTCGGACACGGTCACCTGATGACCGGCGCCTTCAAGAATCGCGCTCATCATGTCCAGAATCACCCTGGAATCATCTATTACCAGTATATTTGCCATACCTGTTCCTTGTAAAAATTCAGCCTGGAGAGATAGATATCGGCAAACCGCTTAGCGACTTTAACTATCCCCGTTAAACAAGAACCACCCGGGGTCTCAGTACCTGTCATGATTTCGATATACAGGATAATCATCGTCGTCATCCCGTTTATGATGCTTGTTGCCTTTCCGGTTATTGTGTTTCTTGTATTTTTGTTTCTTGTACTTGCGTTTGTGCTCGTGGTGCTCGAGGTAGGGCCTATCCGTGAACATATCCAGCTCAACGTAATAGCCCTTGATATGATGGCGGAGATGTCGCGGCAAGTTGACGGATACTGACCAGTTACCTCGCGAGTCGAGATAGAAATACACGTTACGCCCTACATCAAAATAAAACTCTGCTTCGGGATAATAATAATAGTGGTGCTGTTGCTGGCGACGGCGGCCATAGGCCGGCGCGTGCGCTGGCGGCAGGTTTTCCACGCGTTGCGGAGGTGGACTTTCCACCCTCACGCCACCACCGTACTGGTGACAACCTGACAGCGAGAGTAACCCTGCAATCGCGGGAACAAGTATATATTTCATCACTTACCTTCCTGTATCAATCAGTTTAATTCGTCATCTTTCCAGTACTTGGTGCCCTTGACGGTTGCCTGCAACGCCAGTCCTGATTCGGTCAACTGGTAAATCGAGATGTTATCAACCAACGCTTCTCCACCGACCGCGGCACCCTTGTCGCTGGCCTTGGCCGCCGCATCCGCATGTCCACCAAATTCCCAGCCACTATTGATAAAGCGGTTCATAGTCTTGTCATCATGAAAAACGAAAACGGCGCGAAAGTCCTTCACCCCCAGGCCAAGGCCAATCCCCACTTCACCCATTTTCATATAGGTGTGCTTTCCTGTCCTGTTATTCTTGACTACACCATATCCACCACCAAAGCTGGCAAAAATAATATTCACATTGGCATTACTGAAAACTGCATAGCCAGGCGCCTGACGGATCATGCTCTTGACCTCAGGCTTGACCCGGTACAGATCGCCAAGCACCTGGCTTTTCATCCGGAGGATGTTGGCGCGCTGCTCACCCGGGGTCGAGCCTGTCGCGGCACAAGCCGATAAAAGAATACTTGCCACGGCAACTAAAAAAACTGGTTTTACTATTCGCATAGGCCCCTCAATAATGACATGTGATTATTATTCCAATACTAGCACAGCAAGAAACCCCTGGGCTGCGCGACTCAGCGATAAACCCGATACCCGTTTACCTGCCATACTGTTCACTCTTATACTCATATTAGTATGATGCCCCTGTGACCAAATATGAAAAATCATTCTTATATAGATAATAAGCCTTTTTCAATATTGTGCCTTGTTATCCTGTTTTTATGTGGTGCAGCGCCTGTGCAGGCCTCTTTTGAGGGCATGCAGCAACGCTACCAGGCACTGCAAGCGGACCTGACCGATAACTTTTATGACTTGCCGATTTATATCGAGTCAAAAATTGAAAAAGATGCCCAGCATGGCGATATTTACGGAATCATCACTCACCCGTTCCAGACAATCGAGAGCGTGCTCAGCTCGCCCTCCAACTGGTGCGATGTTGTCTCGCAACACCTGAACATCAAAGCTTGCACCTATCAACACCTGAATAATCATTGCCAGCTAACCTTTTATAGTGGCAGGAAATTCTACGAGCCCCCGGAAGATGCCTATAAACTCGACTACACCTATTCGGTCACCCGCGAGCAGGCAGATTATTTCCATGCACAACTGGTCTCAGAGGACGGGCCACTCGGCACCTCCAATTACAGGATTATTGTTGAAGCCATGCCGCTGGATGAAACCAGCAGCTTTATCCATTTTGCCTACCATTACCAACAGGGCCTGCTGGCCCGGATTGCGATGGGCACCTATCTTGCCACACTCGGCCGTGATAAGCGCGGTTTCACGATCACCGGCCAGGACAGGGATAACAAGCCAATTTATATTGATGGTACACGCGGGGTCATCGAGCGTAACGTGATCCGCTATTATTTCGCGATCCAAAGCTACCTGGATAACCTGGAACTGGCACAGGAAAAACAGTACATGGCACGTATCAGTAGCTGGTTTGATCTGACCGAACGTTACCCGCAGCTTTATGAAATGGACAAGCGCGACTATCTTGAATACAAGCAGGCTGAGCGTAAAAACCAGCTCAGGTTACAACACGAGCTGGATATCAGCCCTGCCAGTTGTGATGAAATAATTCCCGCGCGTCAGCATTAAACCTGCACACCACTACTGCCTGCGCGTGAACACCCACTTGTCGCCCCTGGAGAGTTTCTTGTTGAACTTGTAACCTTCCTCGTTGAACGCCTTGATGTCTTCCGGGTCGGTTAACTGGTTCTGGATAATATAACGGCTTAACATGCCGCGTGCTTTCTTGGCATATATGCCAATCATCTTGTAGTCACCGTTTTTATATTCCTTGAATTCCGGCGTAATGATCCGGGCATCGAGTTGCTTTGGTTTGACTGACTTGAAATACTCGTTCGACGCCAGGTTGATCAAGGTATCCGATTTGATCTTTTTCAGCTGCTTGTTCAACCCATCAGTGATGATGGAACCCCAGAACTCGTAGAGGTTTTTGCCACGGTCGGTTTCCAGCCGGGTGCCCATTTCCAGGCGATACGGCTGCATCAGGTCCAGTGGACGCAACAGGCCATATAATCCTGACAGGATGCGAAAATGCTTCTGCGCAAACTTGAAATCAGCGGCACTGAACGACTCGGCATCCAGCCCGCTATAAACATCCCCTTTGAAAGCCAGCGCCGCCTGCTTGGCATTTTTCTCGGTAAATTTCCTGTTCCATGCCTCGTAACGATCAAAGTTCAGGTCGGCAATTTTTTTGCTCACCTTCATCAGTTCAGCAATATCCAGTGAAGATAGTTTGCGTAACCGGTTAATTAACTCCTGCGAGTGATCCAGGTAGTCTGGCATGGTAAATACTTTTGTTTTGGCGGGTGTTTCGTAGTCGAGTGTTTTTGCAGGTGATACAACTATTAGCATAGGTCAGTCTCATTGATCATAGTGTTATGGTGATTGCCGGCTGTTCTTCTATCCCTTCGCGCCATTTCTGGTTTTGCGGTTCGCTGCACAGGATCAGCCTTCCCGGTTCAGCTTCGAGCTGTTTGACCAGGTACTTTTTAATATTATCCATTCTCGCTGAAAAGATTGCCAGCAATTCACTGGCCTGCTTGTCAGTCAGTTTCAAGGGGCTTTCTGTTTGACTGTTACGAATACCAAGTTCATCCGCCGGGTACAGGCTAAGTGCGTCACTACGTGTCGGGTAACCGCAAAATGCCAGGTGTATCTGGGGACGCTCCTGCATGAGCTTCGCCAGTTTATCCAGTTGTGCATGCGCCTGTTGGTCAAGCTCGCTAGCGCCCGGTGCAAACACGACGGGCTCAAAGCTCAAACCGGTTGCCAGGTCGATGGCCCCGCCGAGTAATTTCACCAGCCCGAAAGGAGTGTAGTAACTAATAATGGCTTCCTTGATGGCCTTGCTGGTAACCTTGGCGATCACATCATTGAGCGAGAAATCCGGTGCCTCAATATCCCCGGTCACGGGTATGGTTAAGGTGATACTGCCATCCTTGTTGCGTAACAGCGACAGCGCTGTCGATAACGGAATCCCGAGACTACTCTTGTACTTGTCCGCTTCCGCACCCTGCAATGATTCAATTTCGAATTTCTGTAACTCCAGTTTCGACTCGGTATCCAGTATACCCTGGTTGATCACCAGCTTTTGTTCCAGGTTAAGATGACCACCCTGGATGCGGTGGCCAATATAGGTCTTGCCATAGACATTAAGCTTGGCCAGGTCGACATTCCTGATGTTCTGCTTGAGGTTCATGGTTAAGCGATCGGCAAATGGCTTAACCGTACCTTTAATATTGATCTCGCCGTATTCACCTACCTTGAACTCCAATGATAACAAGCTGTCTGCTTCGGCCGCCGCCGAATCCAGCTCAGCAAGCGATAAGCGTATAGCGCTGAGCGTCTCATTGAATACCGGCTCGACGGTTTTATCGATGATCGCGATGCGACTATCACCATCAACCTGGATCCGGTTTATCGCAAACTTCAATGGTGCTTCTGTCGGCACAGGTTGGTCTTGTACTTCAGGTGCGGCTTTTGCCGTTTTTGTGACTGTGCCGGTTTTGTTGGCTGGCAGCCCGGCAAGCCCGGTTTTGGAATTTTCCAGGTGGGCATCCAGGCCGGATAAGGTTATCGCTTTGATGCGCGCCTGTTTTTGCGACAAGTTCATTCGTGGTGAATCAATTTTCAGGGAACGCCAGCTGGCCAGGTAGGTGGCGGGTTGTTGCCCGGTTTTTGCCAGTTGCAACAGGTCGACGTTTGATAACTCGATTAAACGACTGTTCAACTGCTCAACACCGCTAACCTGTATACCCGGCATGGCCAGTTTCTGCAGGCGGGCATAAACCTGTTCACCCTCGGGCGAGGCGTGAAGCAGGCCCTGTGCAAGCAGGTCGCCTCGCGCAACCAACCCGCTCGCCGCGGACTTACCCTCAAGCGGTGCGACCCAGCCCAGCTCGCCCTGCCACTGCAGGCTCGCCAGCGAAACACAGGCATCAAGCATCTGTTGCGCGGTCAGGGGTTCGCCCGGCTGTTGATCCGCCACTGGCGGCATGCATAGTTTCATACCCGCCAGCTGTAACTGCTGAAGTCCGGCTGACCAGGCCACCTGTTTGCGGTCATCTGCCGGCCGGGTCATGTTTCCGCTCTGGATTTCATTGATGGCCAGTTTATCCAGGCTGGCATAGCTGCGACTGCCATCCGCCGCGGCATGTATGAAATTCTGCAATAGCAGGTTGCCATCCAGGCGCAGACCGTCCAGTGCGGGCTTGTCACGGGCCGGGGCCGCCCAGCCAATCTCGCCCTGCCACTGCAGCTTCGCCAGCGAAACGCACGCATCAAGCAGTTGCTGCAGTGCAGCATTATGCTGTTCTTTGCCGCCGCCACTACGCGTATGACAGAATTTTATATCGTTCAGCTCCAGCTGGTGCAGGCGGGCTGACCAGCTAACCGGTTCAGCACTTGCCGGTGAAGCAGCCGGGGCCTGGGTCTTTTGCATGGCTGCAACGGCAATACCGGCGACCTGCTGAATGCCCTTTTCATCACTGCCGGCATCGACCGCCAGGCCGTCGATCTCAAAACGCTGGATAGCCACTTGTTTGGCGAACAGCGGTTTCCAGTTGATTTCGATCAACAACTTTTGCAGGGAAAATCCCTGGCCGGCACCATTCTGGCCCCGGGCATTTTCAACCAGCAGCGTACCGGTGACAGGATTAAAGCCAACGTACTCGATGTGGGCATCGAGCCCCTGCTGCCTTAACCAGAATTGCGCACTGTACTGGATTGCCACTGGCAGCAGGATAATCATGGCGAAAACCAGGCATAACAATACCACCAGGCTAATGAATAACCGGTGCCGTAAAGACTTGATACCTTGTGCTGCCATAACTTGTCTTCTGTAATGAATGCTCTAT
>JASFOS010000025.1:0-21118 GCA_050116415.1 Thioalkalispiraceae bacterium
GTATCACCTGGTGGCGCAGGAAGTTGCGATCAAAGCGGGCTTCGAGATTGCTGGGGTCGTCCACCCAGTCAAGTTGATGCTGTTTCGCATAATCCACGAGCTGTGTACGCCTGAGCGCCAGCAACGGGCGCAGTAACGCGCCTTGCTCAAACGCCAGGTAACCAGGCATCGCGGCCAGCCCCGCTACCCCGGCACCGCGAAACAGTTGTAACAACAAGGTTTCCGCTTGGTCATCCTGGTGATGGGCCATTAGCAACCCTTCATCCTTGCCCAAGCATTGCCGAAATGCGCTATAGCGTGCCTCCCTGGCCGCCGCCTCCAGCCCCTGTGCGTGTCGTTCGTTGACCTCGACCCTGATAATCTCCAGCGGTACGGCAAGTTCATCACAGACTTGCTGACAATGGGCCGCCCAGGCTGATGAATCCGGGTGCAGGCCATGATCAATATGAATGGCGCGAAGGCGAAAAGACGGTTGCAGCTGATGGAGCTGGCTGAGCAGGTGTAACAACACGTGCGAATCCACACCGCCACTGAATGCCACGCAATAGCGTGATAGCTGTGGCCATTGCTGTAGCTGGTGTTGAAGGTATGCCGTGGTCAGTTCCATATCATCAACGGCATGCCAGGTTTGGCGTTTCAGATTGAGCTGATTTCCCTTTCAAGTAAACTGCCGGATCGGTCACTTTTCAATGTAATTACCATACTGCATTAAACGCTGGTAGCGTTGTTCCAGCAGCTTGTCCATTGGTGTCACCTGCAGGCTCTCAAGGACCTCCTTGAGATTGGTTTTCAGGTTACTGGCCATGGCTTCCATGTCACGGTGCGCGCCGCCCAGCGGCTCATCGATAACCCGGTCGACCAGTTGTAATTCTTTCAGGCGTGGTGCGGTCAGGCCCATGGCTTCCGCGGCCTCCGGGGCTTTCTCGGCACTTTTCCATAAGATCGAGGCACAGCCTTCCGGCGAAATCACCGAGTAGGTGCTGTATTCCAGCATCATCAGGCGATCACCGACACCGATTGCCAGTGCCCCGCCAGAGCCACCTTCGCCAATGACGGTACTGATAATCGGGGTTTTCAAGCGTGACATTACCAGTAAGTTTTTAGCAATAGCCTCACTCTGGCCGCGCTCTTCCGCGCCAACACCCGGGTAGGCGCCGGGCGTGTCGATAAAGGTCAGGATCGGCATGTTGAAGCGTTCCGCCATTTCCATCAGGCGCAGCGCCTTGCGATAGCCTTCCGGACGCGGCATACCGAAATTGCGGCGCACTTTTTCCTTGGTATCGCGGCCTTTTTGCTGGCCGATGATCATCACGGGCGTACCATCCAGTCGCGCCATGCCGCCGACAATGGCCGGGTCATCGGCAAAGGCGCGGTCGCCATGCAGTTCCTCGAAATCCGTAAAAATTTGTTCGATATAGTCCATGAAATACGGGCGTTGAGGATGTCGCGCCAGCTGGGCAACCTGGGCTGCCTTGAGATTGGAGAAGATCGATTCGGTCAGTTCGCGACTCTTGGTCTGCAGGCGCGTGATTTCCTCACCAATGTTGATTTCATTGTCCGAACCGACATAACGCAGTTCTTCGATTTTTGCTTCAAGTTCAGCAATGGGCTGTTCAAAATCGAGAAAATTGAGGTTCATTTGCCGCTGCTCCAGCATGTTCTGTCAGGTTCTCTGTTATCTCGCTGGAGAATCCTGAAAAATCAATATTTTATAACAAGGCCTTATTATAATGGATTAATCTGGCCGTTGCGAAGTTAGCTGCCGCTTTTCAGCGCGATATTGGCACAACTTCACAATTCCAGACGGCTAGTAATCCACCCTGACCCGTTCAGTGCCGGCCATTTCCCGCAGGCGATGCAGGCATTCATCGGTCGGACGGATGCGCCATTCGTTCCCCAGGGCAATCTCCGCCACCGCGCCGGTACCATGATAACGCAACTCCACGTTGCAAAAGCCTTCCTTGTACGGCGAGAGGATATTTTTCAGATCGTGGACAAAACCATTGGCGGCCTGCTTTTCATCGACGTCCACCAGTACCCGGTGGGCAAAATGTTCGCGCGCCTGGTCCATGTCATAAATACTACGGGCACTCATCTTGTAGCCGCCGCTGTATTCATCCACGCTGACCTCGCCTTCCACCACCACCAGCTTGTCCTTGGCGAGCAGATCGCGGTATCGCAGGAAAGGCTCGGAGAACACCGCCATTTCGATACGCGCACTTCGATCATCCAGGGTGACGAATGCCATCTTGTCACCACGCTTGGTATTCATGGTGCGCATGGCAATCACCAGGCCTGCCACCACTACCGTCTGATCCTTGGACGGTTTAAGGTTGACGATACGTGCCGTGGTAAATTGACCCAGTTCCTCCAGGTAACGATCGATGGGGTGACCGGTCAGGTAGAGGCCCAGGGTTTGCTTTTCACATGCCAGGCGTTGATCTTCATCCCAGTCTTTTTGTTGCAGGTACTGGGCGGGACTGCTTTCCACCTGGGGTGACATGCCAAACATATCGACGATGCCCTGCTGCTTGTCCTGCGCGACCTTTTCGGCGATACGAATCGCGGAGGGCAAACTGGCCATCAGGGTGGCGCGGTTCTGTTTAAAACTGTCCAGCGCCCCGGCCATGATCAGGGCTTCCAGGGTACGGCGATTGACCTTTTTCAAATCGATGCGCTGGCAAAAATCAAACAGGTCCTGGTACTGGCCCTGGGCTTTGCGTTCCTCGGCGATAGCTTCAATCGCAGCTTCACCCACGCCTTTAATGGCGCCCAGGCCATACACAATGCTGCTGTCATCGCGTACCGTGAAACGATGTTCACACATGTTCACGTCCGGTGGTTCAACCGCCAGTTTCATATCGTGACACTCATCGATCAAGGTCACCACCTTGTCGGTGTTATCCATATCCGCAGACAGGACCGCGGCCATGAAGGCAGCGGGGAAATGGGTTTTCATCCAGGCGGTCTGGTATGAAACCAGCGCGTACGCGGCCGAGTGCGACTTGTTAAAACCGTAACCGGCAAATTTTTCCATCAGGTCAAAAATATAGGTGGCAGTCTTTTCTTCGATGCCGCGTTCCAGTGCCCCCTTGGTGAAGATGTCACGCTGCTTGGCCATTTCTTCCGGTTTCTTTTTACCCATGGCGCGACGCAGCATGTCGGCACCCCCCAGGGTATAGCCGGCCAGTACCTGTGCGATTTGCATAACCTGTTCCTGGTAGAGAATGACACCATAGGTTGGCTTGAGGATCGGTTCCAGGTCCGGGTGCGGATACTCCACCTTGGCGCGGCCGTGTTTACGATTGATAAAGTCATCCACCATGCCGGACTGCAACGGACCGGGACGGAACAGGGCAACCAGTGCCACGATGTCCTCGAAGTTGTCCGGCTGCAGACGCTTGATCAGATCTTTCATGCCGCGTGATTCAAGCTGGAACACCGCGGTGGTCCTGGTCGCTTTCAACAGGTCAAAACTGGCTTCATCTTCCAGCGGGATGGTAGTGATATCAATGGGCTCCAGGTTCTGTGCCTGGCGTTGCTGGTTCACCGTTTGTACCGCCCAGTTGATAATGGTCAGGGTGCGCAGTCCCAGGAAGTCGAACTTGACCAGGCCCACCGCTTCCACGTCATCCTTATCAAACTGGGTGACCAGGCTGCTTGAACCCTGCTCACAATAAATGGGTGTAAAATCACTGAGCTTGGAGGGCGCGATGACCACGCCACCGGCATGTTTTCCGGCGTTACGCGCGATGCCTTCGAGTTTTTGCGCCAGGTCGATGATATCGCGGGTATCCTCATCCTGCTCGTAAAGTTCCTTCAGCGCCTCTTCCTGCTCGAGCGCCTTGGCCAGGGTGATACCAATTTCAAACGGGATCAACTTGGCAATGCGATCAACCTGGCCATAGGGATAACCCAGCACACGTCCCACGTCGCGCACCACCGCCTTGGCCGCCATGCTGCCATAGGTAATGATTTGCGAGACCTTGTCGCGTCCATAGGTTTCCGCCACGTATTCGATCACCCGGTCACGCCCTTCCATACAGAAGTCGACATCGAAATCCGGCATGGAGACACGTTCCGGGTTAAGGAAACGTTCGAACAGCAGATCGTATTCAATCGGATCAAGATCAGTGATGGTCAGGGCATAGGCAACAATGGAACCGGCACCGGAACCACGCCCTGGTCCGACCGGGATGCCGTTTTCCTTGGCCCAGCGTATAAAATCGGCAACGATTAGAAAGTAGCCGGGAAACCCCATGCTGATAATGACGTCGAGTTCAAGCTCAAGACGTTCATCATACACTTTGCGTTTCTCGGCAAAGTCCGGCGCATTGACATCAAACAGTTTCTGCAGGCGCTGTTCCAGCCCCTTGCGTGACTCGGCCCGCAGGTAGTCATCAATAGTCATCCCTTCCGGGATCGGGTAATTGGGCAAGAAGTTTTCACCCAGGGTCAGGGACAGGTTGCAACGCCGCGCAATTTCAACGGTATTTTCCAACGCCTCCGGAATGTCACTGAACAGTTCGTGCATTTCCTCGGGGCTACGCAGGTACTGTTGCTCTGAATACAAACGTGGTCGGCGTGGATCGTCCAGCACCCGCCCATCATGAATGCAGACCCTGGCTTCATGCGCGTCGAAATCCTCTTGCGAGATAAAGCGCACGTCATTGGTCGCCACTACCGGGCATTCAAAACGCGTCGCCAACTCAACCGCGGCATGCAGGTAGTCTTCATCACCGGGCCGCGAAGTACGTTGCAGTTCTATATAATAGGAATCGGGGAATAACTGAAGCCACTCGGCGAGGAGCTGTTCTGCCAGTTCCTGGTTGCCGGCCAGTAATGCCTGCCCGACATCACCGCTTCGTGCACCGGACAACACGATCAGGCCTTGATGATGCTGTTTTAACCAGTCTTTCTGTATGATCGGGATGCCACGATGCTGGCCTTCCAGGTAACT
The DNA here is from genome assembly GCA_050116415.1 of Thioalkalispiraceae bacterium. Lineage (GTDB taxonomy): Bacteria > Pseudomonadota > Gammaproteobacteria > UBA6429 > Thiohalophilaceae > JARRJY01. Next base: position 4,961 of record JASFOS010000025.1, read on the forward strand.
GCGTGAAATCAGCTCGGTCAGGTTTAAATAACCTTGCTGGTTTTTACAAAGCAGGACAATGCGCGATGGATTGTTAATATCGTGTTCATTATGTAACCACAGATCAGCGCCGATAATCGGTTTTACACCCGCCGCCATGGCCGCACGATAGAACTTGACCAGTGAGAACAAGTTGCACTGATCAGTGACCGCGATAGCCGGCATACCGGCAGCCGCGGTGGCCTGGGCCAGCGGCTTGATGCGCACGATACCATCAACCAGCGAATATTCGGTATGAACCCGGAGATGTACGAAAGGCGTTTGCATAGCGACAAGTTTCTATGGAAAGGCTATTTTATGCAAGACTTGACTGCCGCGAGCGATTGTACTTTGAAATAAAAAATCAATCACTTAGCACATTAAGCCTGTGCTGGCGGTTCATCTGTCTTACTGGTTTTAATAGTTTTCTTGCGTGGCCAGAAAAGACAGGAGAATCAATCCAGCACCGCTTTGATCTTATGTATGAATTCACCCACCACGATTGGCTTGGTGATATAATCATCAAACCCGGAATCTTTGCCCTGTTTGATGTCATCGAGCATGGCATTTGCGGTTAGTGCCACGGCTTTAATATCACGTGTATCCTGTTGTTTCCTGAAGTAATTCAATAATTCATAACCTGACATGCCTGGCAGGTTAATATCCAGTAAAAACAAATCAATTTTATTGGCTGCGGCCAACTGGATACCTTCTTCGGGGGTAAATGCCTTTATCAAGTTAAAATCACCGGATTTGCCTATCACTTTCTCGACCAGCAACATGTTGACCGGGTTGTCTTCCACGTAAAGTATGGTACGAACACGCTGGTTGTCATTGTTGTCGATTTGCATGACCTGCTGATCATCATGATGCATGCTCTTAGCATATTTATCCAGGTTAAGCTCAAACCAGAATCTACTGCCCTTACCTTCCTCACTGCTGACCCCGATCTTGCCGCCCATTAACTCGATCAGGCGACGCGTGATGGTCAGGCCAATCCCGGTGCCTTCAGCACCATAGGTATGATCGACCAGGCGATGGAAAGGCCTGAACAAGTAAGGCAGGTTTTCCTTGGCAATGCCGATCCCGTTATCCTCAACCGAAACACGGATCCTGTCTTCCTGTTGCTGGCAATACAGCTTAACCCTTCCACCCTGCTTGTTATACTTGATGGCATTTGACAGCAAGTTCAATAATATCTGTTTCAGCCGGGTATAATCTGCAGAAACAATAACATCACTATCTGCTGTCTTGTTTATTTCAAAACTAATCTGTTTTTCTTCAAGTAGTGGTTTTACCATGTGGTGACAATCGTCTATCACATCACAAAGTACGACCGGCTCGATGGAAATTGACAAGCGGTCTGATTCAATACGCGCCAGGTCAAGCACACCATTAATCAAGGACAATAAATGATCGCCGGCCTTGTTGATTTCTTCCACGTTATCTTTTTGCTGTGCAGGAAGATCATCGAGTAACAATATCTGTGCAAAACCCAGGATCGCATTTAAAGGTGTCCGCAGTTCATGACTCATACTGGAAAGGAATTCCGTTTTTGCCCGGTTAGCCGATTCAGCAAGCTCCTTGGCATCGAACAGGTCCTCCTGGATTTTCATTACCGGGGTAATATCGGTACGGATCGACACATACTTGTAAGGTAAGCCATTTCCATCAAGAAACGGTACAATGGTTGACTCAACCCAGTAATGATCGCCATTTTTTCGTCGGTTCTTGATTTCACCTGACCAAATATTTCCCGACGATATGGTGTCCCACATGTCTTTGAAAAATTCCCTGGAATGTTCCCCCGACTTGACGATGCGGTGGTTGTTACCGATTAATTCGTTTCTCGTATAGCCACTGACCTCGACGAACCTGTCATTAACATAAATGATATTACCGCTGGCATCCGCCATACTCACGATACTGTGTGCATCCAGCGCATTCTGTTGATATTCATTATCACGCAGTGCTGCTTGCAGCTCATCATAAATCCGGCTTAACCAGCGACTGCGTTTAACGCGCGCCATGACTGTTGTGATCAGCCGTTCGGGGTCAACCGGCTTGGTAATAAAGTCATCGGCACCTATTTCAATCGCTTCGCGCTGGATATCGATATTCTGTTCGGAGGACAGGAACACGATCGGGGTATGGATATAATCATCATCCTGGCGTATTACCGAGGCCAACTCAATGCCGGTGCAATCAGGCATGTATAAATCCATCAACACCAGGTCAGGTTTAAAGTCTTTAAGTTCATCAATCAGTTTCAAGGGCTTATCGAGAACCCGGCTTTCAATACCTGCTTCCTTAAGTATCGCCGCATAATAATCAGCCATTACCACGACATCATCCACAATCAGCACTCGATAGCCCTCTCGAAGATTTCGACCACTCAAACCATCGACCGTGGCAGCAAATTTTTCGTAGTTCAGGGGTTTTTCAAAAAAGCGCTTGGCGCCGGTGCGTACTGCAGCAAGACGCATCTCGATATTATCTTTTGCCGAAATCAAGATAACCGGGGGCAATTTTTCATATAGACGCTTTAGCTTTTCAATAGCCGCAAGTCCTCCCCGGCTATTATCAGGAAAAACAACATCCATAATAATCACCGCGGGAAGCTGTTTTTCACAAGCTGAATAAAATGCCTCCAGCTCGGTGAACGTTTCAATGTCAAAATTCAAGTTGTTCAATTCTGACCCAATCCGTTCCAGTATCAACGGATCATCATCAACCACATACACCCGGTTATTCCTGTGTTCCGGTTTGACATCCATCTCAGGGATCCGGTGAGGATGAGGATCCTGGCGGCTAGAATGGATAGTCATCTCGGCCTGTTCCTTGATGCGATAGATCAGGAAACTGATGCTCTCCCTATCTTCACTGGACGGGACGATTTGCTGCTCAACGATGTTCTTCAAATACTGGTCCAGCCCCTTCGCCGCTCGACTCAGTCCTGTTGCCTCAAAAGTGCTCGCCGAGCCCATCAGGGTATGCGCAAGCCGGTATAAATCATCAAGGATCGATGACTCGGATGGCGTTTGGCTATAGCGTTGCCAGGCAGACTCGATTTCACTGACTTTTTCAGGTAGCTGCGCGTAATAGCGCTGCTTGATCTCGGCGAGTTTGGCGGAGATATCAGTTGTTGCTTTTGTGTTCATCAGTCAAATGCTGTCTGCAAATTTGTGGGGGATCCAGGTCTTTCCTGTTTTATTGTTATCGGTAAAACCAAGACAAACATTAAGGTAATTGTCCCATAACGGTCCAGAAATCACAAAATTGTTATGCTTATTTTCAGGCTATCAAGTGCTTTACAGGGCCGAAAGAACGGCGGTGAATGTCGGTGATCCCGAGCTCCTGCAAGGCCTGCAGGTGTAACTTGGTGGGGTAACCCTTGTGCTTCGCCAGACCGTATCCGGGGTAACGGGCATCAAGCTCAACCATCTCCCTGTCGCGCGTGGTCTTGGCCAGTATCGATGCCGCACTGATTTCCGCGACCCGTGCATCCCCTTTGATCACCGTTTCAACCGGGCAATGAAAGGGGGGGCAACGATTTCCGTCGACCAGCACAAAATCCGGTGCTATGTTCAGTTTTTGTACAGCGCGCTGCATGGCCTGCATTGTGGCCTGCAGAATGTTGACCTGGTCGATTTCCGCTACTTCAGCACGGCCGATGGCCCAGGCAATGGCCTTGGCCTTGATTTCCTCGGCCAACAGTTCGCGATGCTTTTCGCTCAACTTTTTGGAATCGGCCAGTCCTTCAACCGGATTTCCAGGATCCAGGATCACTGCCGCGGTGACCACCGGACCTGCCAGTGGACCACGCCCGACCTCATCGACTCCCGCGATATAGCGATAACCTATTAAAAAATCACGAGAAAAATCTGATTCCACGATTAACAGCCCAGGTTATGTGTCGCAAAGACACTTTTTAGTTTTTACTCTGGCATTTCATCACATTGCCCGGCGAAATCCAAGGTATCTAATTGATTTTAAATCATATTAATGAGATTATTCATGTTTATAAAGTGTAAGAGTAAAAACCGCTGCCCTATGCTGTTTTATCAAGCCGTCCCTCAATTAACACGTATTTACTAACTACCTTATGTCCAAACTAAAAACAGCCGTTATTGGTGTAGGTTATCTAGGCAAATTTCATGCACAGAAATACGCCAGTCTGCCACAGAGTAAGCTCATCGCGGTGTGCGACAATAACCTTGAGGTCGCCCAGAGTATCGCCAACGAACATAATGTCGATGTTTATGATAGCTACCTGGACCTGATTGGTAAGGTCGATGCCGTCAGTATCGTGGTGCCAACCCAGAAACATTATGAAGTCGCCAAACCATTCCTGGAAAACGGTATCCATGTGCTTCTGGAAAAACCCATCACCTCCACGGTCGAACAGGCGCGGGAACTGGTAGCCATTGCCAGGGCCAACAATGCCCTGTTTCAAATCGGGCACCTGGAACGCTTCAACCCGGCCATCATGGCAGTTAAGCATGTCCTGGATGAACCCATGTTCATCGAGTCACACCGTGTCGCACCTTTCAATCCACGCGGCGCGGATGTGAATGTGATACTGGATTTAATGATCCATGATATCGATATTATCCTGAATTTCGTTGGTGCCCCGGTCAAGCATATTGATGCCAGCGGGGTACCGGTACTGTCCGATGACATTGACATTGCCAATGTACGCATTCTGTTTGAAAATGGCTGTGTTGCCAACGTCACGGCCAGCCGGGTAAGTTTAAAAAGTGAGCGCAAGATGCGTATCTTCCAGCATGATGCCTATGTCACGATTGATTTCCAGAACAAGCAACTTGGCATTCATCGTAAAGGTGATGGTGAAATGTTTCCGGGTGTTGCCGATATCGAGAGTAAAGAACAAACTTTTGAGCAAGGGGATGCCCTGCTCAGTGAAATCGATGCCTTCCTTACCAGTATCAATACCCGGCAAGCCCCTGTTGTCAGTGGTGAAGATGGCTTGCGCGCCTTACAAACAGCAATTGAAATCAGTCAATTGTTAGCAAAATGATCCCATATCGAATATTTTTTGAGAGGCTTAACCAATGATCCCAATGGTTGACCTGAAAGGTCAGTACAAAACCCTGCAAAAAGAAATTGAAGCCGGTTTCCAGCAAACCATCGAAAACACCAGTTTCATTCTTGGTCCTAATGTTCACGAGTTTGAAAAAGAAGCCGCGGACTACCTGGGTGTTAAACATGCCTTAACCTGTGCTTCAGGCACCGATGCCCTGCATCTTGGTCTGTTGGCAGCGGGTATCCAGGCTGGTGATGAAGTCATTACCACCTCTTTTACTTTTATCGCAACAGCCGAAGCAATTTGTTATATCGGCGCCAAACCGGTATTCGTTGATGTCGATCCGCAAACATTCAACATTGATGTCAGCCAGATAGAATCAGCGATTACCGATAAAACCAGGGCCATTCTGCCGGTTCATATCTTTGGTCAACCCGCCGATATGACAGCCATCCAGGCTATTGCCGAGAAACACGACCTGCTGGTGATCGAAGACTGTGCACAGTCATTTGGTGCAGATATTGATGGCAAAATGACAGGTGGCATTGGAAACGTGGGTTGCCACAGTTTCTTCCCCAGCAAAAACCTGGGTTGTTATGGTGATGGTGGCATGGTTACCACCAATGATGACAATATTGCTGAACAAATTCGCATCCTACGCAACCATGGCAGTAGCGTTCGCTATCATCATGATGTGATTGGTTATAACAGTCGACTGGATGAATTACAGGCCGTGGTGTTACGCGCTAAAATAAAACACATTGCAGAATATAATCAACAACGCCGTCGCGCCGCACACCACTATAGTGAATTGCTCAAGGATATCGTTTCGCCGCCATTTGAAGATAGCAAAGGCACTCATGTTTATCATCAATATACGTTGTTAACCGATAAACGTGATGCCATCATGGAAAAACTTAATGCGGCACAAATTGGTTGCGCCATTTACTATCCTATTCCACTGCATCAACAAAAAGCCTTCGCCGATACCTGCCAGGATGTATCGCTGCCAGTCACTGAAGACATTGTTCGTCATTGCATGTCGCTGCCGATTTTTCCTGAGTTGAGCAATGCACAAGTTGAGCATGTCGTTGATGTCATCAAATCTGCCATCTAGTTCTCAGCGCATCATGATCGTCGCCGGTGAAGCCTCCGGCGACCATCATGCAGCAAAGCTGGTAACCCGCGTAAAAAAACAAAAGCCTGAACTGCAATTCTACGGCATTGGTGGTGCGCACATGCGGGAAGCCGGGGTCGATATCCTGGTGGATTCAGCGGATATGGCGGTGGTGGGACTGGTTGAGGTACTCGCCCATCGTAAAGTGATATTTGGTGCACTTAACCAGATGCGTGAATTGCTGCGGACCGATCCACCTGACCTGCTGATCTTGACTGATTACCCCGACTTTAACCTGCGTCTGGCCAAAACCGCCCGGCAATGTGGTGTTAAAGTTCTCTATTATATCAGCCCACAGGTCTGGGCCTGGCGACAGGGTCGTGTCAAGAAAATCCGTGAACGCGTTGACATGATGGCAGTGGTATTCCCGTTTGAGGTTGATTTCTATAAAAAACATGATGTACCAGTCAAGTTTGTTGGACACCCCTTACTGGATGAAGTGGCACCGAGTAGACCGCGGCTCGAACTATTAGAGGAATTTTCTCTTGATGCCAATAATCCAATAGTGGGTTTATTTCCTGGCAGTCGTAAAAGTGAAATTAAGCGTCTGCTACCTATTATCCTTGATTCCGCACAGGCTTTACGAGAAAGTAATCCGAACATCCAGTTTGTTCTACCAATCGCCTCAACACTCAAGACAGAAAATATATCAGATCAAATCAATGAAACATTATTAGACATCAAGGTAATCGAGCAGCGCCCCTACGATGCCATCGAAGTATGCGACACGGTTATTTCGGTCTCGGGGACAGTTACCCTGGAAATCGCGTTACTGGAAAAACCCATGGTCATCATCAACAAGATAGCCTGGTTAAGTTATATCATTGTCAAGCAGTTACTGAAAATCGATAATATCGGCTTATGTAATATCATCGCCGGTATGGACATCGTGCCGGAATTAATCCAGAAAGATGCGACACCAGAAAAAATAAGCCACGAAGTTAGTAAAATCCTCAATGATAAGGAATATGCCGCTAACATGCGGCGAGATCTTTCCAGGATCAAGAGCCTGTTGAAAGGTGATAACGCAAGCAAGCTGGAAAGTGTGGTGCTTGAAGTACTTGAGCAGGATTAGCGCACAATACTGCGTTTTTTGTTTTCCAGAAATTCAACCATGATAGCGACTTCGGGCTGCGACTCCGCCAGTACCGCCAGTTGCTGCTTGGCCTCTTCCAGCTTTAACCCGGAACGGTAAAGTAATTTATATGCCTGGCGAATCGCCTGCATGGCGGGTTTTGAAAAGCCCCTGCGTTTTAAACCTTCGGCATTGGTACCATGAGGCTCCGCAGGGTTGCCATTAACCGTGACATAAGGTGGAACATCACGGGTAATAATACTTCCCAGGCCGCAAAAAGCATGTGCACCTATGGAAGTAAATTGATGCGTCACCGCGAAGCCACCAAGAATTGCATAATCACCAACTATCGAGTGTCCTGCGAGTGACGCGGCATTGGCCATGATGACATCATTACCGACGATACAATCGTGCGCGATGTGAATGTAAGCCATTAACCAGTTATCATCACCAACCCGGGTAACTCCACCGCCCTCTTCTGTACCACGGTTTATCGTGGCATATTCACGGATTGTATTGCGATCACCGATCTCCAGGCTCGATGCCTCGCCATGATACTTTTTGTCCTGCGGAATATCACCGATAGAGGAAAACTGGAAGATTCTGTTTTGCTTGCCGATCCTGGTAGGACCATTAATAACAACATGCGGGCCGATCCAGGTGCCTTCACCAATTTCGACATCCGGACCGATAATAGAAAAGGGCCCAATGCTTACATCATTGGCAATTTTTGCAGATGGATCAATAACAGCACGTTCATCGATACTCATTTAATTTCACGTTCCGCGCACATAAGTTCTGCACTGCAAACCACCTTGCCATCAACCAGTGCCTCACCGTTGAATTTCCAGATACCACGCATCTGTTTTATGTATTCAACTTCAAGTCGCAGCTGATCTCCCGGCTCTACGGGTTGTTTGAAACGTGCCTTATCGACACCGACAAAATAGTATAGTGAATTTTCATCAGGAACACGTTCCATGGTACGGAATGCAAGGATACCTGTGGCTTGCGCCAGTGCTTCAAGAATCAATACGCCAGGCATAACCGGGCGTTGAGGAAAATGTCCCGGGAAATAAGGTTCATTATGTGTAACATTTTTAATACCCACTAATGATTTTCCGGGTTCACATTCAAGTACTCGATCAATTAACAAGAATGGATAACGGTGCGGTAAATGTTCAAGAATTTCGTATATATCCATTGAGCTCAAAACTTACTCCTTCTCGTTCAGCAACTCAACTTGATGCTCAAGTTGCTTTAATCTTTTGGCTATTGTATCCAGTTGTTTAAATCGAACTGAATTTCTATGCCAGCTTTTATTGGTATCAAGCGGAGTACCTGAAGAGTAAACGCCTGGTTTTTTAATTGATTTCGTCACTAATGACATTGCGGTAATAAACACGTTGTCAGCGATCGTCAGATGACCAACAATCCCCACTGCACCACCGATAGCACAATGCTTGCCAATACGGGTGCTACCGGCAATCGCTGAGCAGCCCGATATTACCGTATGTGCACCAATTTGTACATTGTGCGCAATCTGTATCTGGTTATCCAGCTTCACGTTATCGCCAATGATCGTATCTTCGATGGCACCACGATCGATAGTGGTATTGGCCCCGATTTCGACATCGCGACCAATTATAACATTACCGATTTGCGGTACTTTGACCCAGGTTCCATTATCGTCAGCCTGGCCAAAACCATCACTACCAATTACCACGCCAGGGTGAATTAATGCGCTCTCACCGATCCTGGTGCCATGGCAAATCGTGACATTGGCCAGAATCGTTGCCTGCTTGCCAATATGGACATCATGTTCAATGACACAGCCCGGGCCAATTTGTACGCCCGCTGCTACCTGTGCGTTTTCACCAACAATTGCATTGTGTCCAATCCAGGCTGATTGATGGATATTTGCGCTTTCTGCAATCTGTGCAGATTGTTCGATGCCAGAAAGGCTTGTATCACGCGGGTACAATAGCGATGCAATCCGGGCATAAGCAGCATGAGGATTATTTACAACCAGCGCATTCACCTGGCACTGCTGCAGGTCATCTTCTTGCAGAATAACTGCGGATGCTTTGCTTTGGGCTAGTTGCTTTCGATAAGCGGCATTGGTCAAAAAGCTGATTTTACCCGGTGTTGCACCAGACAGGGTTGCCACACCATCAATGACACAGGATTCATCACCGATAACACGCCCTTTTACATGCCGGGCTAATTCACCCAAGGTATATGGCACAGGTAAAATTCCCTGAATATTTATTATTTACTACTACTTGTTGTCGCTGTTGGTTGATAACTCGCTCGCAAACGTTCCAGAACCTTGTCGGTCACATCGACACGTTTGCTGGCAAACATGACATTATCACCCAGAATAACGTCGTAGTTTTCATCTTTTGCCAGGGCAATGATAACTTCATAAACCAGTTTTTGTAATTTATTAAGTTCTTCATTACGTCGAATATTCAAATCTTCATTGAATTCTTCCCTGGCTCTTTTGATATCACGTTTCTGTGAAATAATTTCTCGTTCTTTTTTCTTTCTGACCAGTTCACTCATTACTGATGAATCTTTGATAAGCTCATCTTCCATGGCCTTGAGTTTTTTTCGCATTTCAAGCACCTGCTTATCACGCGGCGCAAACTCGCTTTCCAGTTTTTTACGCGCCTGCTCAGCCTGTGGTGCCTGTTTCAAAACGCGCGCGGTATCAACGAAGCCAATATTCATATCAGCAGCCATACTGGCTGTTGCACTCATCAAAAACAGCGAACAAAAGGCTAATAATAATTTATGAAATCGAAACATAACCATCCTTACCAAACGAAGTCGTTATAATTTTACTGGTCAACTTACTTAAAATGGTGAACCTAAGGTAAATTGGAAACCTTGCGTTTCATCACCCTCTTTATCATTTAACGGTATCGCGTAACTAAAACGCATTGCACCTATTGGTGTTAACCATAGTACAGCTGCACCCGCTGAATATCGCAACTCGCCCAGGTCTATACTTTCTTCCTTAGAGTTGTAAACGTAACCACCGTCCAGGAATAATGCCAAACGGGTTGATTTATTCTCTTCATCAAACGGGCTTGGCAAGATAAACTCGGCATTAGCCACAAATTTCGTGTCACCACCGACCGGATCATTGGTAAATTCATCTTTTGGCCCCAATGAACTGCTTTCATAACCGCGCACCGAGCGTGCGCCCCCCGCATAAAAGCGTTCAAATGGCGGTAACTCCTCGGTCTCGCCGTAGCCAGCACCATAACTGAGCATCGCATTCAGTGATAGTGTAATACTTTTCGAGAGAGGCAGGTACTGCAAATACCTGAAATTTAGCTTGTAGAATTCAAGATCCCCGCTGCTCACCTCGGTCCCGATGGACAGCAAATTACCCCGGTCGGCAAGGATGCGTCGGTTTCGGGTATCCCTGCTCCAGCTGGCATCAAGCTTGGCAGTATCAAAAACATTACCATTTTTATCAATAAAATCAAGCAGATCCTGCGATACATCCAAAGAACCAACAAGGATTTCGGTATTCTCCACCCCGGCACCGAGGCGCAGGAAAGTAAACTCACTCAAGGGTATGCCGTAATTGACGGACAAGCCCTTGGAGTTACTCACATAGCTGGTCAAATCAGCCTCCTGGGCATCGATCTCCTTGCTGTACAGACTGAATCCACGGCTTATGCCATCTGGCGTATAGTAGGGGTTGGTGTAGTTGATACTATACTGCTTACTGACATCACTATTATCAAAAGTCAGTCCCAGGCGCTTGCCGGTACCTAAAAAATTCTCCTGGGTTACCGAGAAATTAAACTGGGCACCACTGGTATCTGAATACCCGATACCTGCTGACAGATTACCTGTCGGACGCTCTACCACAGAAAAATTAACATCTGTTTGATCATTGCTGCCGGCAACGGGCGGTGTTTCTACTGAAACCTCCTCAAAAAAACCGAGGCGTTCCAGGCGCGTCCGTGATAGTGCGATATTTTTAGATGACATCCAGTCACCTTCCATCTGGCGCAATTCACGTCGAATCACTTCATCACGCGTTTTGTGGTTGCCAGAAATATTGATTCGTCTTACGTAAACGCGGCGACCAGGATCAACAAATACAGTTAGTGCGACGGTACGACTATCCTTATCAAGTTCAGGAATTACATTTACGTTGGCAAATGCATAGCCATGTTCGGCTAACTTGTCACTGATTCGGGTTCGACTTTCTGAAACTTCCTTGGCAGAAAAAATATCACCTGATTTAAGGGTAATCATATCCATGATCTGTTTATCTTCAAGAATACGATCACCGGCCAGTTTTATCTCGCTAACTTTATATTGTTCACCCTCAGTGATATTGACCGTGATATAAACGTCACGTTTATCTGGTGTCAGGGAGACCTGGGTTGAATCAATCTTGAAATTTATGAACCCACGATCCTGGTAGTAAGACTTCAATTTTTCCAGGTCACCAGCTAATTGCTGACGTGAATATTGTTCATGTCCACCAAAAAAACCTATGTCAGCGAGTTGTAATCTATCAAGCAATTCTTCATTGCTAAATCGAGTATTGCCTACAATGTTAATCGCGTATATTTCTGCTGCTTCACCTTCAGCTATTTTTATCTTAATTTCAACGCGGTTCCGCTCGAGCGGGATCGTTGTAGCCTCAATCTTGACAGCATATTTACCCAGACTATTATATTGACGACGTAATTCCTGTTCGATTGAATCCAGCACTGAGCGGTCGAACACTTTACCCTTGGTAAAGCCAATCTGTTTCAGAACCTCATCCAGCTGTTCACTGGAGATATCATCATTGCCTTCAATCGTAATATCCGCAATGGCAGGACGTTCTGCCACAAACACGACCAGCACGTCGCCTTCACGCTCAAGCCTGACATCTTTAAAAAAACCAGTTTTATAAAGCGCCCTAACTGCCTGTTGGCTGAGTTTTTGATCAATTTCATCACCCACTTCTACAGGCAAATAATTGAACACCGTACCAACAGAAATACGTTGCAGCCCTTCGAGACGAATATCTTTGACTTTGAAGGCATCAAAGCCATGCACTGGCAAAGAAACCAGACTACCAAGGACTAACAGACTACCAAGTTTCTTCTTCATTTTAATTATTCAACAACCTGACAATATCGTTATAAAAGGCCAGACTCATCAACATCAACAACAGCACTATACCGATCCTCTGTCCCAGTTCCTGGGTACGTTCCGATACAGGTCGCCCTTTCACTATTTCAACCACATAATACATTAAATGGCCACCATCAAGGATAGGTACCGGCAATAAATTCAAGACCCCCAGGCTGATACTGACTATAGCCAGGAAATCGAGAAATCTTGCCATGCCGGCGCTGGCTGACTGGCCGGCATAAACAGCAATATTAATCGGACCACTCAGGTTCTTCAGGGAAGCTTCACCAACGACAATTTTCCACAACATATTCAGCATCAATGTCGTCTTATCCCAGGTATTCACCATCGACTGAGAAACCGATTCCAACACGCCATATTGATGATGGACTTTCATCTCTTCAGGGTACTTGCCAATTTCATAAGGGCCAATCCCTATACGACCGACTGTTTTGTTTTTGACTGTAGCCTGGCCAGTTAACAAACTTTTACTCATCCGGTTACCGTTGCGCTCAATAAGCAGCTGGATTTTGCTGTTTGGTCTTGCACTGACATACTCGACCAACTCGTACCAGTCTTTTATCTTCTGCTCATCAATCGAGATAATATGATCACCCCTTTGCAGGCCTGCCAGGCTGGCTGGTGAGTTTTCAAGCACCTGGCCCACGGTAGCCTTGATATCTGGGCGCCATGGATAAAACCCGATAGTATCGAAAAATGCTTCCGGCTCAAACTCATCACTGATGACAGTAAAATCAAGATTGCGGGAAATGCGCTGCCCGTACTCAGTGCTTACAATAACATCGACTTTTTGCTGCTTGATCATCGCCGGTAAAAAAGACTGCATGGCAACATCCCAGATAGGCGTGCTCTTATCATTCACGGCAACAATCTGTTCGCCTGACTCAAACCCGGCATAAGCAGCCGGGGTATTTGCCGTTACTTCTCCGACAACAGGTTTAAAGCCTGTTACCCCAATAACAAACATTAACCAGTAGGCAAAGACGGCAAAAATAAAGTTAAAAGCGGGTCCCGCGAAAACAATCGCAAACCTTTTACCTACCGTTTGGTTGTTGAAAGCACGGTGTCGTTCATGCTCTTCAACCTCACCCTCTCGTTCATCCAGCATCTTCACATAGCCACCTAACGGGATGCTGGCTATTACATATTCTGTCTGATCAGGGCCGGATTTTTTTGACCACAATGGTTTACCAAAACCGATGGAATAACGGAGTACCTTCACACCCATCTTACGCGCCACCCAGAAGTGGCCAAATTCATGCACCGCGATCAAAATGCTGATCGCGACAATAAACGATAGGATAGTTTGCAACATATCCAGCATTAACCGACTCCAGACTGCTGTTTCTGCATAAGACTATTCGTCGCATCACGTGCCCAGCTATCCTGGTCAAGAATGACAGCCAATGAATCCGCTTTTTGCATGCTGGCTTGCGACATGACTTGTTCGACGAGTCGCGTGATATCCGTAAATCGAATCCGTCCGTCCAGGAAGGCCTGGACAGCAACCTCATTGGCCGCATTAAGTACTGCTGGCATGGTACCGCCAGCACGCATTGCCTCATCAGCCAGGCGTAAAGCCGGGAAGCGTTGAATATCCGGTTCTTCAAATTCAAGCTTTGCCATATCGTGCAGGTTCAGGCTATCAACACCTGAATCCATCCGCTCTGGCCATGCCAGTGCATGGGCAATAGGCGTTCGCATGTCCGGTTGTCCCATTTGTGCGAGGATAGAACCATCCGCGTATTCAACCATGGAGTGAACAATACTCTGGGGATGTAGTACGATTTTTATATGTTCCGGTTTGGTATTGAACAACCAGCAGGCTTCGATGAGTTCCAGCCCCTTGTTCATCATGGTGGCTGAATCTACCGATATTTTGCGTCCCATGTCCCAGTTAGGGTGAGCACACGCTTGTTCGGGAGTGACCGAATCAAGCTTGTCGATGGCCATTGTTCTAAAGGGTCCACCTGATCCGGTTAACAAGATACGTTTAACAATCGACTCGGAAGATTGGCCAATGCGATAACTACCTGACATGCATTGGAAGATTGCATTATGCTCACTGTCGATTGGTAATATGTCGGCCTGGTTTTCACGCGCCTCATCCATAAACAGCTGGCCGGACATTACCAGGGCTTCCTTGTTGGCAAGCAACACACGTTTGCCATGTTTTGCCGCAGCCAGGGTCGGCAATAATCCAGCCGCTCCGACAATTGCGGCCATTACATCGGTAACCTCTGCTAATGACGCAACCCGAACCAGGCCTTCTGTTCCAGACAGGACCTGCGTTTGCAAGCCTGCCCGTTTAACCTTGTCGTTTAATTGTTGCGCAGCTTGTTCATCCACCATCACCGCGTAACTCGGAGAAAACTGCTTCACTTGCTGAAACAAACGTTCCACCTGGCTATTTGCAGTCAAGGCAACAACGGTAAAGCGTTGGGTATGGCGCGCAACAACATCGAGTGTGCTCATACCAATGGAACCGGTCGACCCCAGAATGGTTAAGCCTCTCATAACCCACCACGCATTAGGTACAGGCCGGTCATAAAAACAGGTGCCGCGGCAGTCAGGCTATCGATCCTGTCCAGCATACCACCATGGCCGGGCAGTAACTGACCACTATCCTTGATGTTAACCTGGCGCTTGAACATGCTTTCCGTAAGATCACCATGCACAGAAAATATTACGGTAATAAAACTAATCAAAACAAAGACCGGTGTTTGTGCATTGCTAATCGAACTATTCAACAAGGCAAATATTATGCTAAAGCTGATACTGACGACCAGTGCACCGTAAACACCCTGCCAGGTTTTGCCTGGACTAACATTGGGTAGCAATTTGTTTTTACCCCAGCGCTTGCCACTAAAGTAAGCCGCACTATCCGCTAACCAGATCAGCACCAGTAGATAAATTACCAGGCTGGCACCGGATTCCAGTTGGGTACGCAACAGGTAGAGGGCAGCAAAAGTCGGGAGAAGAATCAGAATTCCGATAATGGCACGTAAAAAACGGTTTGCTACAATATTGGTTTGACCACGATTAAACTTTGCCAGCAGGTAGAAAGCCAACAGCCACCAGGCACATGCTACATATAATAAGTATGATGAGTACTGCTCCGCAGTGAGTACTTTAAACCAACAAACATACAGTATGGCAACGAAGACAAGCAGGTAAACAATACTCATGGTTTTGTTTAATCGCGCCATGCTAGTCCATTCCCTGGCACCCAGTATAACAATAAAAGCCAATACCACGGCGTAGTAGTTGTCTGGCAGGTCAATGATAGCCCATAGCACAAGTGGAATCAGGATCAATGCTGTTAAGATGCGTTGCTTAAGCATTATTCGCTTTCTCAATCTGTTCGCCGGTGCGGCCGAAACGTCGCTGACGGCCAGCAAATGATTCGATGGCTTTATTTAATTGCTCGCGCTTGAAGTCAGGCCATAACACATCGGTAAAATATAATTCAGTGTATGCTAACTGCCAGATAAGAAAATTACTGATACGTTGTTCACCACCCGTGCGGATGAACAGGTCTGGCTCAGGCAAGTCGGCCATATTTAATTCCGCGGCAATACTGTGTTCTGTGATGGCATCAGGCTTGAGTTCACCGGCTTCTACCTTGTGGGCCAGTTTACGTACCGCCTGGGTAAT
>JASFOS010000026.1:0-20875 GCA_050116415.1 Thioalkalispiraceae bacterium
CAATCCGGTACAGGGTGTTCAGCGCAACGTTGGCGCCTTTCTCAATGTCATCCATATCGGTCCACTCGGCGATGGAATGACTGCGACCGTCTTTACTTGGAACAAAGATCATCCCGGCACGTGTCACGGTCGCCATGATTTGTGTGTCATGCGAGGCACCGCTGGCCATCTGGATAAAGGGGGTCTTGAGGGCTTTGCAAACGTTCTCGGTCGTTTCGAGAATACTGACATCACATTTAACCGGCTCGATTTCACTTAATACCTTGAACTCGAACATCAGGCTGCGTTTGCGTGCTGTTGCGGAAAGCGATTTGCGGAACGCATTGGCCAGGTCATCCAGCACCTCACTATTGGTATCACGCGCTTCCAGGGAAAACTCAACCCGTCCCGGCACCACGTTGGCGGCGCCCGGGCTGATTTCCACCCGGCCGACGGTTGCCACGCTCCTGGCGCTGCCATTTTCATCCAGGATACGTTGTACCTGGCTGGCAAATTCACTCAAGCCCATGAAGGCATCGTGGCGCATGTCCATCGGGGTGGTGCCGGCATGGTTGGGCGTGCCAATCAGGCTCACATCCCACTTGAACAAACCGGCAATTGCATCCACGTTCCCGATACTGACCCCCATCTTGTCCAGGACCGGACCCTGTTCGATGTGCAACTCAAGGAATGCATGGATCGATTCCGGGCTACGTCGCGCATGCAAGGCATCCATGGCATTCAGTCCGACCTGCTGCATGGCATCGGTGACGGAAACACCCTCCAGGTCGATGGCATTATGAATTTTCTCCGGGCTTAACATCCCGGCGAGGGCCTGCGAACCCAGCATGCCACCGAAACGTCCTTCCTCATCACTGAATGATAGGGCTTCCAGCGGGTATTCAATGGCCAGCTTTTCCTCCTTGATACGACGCAGACATTCCAGCGCCACCAGCACGCCCAGTGCCCCATCCAGGTGCCCGGCAGCGGGCACCGTATCAAGGTGCGAACCCATCATCACCGAGGGACGTTTGCCGTCCCACTGGTAACGGGCATGCAGGTTGGCGGCACCATCCTGGTAAAACTCCAGGCCCGCGGCCTCGACCTGTTCCCGGAACCACTGGCGCCCCTGCATATCGCCTTCACTGAACGCCATGCGGTAAATGCCGTGATCTTGCTGGCGACCAATCGCCGCCAGTGCTTCGATATCATGCTGTAACCGTTCACGGTTAATCGATAATATATCCATGACTAGCTGGCCGGTGACTGTCGACTCCCTTTGATGATCAGGAAGAGGATCGCGACAAAAACCATGGCACCGGCTGTGAAAAACACAAATGCATTGACCAGTGGATGGTGGGCCACGCTGACCTTAAGCGTGTTACTTGACACAGGGGGCTGACTATCCATGCCAACGATGCGGTAATAATAAACGCCATCCGGCTTGCCGCTGATCACGCTTGCCTGGTCCGGGCCCTGGTAGATGGTTTTATAGGATTGAAAATCTTCTGAAGCCGATTCCTGTAGCTGGTAATCCTGTTTGGTGCCTGTAGTCCAGCTCAACTGGTAATAACCGGCGCTGGCTATTTCACTGTCAGAGGATAACTCGATGCTGGCGGCATGAAGCGACGGGAGATAACAGAAAGTGGCAGCAAGACATGCTGAGACAAATACTTTATAACAAGACAGGGCACAGCGGCTGCACCCAACATCTGGAAGGAACAGAAGCCTGCCCCAACGGGCAATCCGGCTTGTGACCTTTTCAAGTCTCACGATAAATTCCGTTTACTCCACTGTCCTCACCTGCCTTAATCAAACTTCTTATTTAACTCACCACAGTGGAGTGCTCAGTTAATTTAAACTCATCTTGCCACAGCCAATTTAAAATTTCATGGTGTCACTACAACTATCTGAAACCGTTTGTTGTTATGGCATGTTGATCGACCAGCTTATAAACACGCTATCAATAACAGAGCCTCCGGAAAGATGAAGGCAGCTTCAGGGGTATGCTTGCCCACTGCCGGGGTGAGCATCCACCCTGGCGATGGCGCATACCCGCCGGCCGGTATACTTATTAATATATAAGCGACTAAACGACAGCTATTGGGGCAGCGCCGGCGCCGGCTCGTGATTGAGCATTTTTTTGGTCGTTTTATACTCGGTCGAAATATAAGTGAATTTTATTTCCACGGCGCCGGGTGATCAGGGGTTCAAATCTGGCGCTGATCGGCTATAGTTTCCTCGTCCCTGTCGGCAAGCTCAAAATTCCCAAATAACAAAAGCTTAGTAGGGTTTTGGCTATCTCTCTTCGGATAGAGGTGGGGAGCCCGGCCTATCCCTGTCAGGATAAGGTCAAAACATAATCATTTTAGTATATAATGATTTTATAATGTACTTAATATCGCTGATTAGTCTGGGGAGCGGGCGATCTCTATAATCGCGCGTTCGATCACATAAAGTAGGTCCAAATATGTCCGTACTGCACAACCCGATTGAGGCCCCTGAAGGCCGAATAGAAACCAAGAATACCACCTGTTACATGTGCGCCTGCCGTTGCGGTATCCGTGTCACCTTGCGTGACGGCGAAGTCCGCTACATCCAGGGCAACCCTGACCACCCATTAAATAAAGGTGTCATCTGCGCCAAGGGTGCCTCCGGTATCATGAAACAGTACTCGCCCGCGCGCCTCACCAAGCCCCTGAGACGTAAACAGGGTGCGGATCGTGGTGATGCTGAATTCGAGGAAATCAGCTGGGATGAAGCCTTCGAGATCATGGAAGAGCGCCTGGCCCACCTGCGCGCTACGGACCCCAAGAAATTCGCGCTGTTCACCGGTCGAGACCAGATGCAGGCGCTGACCGGCATGTTTGCCAAGAACTTTGGTACCCCCAACTATGCGGCCCACGGTGGTTTCTGCTCGGTGAACATGGCCACCGGCATGATTTACACCATCGGCGGTTCCTTCTGGGAATTCGGGGGCCCGGATCTGGATCGCTCCAAGCTGTTCGTGATGATCGGCACCGCGGAAGATCACCACTCCAACCCGCTGAAAATGGCCCTGTCCAAGTTCAAGCGCAATGGCGGCCGCTTTATTTCCATTAACCCGGTGCGTTCCGGTTACTCGGCGATTGCCGATGAATGGGTACCTATCAAGCCCGGTACCGATGGCGCGTTATTCCTGGCCATTATTCATGAACTGATCAAGACCGGCCTCTATGATCGTGAATTCCTGGTGCAGTACACCAATGCTGCCGAGCTGGTTAACCAGGACGAGGCCAGTGACGAAAACGGCATGTTCGTGCGCGTCAAGGACCTGGACGTGGAAGAAGGCTGCTTCGACCCGCAAAACAAGCTGTGGTGGGACCGTAATAGCAATAAACCCGTGGTCACGCACACCGACGGCACCGATCCTTATCTTTTGGGTGAATACACCCTGGAAGATGGCACCCGGGTGAAATCGTCCTTCCAGCTACTGAAAGAGCGCGTGGAGCAGTACACGCCGGAATGGGCTGCGGAAGTCACCGGTATCCCGGCTGAAACCATTCGTCGCCTGGCCCATGAAATGGGCATCACCGCGCGTGATGAAAAGATCGAGTTACCGATTGCCTGGACCGACGTGTGGGGCAAGGAACATGAATCCGTGGTCGGCAACCCGGTTTCCTTCCACTCCATGCGCGGCACCGCGGCCCACTCCAACGGTTTCCAGACCATCCGTGCCATGAGTATCCTGATGACCATCCTCGGTACCATTGACCGTCCGGGTGGCTTCCGTCACAAGGCACCGTTCCCGCGCCCGATTCCTCCTTGCGCGAAAACGCCGAAAGGCCCCGAAGGCGTGAAACCCAATACCCCGCTGGCAGGTATGCCGCTGGGCTGGCCGGCGGATCCGGAAGACCTGTTCGTGGATGAAAACAACGAGCCAGTACGTATCGACAAGGCCTTCTCCTGGGAACACCCATTATCCGCCCATGGCCTGATGCACAACGTCATCACCAATGCGGTCAACGCGGATCCTTATGAAATTGATACCCTGCTGATCTTCATGGCCAACATGGCCTGGAACTCGTCCATGAACACGGCCGAAGTGCGCAAGATGCTCAACGCCAAGAAGGATGATGGTGAATACAAGATTCCATTTTTGATCGTTGCCGATGCCTTCCAGTCGGAAATGGTGGCTTACGCGGACCTGGTACTGCCTGATACCACTTACCTGGAACGTCACGACGTGATGTCGATGCTGGATCGCCCTATCTCTGAATACGATGGCCCGGTTGACTCGGTGCGTATCCCGGTGGTGCCACCCAAGGGCGAGTGCAAACCCTTCCAGGAAGTGCTGATCGAGTTAGGTTCACGCCTGAAACTGCCTGCCTTTACTAACCAGGACGGTTCACGCAAGTTCCGTGACTACCCGGACTTCGTGGTCAACTTTGAAACCGAGCCGGGTTCCGGGATCGGTTTCCTCGCTGGCTGGCGCGGCAAGGGTGGCGAGAAGTTCATGAAAGGTGAACCGAACCCCAACCAGTGGGAAATGTATGAAAAGAACAACTGCGTATTCCATTACGAGTTACCCAAGTCTTACCAGTACATGCGTAACTGGAACCGCGGTTACCTGCGTTGGGCCCAGGAACATCGCCTGACGCGTTACGAAGAACCGATTAACTGTCACATTTATTCGGAAGTGTTACAGAAATTCCGTCTTGCCGCACAGGGCAAACGTGATGGCAAGCAACCGCCTGAGCGCCTGCGTAAACGCATTGAAACCTACTTTGATCCCCTGCCGTTCTATTTCGAACCGCTGGAATCTCAGTTAACCGACAAGCACAAGTATCCACTGAATGCGATCACCCAGCGTCCGATGGCGATGTACCATTCATGGGATTCACAAAACGCCTGGTTGCGTCAGATTCATGCCCACAACTACCTGCATGTCCATCCTTCACTGGGTGAAAAGCATGGCTTTGAAGACGGCGACTGGATCTGGGTGGAGTCCATGCACGGTAAAGTGCGTTGCATGTGTCGTTTCTCGGAAGCGGTTGAACCGGGTACGGTCTGGACCTGGAATGCGATTGGTAAAGCCAGCGGTGCCTGGAACCTGGATGGTGATGCCAACGAATCCAAGAAAGGCTTCCTGCTTAACCACCTGATCTCGGAAGAACTGCCGGTGAATGAATGTGGCGAACACATTTCCAACTCGGATCCGATTTCCGGTCAGGCCGGTTGGTATGACGTGCGCGTTCGTGTTTATAAAGCCGATGACTCGGAAGAAAAAGTCACCTGGCCGCAATTCGATACCATGCCACAACTGCCTGGTACCGGTAAGCGCCGCAAGTGGCAGGGCTTCTTTGCCGGCAAATTTACTAAAGGAGCCAAATAATGACTCAGTTAGCTTTAGTTATTGATCTGAATGTTTGCGTTGGCTGTCACGCCTGCGTGACCAGTTGTAAAGAATGGAACACCTCGGGCCCGGCCGGTTACATGACCGATGAAAACCCTTATGGCAAGGACCCGACCGGGACTTTCTTTAACCGGGTACAAACCTATGAAGTAGGCACCTTCCCCAACACGGAAACCGTGCACTTCCCAAAAAGCTGTCTGCACTGCGAAGAGCCACCCTGTGTACCTGTGTGCCCGACGGGTGCCAGCTACAAGCGCAAGGAAGACGGCATCGTGCTGGTGGATTATGACAAATGTATTGGTTGTCGTTACTGTTCGTGGGCCTGCCCTTACGGCGCACGTGAAATCGACGAAGAACAGAAGGTCATGAAGAAATGTACCTTGTGCGTGGATCGTATCTACGATGAATCGTTACCGGAATCAGAGCGTAAACCGGCCTGCGTACTGTCCTGCCCGCCGGGTGCACGTTTGTTTGGCGATGTTCACGATCCCGAATCAGAAGTGTCGGTGGCCATTCGTGAAGAAGGTGGTTACCAGTTGTTGCCCGAATGGGGCACCATGCCATCCAACCATTACCTGCCACGTCGCAAACAACGTCTGCATATCCATGAGGATGAGCTGATTCGTGCTGATAATCCTCTCAAGAAAGAGGAACGCGGACACAGTGAACCGGTTGATGCTCCGACGCTCGACGACAGCACCTCGTGGTAATAACAATGTTCGTATTCAACACAGAGCTCGCACAGATGCAAAGGTCGCAGAGAAAGGTATTACATTTCTTTGCGTACCCGGCGTCTCTGCGCACTTTGCGTTAATTAATAATTTTTTGGAGAAACAGACATGCATCCCGCATTTTCAGTTATCTTTTTAACCACCTTAATTGGTGTCGGCCAGGGACTGTTCCTGGCCTTGTTCACCGGCCAGAGCTATGCCGCGGTAGAACTGCTGCCCTCACAGGACAGCGCCGGCTTCTATGGCATCGGTGGTGCCATCGCCCTGGTCTTCCTGGTCGGTGGCCTGATCGCGTCCTTCTTTCACCTGGGACGCCCGGAACGTGCCTGGCGCGCGGCGGCCATGTGGCGCACCTCCTGGTTGTCACGTGAAGTCATTGCCTTGCCGCTGGTAATGGGCCTGGTGTTCATTTACACGGTTATGCACTACTTTAACCTGGACACCATCCTGTTCACCTCCAAAACCGGCGCACGCCTGTCGGTAACCACCGTGATCGGCGGCCTGGGCACCATCGCCACGTTTGCCCTGTTTATCTGTACCGGCATGATTTACGCGGCCATCAAGTTCCTGCAGGAATGGTCGAGCCCGTTAACCGTGATTAATTACCTGTTGCTGGGTACCGCGTCCGGCTTTACCCTGGCTACCGCGTTTGCCAGCCAGACCGCGCCCGAACTGATGAACTTCTACGGTATCTGGGCCATCATCATTACCCTGTCGGCCCTGGTGACCCGCGGCTGGTCATTGATTCGCAATGCCCATTTGAAAGCCAAGTCCAGTATCCAGACGGCAATTGGTATTCGCCACAAGAATATTCAACAAAAAGCCATGGGCATGATGGGTGGCTCGGTCAATACGCGTGACTTTTTCCACCATACCAGCCGGGCTTTCATGAAAACCATCAAGTATGGTTTCATCGTGCTGGTATTCTTGGTGCCCACGGTATTGCTCTGGAAGGGAATGCAAAGCGGTGATAGTACGACCCTGGCCGCAGCATTCATTACCCAGTACATTGGCTTGATCGCCGAGCGCTGGTTCTTCTTTGCCCAGGCCAACCATCCGCAAAACCTGTATTACCAGACCACCTGAGCAAGCAGCATGTCACGACAAAAGGCCGCATTTTTATGCGGCCTTTTTTTTGTCTAAAAAATCCCGTTTAATCCTAAAGCTTAAGGCCATAATGAGCCGATAAAACACAGAGAACATGCCGCGATTGACAGGAATATGCTTTGCCATCAACCGGCACCTGGAATAACGTATAAAAATAGAGACGATGATGGGTGGCCCGAATTTCAAATCCCGCTTTCTTGCCCTGATCCTGCTTGCCTGGACCATGCCGCCTGTTTTTGGCCTGGGCTTTATATTATTTATCGGCGTGCTCAGTAGCGAACAGATGATGCTCATCCTGGTCACCCCGCTGGAACCTGCCTATATCATCCTCAGCCTGTTATTCGCGTTTTTTTATTTCAGGCGCTTCGTGCAACCGATTATCAGCTACCTGGAAAATCCCGAGCAGAAGCACCGATATGAAAAAGACGTTATTCGATGTATTCGTGGCTTTCCGCTCCATTTCTGGGGCATTTTTGTCAGCTACCTGATGATTGCCCCTGCTACGGTGATTTTGAGTGCCGAACTTTACAGTGATTTCGTGGCCCATCCGCTAGACTGGTTTCGTATCCACCTGGTTGCCCTGACCGTATCCATCATCGTTGGACTGCCCATTTTCTTTCGCATTTTCGACCTGTTCGGCCAGGTGGTTGGCGAGATAAAGCTGGAACGTCCCCACCTCACGGTTAAAACCAAGGTCTTTCTGATCGGTGCACTTATCCCGCTGCTGATCGATACCATGATCGTGCAATATTACTGGACCCGCACCGGTTACTTTACTCTCGAGACCTTCTGGGTCTGGTTATCACTGGAGATACTGGCCATCGCCGGCAGCCTGTTGTTCACCCATAGTTTTGGCCAGTCATTGGCCCCGCTACAGGGCATGGGACACCTGAGCGCCTCCGGCAATCTGTATCCCAGGGCGTTTTATGCCAGGTCGACCGACGAACTGGGTATGATTGCCAATAGCTATAGTGATTTGCTGCTCGACCTGAAAAACCACAACGAGATTATCTCGTTGACCCGCGAGACCTTGTTCGGCCTGGATTACGATAGCAAGCTTGAAAAAATATCCAGCAAGGTTATCAACCTATGCAAGGACAGCCTGCTTGCCGATATCAGCTTTTTGATTCTTTTCGATAAGGGAAGTAATAAACTGCTTGGCGTTGCACAAACCGATTCGTCTTATAACCCGGATGGCTATTACCAGCTTGGTCTTGATGAAAAATCCATAGCCAGTAAGGCTTTCAATGATAAAAAAACCCTCATCGTCAATGATGCGAGCAATGATCCTCACGTCAGCCCGTCATTACAAAAGCAATTCGGCATTGCTTCCTGCCTGGCTACGCCGTTGCTCGTGCAAAACAAGTGTATCGGCGTAATACTTTCCGCTTTCCAGAAATACAGGCATATCTTCACCCCCCGGGAAATTAACTTCATCGAGGGTATTGCCCATGAAACCGCACAACTGGTTTATACCCAAATGCTTTACGAAGAGCGCGATAAAGCGCGCCGCGAATCACAGCAACGCGATCAATACATCCACACCATGTTTGATGCCACCAGTGAAGGGATTATCAGTGTAAATAACAACATGCAGTGTGAATTTCTCAACCAGGCTGCAATCGATATGCTGGGCTATAACAGTGAAGAAATCGCCGGCTGTGACATCTACCAGCTTGTGCATGAATCCGATCAGCAAGGCAATAAAATTCCTTATGAGCAATGCCTGATTCTCCGATCACTCAAGGAAAAAAAGAGCTTTTATTCGGATAACGAACTGTTTAAAACCGCCACGGGTGACGTCTTCCCGGTACAGTTCTCCGCCAATCCCATTATCGAGAATGATGTTGCGATTGGCAGCGTGGTGGTGTTTCGCAATATCGCTGAAGAAAAAGCCATTGAAAATAAACTCAACTATCTCGCTACCCATGATAGCCTGACCGGCCTGATCAATCGTCACGAGTTTGAAAATCGCCTGGAACAGGTTATTCATGAATCCCAGGTCGATCAATCACTGCATGCTTTATGTTACCTGGATCTTGATCAGTTCAAGATCGTTAACGATACCTGTGGTCACATCGCCGGTGACGAATTGCTGCGGCAGCTTGCCACCTTGTTAAAATCGCATCTGCGGCAGGGGGACACCCTGGCGAGGCTGGGAGGTGACGAGTTCGGCGTACTGTTTCCCCACTGCGAACAAGACAAGGCGCTGCAGCTGGCGGAACAAATCAGGAAAACCATCGAGAATTTCCGCTTTAGCTGGGAAACCAAGAATTTCTCCATCGGGGTCAGTATCGGCGTAGTACCCATCACGCCGTTGACTGACAACAAGCAAACCGCGCTCAGCGCCGCTGATGCCGCCTGCTATATAGCAAAAGATACCGGGCGTAATCGAATTCACCTGTATCACGACGAGGATTCCGGGCTGGTTCAGCATTATGGTGAAATGCACTGGGTAAACCGGCTCAACGAGGCATTCGAGAATAATGATTTCATCCTCTATTACCAGCCGGTAGCCGCGATTGACAATATCGATAAAACCAATGCTTTTATTGAGATCCTGTTGCGCATCGATAATGAAGGTAGCCTGGTGCCACCCGGTGCTTTTATTCCAGCGGCGGAACGCTATAACCTGATGCCGGCGCTCGATCGCTGGGTGATCAAGCATACCCTGGCCTGGTTAAAAAGTAACAAGGACAAGATCAGCCAACTGGAAACCTGCTCGATAAACGTATCGGGTACTTCCATCGGTGATCAAAATTTTCTGCATTTTATTATTGATCAGCTCGAATCACGTAACATCCCGGTCGAAAAGATCTGTTTTGAAATCACCGAAACCACTGCGGTTTCCAATCTCACCCAGGCCTTGCATTTTATCACCGAACTGAAAAGCCGCGGCTGTCGTTTTGCGCTGGATGATTTTGGTAGCGGCATGTCATCCTTCTCCTATTTAAAAACCTTGCCGGTGGATTACCTGAAAATTGACGGTAATTTCGTACGCAACATCGCCAATGACTCCATCGACCGTACCATGGTGGATGCCATCAACCAGGTTGGCCAGGTGATGCATATCAAAACCATCGCGGAATTTGTAGAAAACACCATGACCCTTGATGAGTTAAGAGCTATCGGCATTGACTATGTCCAGGGCTATGGCATTTCCCACCCCATGCCACTCGCCGCTTATGGCACCACAACACCCTAAGTTACTGTTTTTTATAGATCAAATAAATTGGTTGTTGTTCAGGTTTGATTCAGCCACGCCTGTCTATAGTTCTCCATAACAGCAATCGAGCTGTACAGATGAAAAGGAGATCCACAATGAAACGCACAATGACAGCGGCAATTGGCATAATCGCTTTGACCATGGGTAGTATCTCGGCGGCCCAGGCTGATAATGATCGTCGTGACCGTTTTGAGCATCGCATGGAACGTCAGGCCGACCGCCACACTGAACGTCGCAGCGAACGCCACGAGCGCAACCATCACTGGAAATACAGCCAACAACACAGGCAGGAGCGTCAGTTCCGTAAACATCATGATAAACGCCGCATGATTCTGGGTGAACATCCACGCTGGAAACCTAAACACAAGTACGTGGAAAAACATGTCTACCGTCATCATGCACCGCGCCGGGTTGAAAAACATGTTTATCACCATGGCCGTTATGCCCCACCACGCCGGGTAGAAAAACATATTTATCATCATGGTCATTATGCACCGCCATCCCGCAGGGTTGTGAAAAGGGTCGTGATTCATGATCGACATCACAGTGCTTTACCTGTAATCGCGGGTGGCCTGATTGGCTCAGCGATTGGCCATGATATCGGCCACGGTGATCCGGCCGCTACTTTTGGTGGTGCAATTTTTGGTGCCATGATCGGCGATGCGGTATCCCGTCATTAATGCCGGAAATATTCTGGTGGAATGCATCAAGCTTGGTTATCCTTTAGTTACGGGCCAGTCGAGGGGCTGGCCCGCTACCTGAAGCCTGAATATGCCAAGCGAGATGCCATATATGAAGTATAAACTCTTAGCTGTGATTATCTTACTGGGTGTCCTGATACCACCACTCAGCCATGCTCAAACTTTCCCGGGCCCTTACCCGTTATTCCAGTTAAGCCAGAACCAGCATCAAAGCCTGGAGATGGCGGTTGAAAAAATTAAACGGCAAACCGGTGGTCGCATTCTGTCAGCAAAGACAATTGGCAAAGCTAATCGCCGTGTTCATGTAATCAAAGTATTATTGCCTTCAGGGAAGGTACGTATTTATAAAGTTGCCAGTCGGTAGTTTCCCCTATGCGTTTGTTGATTATTGAAGATGAACCTCATTTAAGAGAACAGCTACAACAGTACCTGCAAAAACAGGGCTTCGCGGTTGACGTGGCGGAAGATGGGCGTGCCGGCCTGTTCATGGGTCGTGAATATCCGTTTGACCTGGCCGTTGTCGATCTTGGCCTGCCGCAACTCTCCGGCATCGAAGTGATACAACAATGGCGTGAACTGGGTAAATCTTTCCCGATACTGATCTTGACCGCACGCGGTAAATGGCAAGACAAGGTGGAAGGTCTTGAAGCCGGGGCTGACGATTACCTGGTAAAACCATTTCATAACGAGGAATTGCTGGCACGAACCCGGGCACTGCTACGCCGTTCGGCCGGGATCAGTCAACCCGCTATTCAATTTGGTCCCATCACTATCAATACCTCGCGCCAATCGGTGGCGCTCGGTGGCGAGGAACTCGAGCTCACCGCCTATGAATACAAGGTTGTCGAATACCTGGCGATGAACCCCGACAAGGTGGTTTCCAAAATGGAACTCACCGAGCACATTTACGATCAGGATTTTGATCGTGACAGTAACGTGATCGAAGTATTTGTCGGGCGCCTGAGAAAAAAACTTGACCCGGATGGCTCACTCAAGCCTATCGAAACACTACGTGGACGTGGTTATCGCTGGTCGCTTAAACAAAACGAGGCCGCCAGCGACACGTGACCATTTCAATTCACTCACGCATCCTGTTTTCTGCGCTCATTACCCTGGTATTGTTCCTGGGCTTGACAGGCCTGGTTCTGGATGAAGCATTTCGCAATAACCTGGAAAACGCCCAAAAGGAGAACCTGCGCACCCAGGTTTATACCCTGCTGGCCACTGCGGAGCTGGGATCAAATTCACAACTGGTGTTGCCTGCCGAGATTACCGAGCCGCGTCTGAATATTGCCGAATCCAGCTTGCATGCACGCGTGATCACACCAGGGGGTAACCAGGTATGGGCTTCAAAGTCGATGCTCAACACCAATATCAATTTCCCCGTCAGGGTAAAAGTCGGCGAGTTCGTGTTCAGCAAGGCTAACCATGAGCAGGATAACTTCACGATTCTTAGTTTTGCCACGCTATGGGTCACCGACCAGGGTGAGCAGCAATATATTTTCCAGGTTGCAGAAAACCAGAAAGTCCTGCAACGGCAAGTTAACGTATTTCGTCATAACCTGTGGGGCTGGCTGGTTGGCGTTAGCCTGGTACTGCTACTGGTACAGGCAGTAATCCTGCGCTGGGGCTTGAAACCATTACGTCACGTAGCGGAAGACTTGTTACGTATCGAGCAAGGTCATAACCGCCGCCTGGCTGGCAACTACCCTAAAGAAATTACCCCGTTAACCAACAACCTGAACCAGTTACTGGACACCGCCCAGCAACAACTGGGACGTTATCGTGATGCACTTGGTAATATGGCGCATAGTTTGAAAACGCCGATCGCCGTTTTGCGTGGCATTATCGATTCCAGCAACCTTGATCAAAAACCGGTTGCCGAAGAACAGTTACAAACCATTAACAACATCGTCGAATACCAGTTACAACGTGCCGCTACCGCGGGTCGACAACAACTTGCTGAAGCGGTGCCGCTTTATCCCGTCGCGGAAAAAGTTATCCAGACTTTGCAAAAGGTATACAAGGACAAACAGGTTGATGCACAACTTGATGTAAGCAGGTCATTCAAAGTAAGAATTGATGAAGCCGACTTGTTCGAATTGCTTGGCAACTTGCTGGAAAATGCATTCAAGTGGTGTGAACACAAAGTGTATTTTACAGCCCGGGATGACAAAGATGTTATTCGGTTGGTGATCGAGGATGACGGGCCTGGCATTGCCGAAGCCGAGCGTAAACGCATTTTACAACGTGGCCAGCGAGCCGATCAGGGTACGCCGGGGCATGGGCTGGGTATGGCCATGGTCAGCGACATGCTGTTACTTTACCAGGCCCAGTTACAGATTTCAGACAGCCCGCTGGGCGGTACCCGGATCACGATCCTGCTCTAGCCTTGTTACCTCAAGATTTATTCACGGGGCCATCAACAATTTCTATCCGTTAATCGCTTCCCTGCCGAGCTGCTTGGGGTAAGATAGCCGGGTTACCGATAATCATAAGAAATGTAAACATGTCTCGCGATTCAAATTTTGAAAAAAATAACCGCCAGCTTGCCATCTGGCTATTTGCTATCTGTGCCCTGATTTACTGCATGATCCTGCTGGGTGGCGCAACACGCCTGACCGAATCAGGTTTATCCATGGTCGACTGGAAGCCGATCATGGGCATCGTCCCGCCTATCGGTGATGAACAATGGCAGGCTACCTTTGAGAAATACCAGCAGTTTCCGGAATATCAGAAAATCAACAAGCATCGCGGTATGGACCTGGAGGGCTTTAAATCGATTTTCTATTTTGAATATGGTCACCGGGTTCTGGGCCGACTCATCGGCCTGGCTTTCCTGTTACCGTTTTTGTACTTTTTGATCAAAGGCAAGATTCATCGCAGCCTGACGCCACGCTTTGTCATCATGCTTATGCTTGGCGGGCTACAGGGGCTGCTGGGCTGGTACATGGTGAAGAGTGGCCTGGTCAACATCCCTTCTGTCAGCCAGTATCGATTAACCGCACACCTGGGTGCGGCAATGGCCATCTACATTTTTATCTTCTGGACGGCGCTTAACCTGTTACGACCACAACCCGCGAATACCGAGGTACCGGTGAAACTCAAGCGAAAATCGATCTTTATTACAGGTACTATCATCCTGATGATTTTGTCCGGCGGTTTCGTCGCTGGCACCGATGCCGGCTTTGTCTTCAATACTTTCCCGCTAATGTATGACCACTTCGCACCGCCCGGTATGTACGCGATGTCACCTTTTTATATTAACTGGTTTGAAAACGTGGCCACTATTCAATTCAATCATCGCCTGATTGCCTACCTGCTGTGCCTGATGATTCCCGCCTTCTGGCTGATCTCGAAACGATATGCGCTAAGCCCTGGCACACGCCTCGTTATCAACCTGTTCCTGGTTATGTTGGTTGTGCAGGTAGGCCTGGGGATTGCCACGCTGTTATACGTGGTCCCAGTAGCACTGGGTGTTATGCACCAGGGTGGCGCCTTGCTGTTACTGACACTCGCCTTGCTGGTTAACCACGAATTGCGCGAACAGGCATTCCGGCCTGGCCCGCAAGCCGCCTAGCTGGCCAGCAATTCCAGCTCGGCAAGTTCTAACAGCGTCAACCTGCGGTTATTGATTTCCAGCAGACCATGATCCTGTAAATAATTGAGATGACGGCTGACGGTTTCAAAAGCCAGCCCCAGGTAGTTGCCAATATCCTGGCGTGTCATTTGTAACTTGATAACATACTCGTCGCCACCGCGCGCCAGTTGTCGCTTGTACAGGTTCAGCAGGAACCGCGCCAGCCGTTGTTCAGCTGACGTACTGCCCAGCATCACCAGCGCATTTTCTTCACGCAATATTTCCCGGCTCATGATACGCGCCAGTTCATGCATCAGCTTGGGCACCTTTTGCCCCAGTTCTTCAAGCTTGTCGAAAGGCAACAGGCAAACTTCGGTCGCTTCCAGGGCAATGGCGTTACAAGGATGTTGATCAATATCCACCGCATCCATCCCCACCAGCTCGCCGGCGAGATGAAAACCGGTCACCTGTTCGCGTCCCTCAGCAGTCAGTCCCATGGTTTTCAGTGCGCCGGACTGAATGGCATACAAACCCTTGAAGTGATCATTGGTATGGTACAGATACTCGCCTTTCCGGAGCGGTTTGACTCGCTTGACCAGGTTGTCCATCAGGTTCAGCTGTAATCCTTCCAGCGAGGTAGGCAGGCATAACTCGCGTACGCGGCATTGTTCACACGCTGTTTTTACATGAATTAATTTAAGCGAATCGACTGAACTCGTCATACAACATCCGTTTTAATAATTATTTACTCTATAAAAAATAATATCCTGTTTATTGGCTGAGTCAAAGAAAAATTCTAATAAAATCAATACCCTTATGGATTACAAGGTGATTAGTGGCCGCATGATTTAGAGGGGTTCTTGTTCGGCTGCGCGAGATTTTACCCATGTAACAGGTGCTTTGACGTATAATTGGCGAATGATGCAATCTGACAAAAACTTCTCGTCTCAACTGCTAGACCCGTTCGGACGGCGTATCGATTACGTGCGCCTGTCTGTCACTGATCGTTGTGATCTGCGCTGTCACTATTGTATGCCCGAAGGCTTCAAGGACTTCGAAGAACCCGACGCCTGGTTAAGTTTTGACGAGATCCAGCGCGTGATGCGTGCCTTCACGGAACTGGGTACCCGCCGGGTCCGTATCACCGGTGGCGAGCCACTGGTGCGTAAAAACCTGCCCTCGCTGATTCAGCGTCTCTCTGCACTACCAGGGCTTGATGACCTGTCGCTGAGCACCAATGCCACGCGCATGCAAAAACAGGCTCAGCAGCTAAAACAATCCGGGGTGTCTCGCATCAATGTCAGCCTGGATACCTTGCGCGCTGATCGGTTCAAGCGTATTACCAGTGGCAAGCTGGACAAGGTCATAAACGGCCTGATGGCCGCCAGGCAGGCCGGCTTTCATCCCATTAAAATCAACATGGTGGTAATGAAAGGCATCAACGATGACGAAGTCGAGGACATGGTTGCGTTCTGCCTGGAACACGGCTTTACCCTGCGTTTCATTGAAACCATGCCGGTCGGTGATACCGGACGCTCCGCCACCGATCACTTCATCAGCCTGGATATCATCAAGCAGCGCCTGCAACAACATTATGACCTGGTTCCCGGCGTGATGCCCGGTGGTGGCCCCGCCCGTTACATGCAGGTCAAGGACACGCCGTTACGCATTGGCTTTATTACCCCCATGTCACAACACTTCTGTGAAACCTGTAACCGGGTCAGGTTATCGGTGGATGGTACCTTGTACCTGTGCCTGGGCCAGGATCACAAGTATGAACTCAGGCCGCTGCTACGTGATGGCATCAGCGACGATGAACTGAAACAGCATATTCATAAAGCACTGGCACTTAAACCTGAACGTCATGAATTCACCGAAAAACCCGAACAGGTACTGCGCTTCATGTCGATGACAGGTGGTTAAGCACATTTACCACTCCCTTGTTTTGAATTAAGCTCCCTTGCGAACCGGATTACTATTCCGTTGTCATAGTTAGCAGGGTTAAACAAGGATCTCCCATGCATCGTCTACACAATACTCTCTTCGCCATCAGCCTGGCATTGTTATCCAGCATGGCATTTGCAAACAATGCCGAACACCAGGTTGATAAACTTCTAGCTCGCGGTGAAATGCCCGAGGGCGTGGTATTTGAAATTGTCAGTGGAGATTCTTCCGCGTTACGCTGGGCCTTACCCAGAACCAAGCAACTAATTGACAAGTTACGTCAACGTTACCCGGAATTGCCCATTGCGATTGTCACCCACGGGCAGGAACAGTTTGCCCTGCAAAAGAAAAACCGGGATGAATTCAAACAGGTACACTCTCTAACCGAATCACTGGTGAAGAATAGCGGGGTTAGCCTGCATGTTTGTGGTACCTATGCAGAATGGCATGGCATCGAGGCCGAGGCATTCGCCAGTTATGCCAACGTGTCGCCGGCAGGCCCGGCCCAAATCAATGATTACGTGGCATTGGGTTATACCAAGATCGTGGTTGACAAGCCGAACGGCTAATCACTTGAAGCAACCCGGTTACCCCCGGCTTTTTTGGCCTTGTACATGGTGTCATCCACCTGTTGCATAATCCTGGCGATATCAACACTACCGTTATTTTCATAACAATATACGCCGATACTTACCGTGGTTTGAATGGTGTCCTGCTCCCAGTCAATTGATAAATTCTCAATGGCCTGCCTGATTTGCTCTGCGCGCTGCACAGCCACATCCTGTGCGCAGTGCAGCACCAATACGAATTCATCGCCGGCATAGCGCGCCACCAGGTCACCGGCGCGCATGGTTGAATCCAGAAAACGACCGATCTCCGTTAATATTTTATCGCCGGCAGCGTGTCCATGGTTATCGTTAATCAGCTTGAAGTTATCGATATCCACTAACATGATACAAATTTGCTCGGCGTCACTACGACGGCGACCTGCAATGCTTTTCATTTCTTCTTCGAAGTGGCGTCGATTTGCCAGTGAAGTCAGGTAGTCACTCTTGGCAAACATTTCCAGCTGACTATTGGAGTCACGTAACTGCTGCGTTGCTTCCTCGATTCGCACCTGCAGGTTATTGTTCAACTCGAAGACTTCCTTACGCGAACTCTGTAGATGGGAAACCAGTGACGACACAACGCTGTTGAGTTGCCTGACTTCATAGGGATCCGTTTCGCTGGACTCTTCCATGTCGCCGTTCAGGTTATTTCTTAACAACTTGTGGCTGGCCTTGGCGAGTCGATTGATCGGGTTGTTGATCCAGCGTGCCAGGATCACGGCCAGGATCACGGCCAGCACAACCCCGACCAAGCCCCAGATGAAATTGGAGTACATCAGGGCCCGTACCTGGGCAGCTACCTCAGCTTCGGGTTGTGGCACCATGATGCCCCAGCCATAGCCAGGCACCGCGCTATAGCCTGCCACCATGTTCTGCTTGATAAACGGCGAATAGAAGGTGGTTACCCCGGTTTTACCTTGCATCATCAGTTTCACAACCGACAGGTGCGAAATATCACGCATTTCTTCCATCCACACCGGGTTGGGATGGGCAATGACCCGGCCATTCTGATCCACGATTGCCGAGTGACCGTTGATCCCGAATTTCACGTTGCGACGGAGTTGTTCAATCATCTCGATCTTTAGCTCGCCGAGCAAAACTCCCCAGCGCTTCTGATGCTGTGAATAAACCGGATAGGAAAGAATCAGGGTTGGCATACCGCTTAACGGACTACGTTTGATCCCCGACAAGCGCCATTCACCGGTTTCCCGGGTATGCACATAACACTCTTCTTCCGCATAGGCTTTTTGCATGTAGTGAGAGATATGAATGTTCTCCCGGTCCTGGTGTGCCAGGCCGAGAATGGTACCGTTATCATCCAGTAACGTCAGCGACTTAAAACCGTCCATCCGCTTCAAGGTTGAGAGCAGAATTTTTTCAATACTTTTCCTGCTCTCATTACGGGAATCAATATAGGTCAGGTTGTCGGCAAACAGTGCCAGCATGTTGCGATGATCATTGATATAGATCGAGATGGGCGAAGACAGGTTCTCGGCGATG
Organism: Thioalkalispiraceae bacterium; assembly: GCA_050116415.1. Classification (GTDB taxonomy): domain Bacteria; phylum Pseudomonadota; class Gammaproteobacteria; order UBA6429; family Thiohalophilaceae; genus JARRJY01. Next base: position 18,772 of record JASFOS010000026.1, read on the forward strand.
AGTTGATGCTTTTCACGAATTTCACGCCAACTGTCTTCCCATGCCGCGTAGTACAGGTGCACGGTCAGAAACGAGACAGGTACCAGTGCCACCAGCAAAATACTAAGCAATAGACGCTGGGCCACTGACTGGGCCTTGAATTTTTTCAGCATACAGCAAAAACCACACAAACAAGGGGTATTACAAACAACAATAAGCGAGATTCTTTCTTTTAATATATAGCGTTATATATCGGGGGCTGGTTCGAAAACTGAAGGGAATAAGGTGATTTATTTGCGCGCTGTCAGGCCAGCAACATACGAATGCCGAGAAACAATAACAACAGCGCAAACGCGCGTTTCAGCTGGGCGGGGGGCAGGCTATGTGCCAGCTTGGCCCCTAGCGGGGCAAACAATACGCTGGCCAGCACGATGCCAAGAAACGCTTCGGGCACCACGAAGCCCAGGCTGCCTGGGGGCAGGTCCTCATGCTGCCAGCCGGCCCAGACAAAACCGGCGGCTCCGGCCACCGCGATAGGTAAGCCTACAGCAGCGGATGTCGCCACGGCCTGCCGAATTGTCACGTTACACCACACCAGGTAGGGCACGGTCATGGTACCTCCCCCGATGCCGACAATGGCAGAAATGCTGCCGATCACGGCGCCGACCACTGACAGGCCGGCTTTACCGGGCAGACGGCGTGCGGCGTGCGGCTTGATGCCAAAGCCCATCTGGATCGCAACAAAGATTTCGAAAATACCGAAAAATCCCGCCAGCATGTTTGTCGGCATAAAGCGTGCGATCCAGGCACCGAGCAGCGCACCGAAAACAATCCCCGGGCTGAGCGCCCGAAAGGTCGGCCACAGGATCGCACCATGGCGATGGTGGGCGCGCAGGGACGAAATGGAAGTAAAAATAATCGTGGCCAGCGAAGTCCCTACCGCAAGGTGTACCACCACCTGGTGGCTGAAACCCTGCTGGCTGAACAGCCACACCAGTACCGGCACGATAATCAGGCCACCACCAACACCAAGCAGACCGGCCACCAGTCCCGCAAAACTCCCCAACAATAAATACTGGATCAGGTCGGCCAATTTAAGTCATAACCATCTGGTAGAGCTGGAACAACATGAAAATGAAACAGCTCACAAAACCTGCTAACGGCACCCACAAGGGGATGGTGAATGCTTCATGTGGCTCACGCTTGAGTTTGATTACCAGCAACGCCAGGTTAACCAGGCTAAAAACCAGCAAGGTCACCAGGCTGGTTAATTTTGCCAGGCTCAGTAATGGTAACCACAGCGCCAGCAACAAAATCAGTGAGCCAATAACCAGAGTAGCGATGATCGGGGTTTGCGTTTTCGCATTCACACGCCCCAATATCGCGGGAATCCAGCCCTGGTGACTCATGCCGTATAAAATACGTGATGCCATCACTATCTGGATTAGAGCACCATTGATGACTGACAACAGGCTGATCCAGGCAATGATCGTTGCCGGTTGCCCGGTCTGTTGTTCATACACCACGGCCAGCGGAGCATTGCTGTTTGCCAGTTTACCCGGCTCAATCGTCAAGACACAGGCAATAGAAACAAGCATATAGAACACGGTGGTGACCACCAACGACAACACCACGGCGCGTGGTACATTCCTGACCGGGTCAATCACTTCTTCCGCAACGTTAACAATATCCTCGAAGCCCACAAATGCATAAAAAGCAATGAAGGCCCCCATCAGTACCCCCATCCAGACCGAGAGATCAAATATTGGCAACATGTCACCCATCATCGAGGGCGCAATAGCCAGCTGTTCCTTGCTAACCCAGATGATGATCAACAAACCGAGGATCTCGAGTATCGTGAAGGCACTGGCAATCCATACGGACTGGCCAATTCCCCACATCACCACGGCGGCAAGCACAGTTATCAACGCCACCTTGACCAGCCACGGCGGTACGGTTACAAACACCTGCAGGTAACCGACAAAACCATGCACCAGGGTTGCCGTGGATACCAGGCCAATAACGATAATCAACAGTCCCATCAACATGGAGAATTGCTGGATACCAAAGGCCTGCTGTAAATATACCGCTTCACCGGCACTACGTGGATAGCGTGATGACAACT
>JASFOS010000027.1:0-20827 GCA_050116415.1 Thioalkalispiraceae bacterium
TAAAAACCGGCCTTTTTATATTCTGCTATCGGGGGGGTTAGATAGCCTCAGGCAAGTTCACGGGTAACCCGCTGCCGGCCCAACCCATCATGCCACCACGCAGATTGTAAACGTTATCGTAACCTTGCTGCTGCAGGAACGCACAGGCTTGTGCGGAACGCGCACCGGAACGACAAACCAGGACCAGCTTTTCATCCTTGTTCAGTTCGTTTACGCGCAGCGGGATGGTATGCATGGGCATCGCTTCGGCCTTGGGTACCGTACCGGCGGCAATCTCGGCGGGCTGCCTGACGTCAATGACACGTAACGATTCCTCGCCCGTTTCAAGCCAGTTGCTAAGTTCAGCGACTTCGATTTCCTTGATATTCCAATGCATACAAATTCTCCTGAATCAGTGATACGCCTAGTATATTAGTAATTTCTTATATTTCAACCCCAAATCGGTATGGAAATCACCTTTTGCTGTCCAAACCTAGTAGAATGGCATCCCCGTTATTTTTATTTAAAACAACAAGTTAACCATGGGCCTGAGACAACTCAATCGTATAAAAAGGCAGCAACGCGAACGTGCCTTGCAACGCTACCACAAGGAAAAACAGCGCAACTTGCTGGCCCAGCCTGGCTGCAAGTCATTTATCATCGTGCTGGACCATCTCAAGGGTGGCTTTAACGTGCCCAAGATATTTCGCAGCGCCGAAGCTTTTGGCTGCCATGAAGTTCACCTGGTCAATGTGGAGCCGTTTGATCCGGCCCCGGCAAAAGGCACTTTCCGCAAAGTCCCGACCCGCTACCATGCAAACTTCGAGGATTGTTACGCGCAACTGGAAGCACGCGGTTACCGGTTATTTGCGCTGCAAGCCAGCTGCAGTAATAACCTGGCGACCACCGCGCTACCCGAGAAAAGTGCCTTCATCCTCGGCAACGAGGGCCTGGGCCACTCATTCAACCGCGAAAACTACCCGGCCATTGATTGCCTGAGCATCCCTCACTTTGGCGTCACCGAGAGTTTGAATGTCAGCGTGGCTGCCTCGATTGTCATGTATGAGTACACCCGCCAGTACCGTTAGCGGCTAGTCTTCTTCCTCGGGCTGCAGCAAGCCGATGTTAAACGCGATGGAGATGCGCGGTTGTTCCGAGTCATGTACGGTGACCTCGTGCAACAGGCTCGGTGAAAAAAACAGGAAGGCGCCTTCTTCTGGCTCAAGGGAATGCGGCTCGCCATCCAGCTGGTACACAAACTTGCCGGCGCCTCGAGGTACTTTAACGTAATACACCCCTGACAGCTGTTCGTCTGCATCTTCATGGCAATGCAGGCTGGTGGTATGCCCCTTTTGCATGAGATTGATCCAGAAACCGATCTTTAAATCAGCAACATCCCGGTCCAGTAACTCCGCGGCATACCGGTGGGCCTGGTCAATAATCTCCGCCAGCTCGGGAATGGCATCTTTATCAACATAGATATTTTCATAGCGCCCGGCAAAATAGTGTGTCTTTCGAATAATCTGCGCATCACTTAATGCGAGAATTTTTTGCGCCAGTGATTGATTCAACGGAGCGCTTTTTTCATTGAATTTTCGACTGATGGTATTTGCTGGCAAGACTGACATGACTGGCTATTGCGCTACTTCACCCACCCTGGTTTAGCACCAGGTATACAAGATAAATAATACTGATCAGAACAAGTACCGCCCCCCACACGGTCAACCACATGATCTTGCCTTTTCTTGCCAGGTAGGTCAGCACGATACCTATAAACAGTCCCAGTACGGCGGTAAAAGCCATTGAAGCATCGCCAATATGGGGTTCGATATGATCCGGTATTTCCTGTCCTTCACGATAACGCATTACTTTACCCTTTATACTTTTTATCTATAATAATTATTATGTTCCATTGTAAAAGACATATCATTTATACGCTATTTCTTTTGCTGAGCGCATGCCAGGGCAGCGGGGTTTATACGAACCCGGTACCGGCCTACGTCGAAATCAAGCCCGGCTCAACCCTGACTCTCAACAGCGAACTGACGATCCCGGCAAACCTTGCCCGTGTTTACCTCCAGGGCGCACAAGTTGTTCCTGAAAAGGGCGTCAACCGCTTCTACCCCAACTGCTCACTGGAAGTAAGAACGCTCAAGAACACTCCACAAAAAATTTCGGCTGATACATTCACTATCGTCAGGGTAAAATCAGACGAGGAAGTGGCCAGCCGCAAGCTTCATTATGCTTCACGGTTTTTTTCAAGCGATGATGGCCCAATCAGCCACGAAAACTGGGTCACGCACTTTTATCTTCATTCAGCCAGGCAACCCGATGTTTATCGCCTGAGTTGCGCACACTGGGAAGACCCGCCCGAAGCCCGCCATTTATTGATGCCAGAAATCATTACCACGGTGGGTAGCTATTTTTCCTTTAACTATTGAACAATACCGCTCATGAAGCTGAAAACATTATCGCTGGGCCTGTTTATCATGACCAGCGTTGCTTGTAGCAGCACGGGATACATAGCAACACCGCCGGCATACTCGGTTATTACGACAAATCACGTTATGACTGTTCATTACCCGCTAACCATAAAGCCAAACCTGGCACGCGTTCACTTTCAGGGCGGTGAAGTTCGCAACGAAAAACAAATTGACAAGTACTACCCTAACTGCTCGCTCGAAATCAAAACCTTGTCCAGTTCACCTCAAACTATCGAACCCGATAAATTTCAAATTTATCGAATCAAGCATGACGAGGAAGGCAATGGTATGTCAGTCTTCGTCCCCCCTATTCCATTTGCACAGGAAGACAGCTATGCACCCAGTCATGAGAACTGGATTATCCAGTTTTATTTACGGTCTGGAAAACAACCTGACGTGCTTCGATTAAACTGTCAGCATTGGGAGGACCCATCAGATGCACGACACCTGACCAATGAAGAAATCAGGAAAACCCTGGGGAAATATATAACCTTCAGCCGTCAACAATAATTATTGCGACTTGTCTTTTGATAACAAGTCATGAAGCGTGATTACTGCCAGCTGTTTATGAATCGCCTCCTCGATACCGGAAAACAGCCCGTCCACCACTTCATCTCCAGGTAAACTGTGCGTGGAAAACGAGGGTGACTCGCCAGCCTCACGTACACAACTGACAATGTCATTAACGGTGATGGTTTCAATCGCATAGCCCGGAATGAAACGTACCGGATCATCCGCGGTGCGTACCAGCAAACCTGCCTGTAACAGGTTATTAACCATAATGTCACAGACTTCACCACTGATATGCAGGCGTTTGGCCAGGCCATCCAGTGTCCACGCCGCTTTGTGCTGGTAGAAATGCCGGGCGATCAATACCATGATATGCAGGGCCAGCTTTTCCCTGAGCCGGTTGCTCAACACCAGGTTGCGTGAACGTAAATTGCGCTGTTCCGGATACTGGTAATAAAAAGAAACGCTACATCCTATTAACAGGATCAGCCAGTTTAAATACAGCCAGATCATGAAAATAATCAGGGTCGCAAAAGCCGAATAAATCGCGGTGTACTTTGTCGCGGAACCGACCACGAAATTGGTAAATGCCCAGCTGGAAATCTGCCAGAGTAAACCCGCCACCACCGCACCAACCAGTGCTGACTTGAATTTCACATTAACGTTGGGAACCAGTTTATAAACCAGGCTAAAGATGGTCACGATCAGGATAAAGGGCACCAAGTAACCCACCAGGTTTAACAGCAGGCCGATCGCCTCGATTTGCATGACCTTTTCCAGTAACCCGATATTAGACACCGATGCGGTGACACCCAGGGCAGAAAAAATCAGGACCGGGCCAATCAGGATCAGGGTAATGTAATCGCTGAAACGCTGCGATAATGGCCGGTGGGTAGTAACACGCCAGGTGAAGTTAAAGGCGCGTTCGATTTTTTGCAGCAGCGACACCACCGTATAGATCAGGAACGCCAGGCCCAGCGAGCCGAGGATACCGGCCTTGATGTTATCGACAAAGCCGATAATCCGTTCGGTGATCTCAATACCTTTTTCACCGAGCGGTTCCATGATGCCCAGCAACAGCGGTTCCACCTGGTTATGAACGCCAAACCCCTTTAACACCGAGAAACTCACCGCGATCAGTGGCACGATTGCCAGCAGGGTCGTATAGACCAGCCCCATCGCGCGCAGGTTTAACTGCCCTTCACGCAGGTCGCGGATGAGCAGATAAAGAATGCGCAATGCGACTACCCCCCTTCTTTGCAAAGGGGGATATTCGTCTTCCGCGGTATCCCAGACAAGATGTTGAAAATTATCTTTCAGAGTCTTGATGTTCAACCGCATATTCATTTCCTTATTGTTTTATCGCAGTCCGGTTTCGTGAGGTAAACAATTAATCGGCATCATAACCCAGGTTGGGTGCCAGCCAGCGCTCTGCTTCACTGATCGTCATGCCCTTACGTTTTGCATAATCCTCAACCTGGTCCCGGTTGATCTTGCCTACTGCAAAATAACTGGATTGTGGATGACTGAAGTACCAGCCACTGACGGCCGCGGCCGGCCACATCGCTTTGGACTCGGTGAGACTGATACCAGCCGTATGCTCCGCATCCAGTAACTGCCATAACTTGTCCTTTTCTGTATGCTCGGGACAGGCCGGGTAACCGGGTGCAGGACGTATGCCGCGATACTGTTCCTTAACCAGCATCTCGTTATCAAATGACTTGTCATCGATGCCACGACACGGCGTCCATTGCGCGCCTTGCGGGTGTTGATCGTAGCCCCAGTTCACATGACGCACACGATCATGCATGTGTTCGGCAAACGCTTCGGCCAGGCGGTCCGCCAGTGCTTTTACCATTATAGAATGATAATCATCATGCTGTTTTTCAAATTCGGCGGCCTTGTCTTCGGCACCATGAATACCGACCACGAAAGCACCCAGGTAATCTTTTTTACCCGTTTCAACAGGCGCGACAAAATCAGCCAGGCAACGATTCGGCTTGCCTGGTGGGCGTTCGGTTTGCTGGCGCAGGTGATGCAAGGTCATACGCACTTCATCACGTGAATCATCGTTATATAAAACAATATCATCCTTGCCATCACTATTGGCTGGGAACAGGCCGATCACACCACGCGCCTTTAACCAGCGTTCGTCGATGATCTGCGCGAGCATCTTCTGGGCATCGTTGAACAGTTTTTTCGCTTCTTCACCTTTATCCGCATCATCGAATATTTTCGGGTAAGAACCCCGGAGTTCCCAGGTATGGAAAAACGGTGTCCAGTCGATATACGGCACCAGGAACTCGAGCGGCATATCATCAAAGATTTGCAGGCCCATTTCATTGGGCACCGGCGGCGTATAATTTTGCCAGTCGATGGCCAGCTTGTTGTCACGCGCCTGTGACAAGCTCAGCCACTTGGTTTGCGCGCGCCGGCCGGCATGCGCTTCACGCACCCTGACATAATCTTCGCGCAGTTCTTTGACAAACTTGTCCTTGAACTCTTCACTGATCAGGTTCTGGGCCACGCCCACCGCGCGCGAGGCATCCTTGACCCACACCGTGGGGCCCTGGTAATTCTGCTCAATCTTGACCGCGGTATGCGCCTTGGAGGTGGTGGCACCCCCGATCATGATCGGTATATCAAATTCGAGGCGCTGCATTTCTTTGGCGATATGCACCATTTCGTCCAGCGACGGCGTAATCAAACCACTCAGGCCAATGATATCGACGTTTTCTTCCCTGGCCTTTTTCAGGATATCGTTTGCCGGCACCATCACGCCCATGTCGACCACTTCGAAGTTATTACACTGCAACACCACGCCGACGATGTTCTTGCCGATATCGTGCACGTCGCCTTTCACGGTGGCCATCAGGATCTTGCCGTTGCTTTTGGCGCCCTCGCTTTTTTCCGCCTCGATGTAAGGGATCAGGTAGGCGACGGCTTTTTTCATCACCCGCGCCGACTTCACCACCTGTGGCAAGAACATCTTGCCGTCACCGAACAGGTCACCGACCACGTTCATGCCATCCATCAACGGCCCCTCGATCACCTGGATGGGACGATCAAAATGCTGGCGCGCTTCCTCGGTATCCTCTTCGACAAAACTGTCGATACCTTTCACCAGCGCGTGCTCGATACGTTTATCAACCGGCCAGCTACGCCATTCCAGGTCTTCTTCTTTCTTGCCGGTACTGCCATCGCCTTTGTACTTGTCGGCAATATCCAGCAGGCGTTCGGTAGCATCACTGCGACGATTCAACACCACGTCTTCAACGGCTTCGCGCAGTTCTTCCGGCAGGTCATCATAAACCGCGAGTTGTCCGGCATTGACGATACCCATGTCCATGCCGGCCTTGATAGCGTGATACAGGAACACGGCGTGAATCGCTTCACGCACCGGGTTATTACCGCGGAATGAAAACGACACGTTGGAAACCCCGCCACTGACCAGGGCATGGGGCAGGCTGTTTTTGATTTCACGGGTGGCCTCGATAAAATCGACACCGTAAGTATTGTGCTCCTCGATACCGGTGGCGACCGCGAAGATATTAGGGTCAAAAATAATGTCTTCCGGCGGGAAGCCTACCTGCTCGGTGAGGATCTTGTAGGCCCGGCTGCAGATTTCGACCTTGCGTTGCTTGCTATCCGCCTGGCCGGTTTCATCGAACGCCATCACGATCACCGCGGCGCCGTAACGTCGACACAGCCTGGCCTGCTCGATAAATTTTTCTTCACCTTCCTTGAGGGAAATGGAGTTCACCACGCCCTTGCCCTGGATACATTTCAGGCCTTCCTCGATGATCGGCCACTTGGAAGAATCGATCATCACCGGCACGCGCGAGATATCCGGCTCGGAGGCGATCAGGTTGAGAAAGGTTTTCATGGCATGCTCACCGTCGAGCATGCCTTCGTCCATGTTGACATCAACGATCTGCGCGCCGTTTTCCACCTGCTCACGCGCCACGTCCAGCGCTTCGTCGTATTGCTCTTCAAGGATCAGGCGCTTGAACTTGGCCGAGCCGGTGACGTTGGTGCGCTCACCGACATTCACGAACAGCGAGTCCTCGGCAATGTTGCACGGCTCCAGGCCACTGAGACGGCATTCCACCGGCACCTCGGGGAGCTGGCGAGGTGGGTACTTACTTACCGCCTCGGCAATGGCCTTGATATGTGCCGGCGTGGTACCACAGCAACCGCCGATAATGTTCAGGTAACCGTTGCTGGCCCACTCCTCGATTTCCGCCGCCATTTGTTCCGGGGTTTCATCGTATTCACCAAACTCGTTGGGCAGACCGGCATTGGGGTGGGTATTGATATGACAATTGGCAATCCCGGCGATTTCTTCCACGTACTGGCGCAACTCCTTGGCACCCAGCGCGCAGTTAAAGCCGAAGCTGATCGGCTTGATATGGTTGAGCGAATTCCAGAATGCTTCCGCGGTCTGGCCAGACAGGGTGCGACCGGAGGCATCGGTGATGGTGCCCGAGATCATTACCGGTATTTTTGTATTGTGCGCTTCAAAGAATTCATCAATGGCAAATAACGCGGCCTTGGCATTCAGGGTATCAAAAATGGTCTCCACCAGGATGATATCGATGCCGCCGGCTACCAGGCCATTAAGCGCTTCTGTGTAGGCCTCTTTCAGTTGATCAAAACTGATATTACGAAAACCCGGATTGTTGACATCCGGTGAGATACTCGCAGTGCGGTTAGTCGGGCCAAGAATACCCATCACGAAACGCGGCTTATCGTCTGTAGAAAATTCGTCGCAGGCAGCGCGTGCCAACCTGGCCGCCTCGAAGTTGATCTCATACACCAGTTCTTCCATGCCGTAATCGGCCATGGAAATGGAGGTGGCATTAAAAGTATTGGTGCCAACAATATCGGCCCCGGCTTCCAGGTAGGCCTTGTGAATATCGCGGATGATCTGGGGCTGGGTTAACACCAGCAAGTCGTTGTTGCCTTTTACATCCGAGGGCCAATCGGCAAAACGCTCACCACGATAATCAGCTTCATCCAGCTTGTAGGTCTGGATCAAACTGCCCATGGCGCCGTCGAGGATCAGGATGCGTTGTTTAAGGGCTTGTTCTAGGTTGGCCATATTTGATTCTTTATTATTACATTGCTTGGGAACAGGCCCGCAATATTAGCAGATTCTGGTTTGGCTGGCTTTAGCGAAGGCTGCTCCAGCAGCACAAATCAATAAAACAGGCCGCGCACAGATTAAATTTGGCAAATTGCCGGACGTGTCACAGTTTCGGCGAAGCTTAATTAAGCTTCCTTAAGCCTAATTTAAGTTTATCCGCGTAAATTATGTGCCCATACCCATAAATTTTAAGGTGTGGTCACATGAAGGCAAAACCCGGAAAATCTGCACTTGCCAGCCTGCATATCCCCGCGCAGGTGGAAATGCTGGGACAATTCCATCCTGCCCGTGCCGAAATCGAAGATTTTATCCACCAGGTCTTTTACCAGCACTACCAGGCGGATATCCATCACTACATGCCCGAGTTACTGGCGCTGCGTAATGATAATGGCCAGCTTACTGCCGCGCTGGGCATCCGTCCCGCTCTCGAGAATCGACTGTTTCTTGAAAACTACCTGGAGCAACCCGTGGAACAATGCATGGCCCAGGTGATGCCGATGTTCGAAGGTGAAATCAGGCGTGATCAGGTGATCGAGGTCGGCAACCTGGCGGCCAGTAGTGCCGGCGGCAGTCGCTGGCTGATCATCGCCCTTACCGCCTATCTGCAGGGTGCCGGTTATGACTGGGTCACGTTCACCGCCCTGCCGAGCTTGCGTAACGCGTTCAAAAAAATGGGCCTGAAAGTCATCGCGCTGGGAGAAGCCAGCAAATCGGATCTTGATGCCCATGAACAATCACTGTGGGGCAACTATTATGACGATAACCCGCAGGTGGTTACCGTCAGTGTGCACCATGCCTACGGGGTACTGGAAAAACAGTTACGCTTTGAGCACGCCCTGCACATCCTGCAACGCCTGTGGCAACAGGCTTACCAGATCGGTGTTGCCCAGCAAGCCTTGTTGGCCTCTTCGCCTGTCGGAATATAATCATGGGCGCGGTCATCACTGCCTTGCAACAGCATGCCCGGTCACAACCGCATGCGCCGGCCATCAACACGGGGACAACCTACCTCACTTACCAGGCACTGCTCAGGCAGGTTGATGCGCTGGGCAAATTACTGGCCAGCCAGCCTCTTCGTAACGTCGCCCTGATGCTGGACAATGGCCCGGCCTGGGTGGTCATCGATCTTGCCGCGCAACAGGCAGGCATGACCCTGGTACCCCTGCCGGGATTTTTTTCTGATGAGCAAATCCGCCACAGCCTGCATGATGCCGGCGTGGAATTGCTCATTACCGATCAAGGCGAACGTTTCCCGTCATTCAAGGCGAATACTTCGTTATCGGATCAGTTCAAGCAACTGTTACCCGCCGGCACAGGCTTGTCGGTTTTCAATACCGCCATCGAGCAGGAACGCCGGCACTTGACGGGTATTGCCAAGATTACCTACACCTCGGGCACCACCGGCAACCCGAAAGGCGTATGCCTAGATCAGCATAGCATTGACACGGTTAGCCAGGCACTGGTCCAGGCAAGCCGAATAACCGCTGCCGATCGTCATCTCAGCGTGTTACCGCTGGCAACCTTGTTGGAAAATATCGGCGGGGTTTACGCGCCGCTGATGGCAGGTGCCTGCTGCCTGCTACCTTCCCTGCAACAGGTTGGCATGCAGGGTGCGACACAACTGGACGTGGTAAAGCTGCACCATGCATTGATGAAGTTCAAGGCCACCACCACCATATTCATTCCGCAAATCCTGCAAGCGCTGCTTGGCCTGCTGGCCACGGGTAAAAACACCTTGCCCCATTTACGTTTTGTTGCGGTCGGTGGCGCCCCGGTTTCACAAACACTACTCGGCCAGGCCGAAGCACTTGGCTTGCCGGTGTTCCAGGGCTACGGTTTATCGGAATGCGGCTCGGTGGTCGCGGTCAATACCCCGGCACACAACAAGCCCGGCAGTGTTGGCAAGCCCTTACCACATATACAGTTAAGCTTCGCCGCGGATAACGAGATCCTGGTACAGGGCTGTCATTGCCAGGGTTATCTCGGCCAACCATTCACCAGCGGTAATGAACCGTATGCCACGGGTGATATCGGTTACCTGGATGATGAAGGCTACCTGTATATCACCGGTCGCAAGAAGAACATGTTCATTACCTCGTTCGGGCGCAACGTGTCACCGGAATGGATCGAACAGGAACTGACCCTGCAGCCGGAAATACTGCAGGCGGTGGTCTTCGGTGAAGCGCTGCCCTGGAACAGCGCGGTCATTGTTGCCAACAACAATGCCACCGCAGAACAACTGGCGCTGGCAGTCGAGCGCGCCAACCAGCCGCTTCCCGACTATGCCCGGGTTGGTACATGGCTTAAAGCGGATCAAGCTTTCAGCGTCGCCAACCAGCAGTACACCGGAACAGGACGTCCACGTCGTCAACCGATCTGGCAATACTATGCGGATCGCATTTTTCGTTTTTATGAACAACCATCAACACAGGAGGTGTCGTCGTGAATTTTTATGACGAACTTCAGGCTGCCACCGAACAGCAACGAGCCGAATTACTCGAAATACCTTTTTTACAGGCCGGTGCGGCCGGCAATATTACACTCGACAGTTATATCGCGTTTCTTACCCAGGCCTATCATCATGTCAAACACACCACGCCGCTGTTAATGGCCTGTGGCTCACGCCTGCCGGAACGCGTCGAATGGTTACGCGAAGCCATCGGTGAATATATCGAAGAGGAAATGGGTCACCAGGAATGGATACTCAATGACATTAAAGCCTGTGGCGCCGATGCCGAGGCGGTGCGTCGTGGTCAGCCGGCTATTACGACCGAACTGATGGTGTCCTATGCCTACGATACCATTGCCCGCAACAACCCGGCCAGCTTCTTTGGCATGGTGCTGGTACTGGAAGGCACCAGTATCGAACTGGCGACCCGTGCCGCGGAAAACCTGCAGCAGAGCCTGGGGCTGCCCAAACAGGCATTCAGTTACCTGTTGTCTCACGGTTCACTGGATATCGAGCACGTCGACTTTTTCAAGTCATTGATGAACAAGATCGAAGACGAGGATGACAAGCGCGCCATTATCCATTGCGCGAAAGTAATGTATCGACTCTATGGCGATATCTTCCGTGGCCTGCCATTACAACTAAACGGAGAAAAGTATGAAGCTGTCAGCTAAACGTATCGTATTAACCGGTGCGGCCGGTGGTCTGGGCCGGGTGCTCGCCGAGCAACTTGCAACGCATGGCGTGAAAATGGGACTGGTTGATCTGAATGCCGAGGCACTGGATGAACTGGTCAGCCAGCTGCACGGTATCAACCAGGACATTATCGCCATCAGTGCGGATCTTACCCGGTATGACAGTCGCGCCCGCATCGTTAACCAGATGCAAACCCGGTTTGGCGGGATTGATATCCTGATCAATAACGCTGGCATCATGGAATTCAGGGAGTTTGTTGATCAGGACCCTGCCATGATTGATAAAATGATCAGCGTCAATGTCACCGCGCCGATGCAACTCACCCATGATGTATTACCCGGCATGCTGGAAAATCACCATGGCCAGGTCGTCAATATCGGTTCCACGTTTGGCTCCATCGCCTTTGCCTGCTTTGCCAGTTACTCTGCCACCAAGTTCGCCATGCGTGGTTTTTCTGAAGCGCTGCGACGTGAACTGGAAGGCAGCGGTGTCAATGTTACCTACATTGCGCCACGCGCGATCAAAACACCGCTCAACTCACCGGCCGTGTATCGCATGGCGGAAAAGGTCAAGATGAACATGGATGAGCCGGCCGATATTGCCCGTGCTATTATTCGTGCTATTGAGCAGGACAAGAAGGACAGCTACCTTGGTTTTCCCGAGTCACTGTTTGTCCGTATCAATGCCGTTTTGCCCCGCCTGGTCGATGGTTCACTGCGCAAGCAGAACCAGATCATGCGAGAATATACTCACGAACACTAGCCACGGGACAGTTATTTGCGCCTGCTTTTAGTTGAAGATGATCCCTTGCTGGGTGACGGTATACGGGTCGGCCTGTCACAGGAAGGCTACACCGTAGACTGGGTCACGGACGGCCATACCGCGATCGAAGCATTCAGTACCGAACCCTACGACCTTGCGGTCCTCGATATCGGCTTGCCGCGTTGTTCCGGGCTTGAAGTGCTGGCGACCGTAAGGAACCAGGGCATTGATACCCCGGTATTGATCCTGACGGCCCGCGACACCATCGAGGAAAGGGTCAAGGGCCTGGACCTCGGCGCCGATGACTATTTAACCAAGCCTTTCGATCTTAACGAGCTGAGCGCGCGCATCCGTGCACTGATACGACGCAGCAAGGGACGCGCCTCGCCGACCATTATTCATGATGGCATCGAGCTTGATCCCGCTTCACACACCGTAAGTTTTCATGGTAAACCCGTCGAGCTTTCACGCACCGAGTTCACCGTCTTGCAATTGCTACTCTCGGAGCGCGGCCGGGTGCAATCACGCGCACGCCTGGAACAGTCACTCTATGGCTGGGACAAGGATATCGAAAGTAACGCCATCGAAGTGCATATCCATCACCTGAGAAAAAAATTTGGTAACGACCTGATACGCACCGTGCGCGGCATTGGTTACGTGATTGACAAAGACGAAGCATGAACTCGATACGTAACCAGTTGTTGTTGATTTTATCCATCGTCCTGACACTGGCCTGGATCCTGGTCACGGCCATTACCTACCTGGAATCACAACACGAAGTCGAAGAAGTGTTCGATGCACAAATGGCGCAATCTGCTGCCGTGTTATCCCAGTTCAGTTCATCACTGGTTGGCAAGCCAACCCCCCAGACCCATAAACTGCAAAAGGAATTCTACGGCCATCGCTACGAGAAAAAACTCTCCTTCCAGATATGGGAAGCCGATCGACTTATCCTGCGTTCGGCCAATGCGCCGGCCATGCCAATGGCCAGCTCTACCGGTTACAGCGATCAAACCATCAACAAGGAAACATGGCGCGTATTTGCCTTGCAACTGGCCGGTAATAAAACCATCTACGTTGGCGAGAAGTATGAAGTACGCAACGAGTTGATTAATGAAATAACCCTTCAGGCCCTTTACCCGTTGACGCTTGCCCTGCCGATACTGGCCTTGCTGGTCTGGTTCTCACTGGGCCAGGCACTCAAGCCACTGAAGAAACTGGCCTCGGAAATTGAACAACGCTCATCGAATAACCTTGAACCGGTCAACAACCGTGCCGACATTCCCGCTGAAATCAGCCCGATCATTTCGGCTCTGAACAATTTATTTTTACGCGTCAAGTCAGCGTTCGAGCGCGAAAAACAGTTCACTTCCGATGCCTCGCACGAATTGCGTACCCCGCTGGCAAGCATCAAAATCCAGGCCCAGGTCGCGATGCGTGCAGACAGTGATACACAACGCCAACATGCGATCGAGCAGATCATCCAGAGTGTCGACCGCACCACCCACCTGGTTGAACAAATGCTTACCCTGGCGCGCCTCGACCCGGAGGTGGCCTTCAAGCAGCTTACCAACATCAACCTGAGCGAACTGGTCGAGGATGTTCTCCGGGAATTTAGTGGCCAGGCACGCAACAGGGGCATGCGCCTGGAGTTCGACCGACCTGATAACGATCTCATTATCAAGGGCCATGATGCCGCCATTGCCATCCTGTTACGTAACCTGCTGACCAATGCCTTCACTTATTCACCCGACCAAACCGACATCGTGGTCAGGCTGCATGAAACTGCCGATGATATTCAATTGATGGTGATTGATAACGGACCCGGCATCCCCAGGGAAGAACGCGACCAGGTGCTGAACCGCTTCCATCGCGGCGAAAACACCCAGCACCAACCCGGCTCGGGGCTCGGCCTGTCCATTGCCCAGCGCATCGCCGAGCTGCATAAAGCCTCGCTGAATATCTCGGACAACCCGCACGGCCCGGGAGCCTGCGTAGCGGTGGTTTTCCACAAGCAGATCAGCTAGCTTAAGCTGCGACGCTCCTGCCATATTTCTCGCCTGCCCCAACAGAACCTGGACGGCTGAAAACAGGTACAATAGATCGATACCCTGAACCCCGAGTTTTCAAGCAACCGTTGTAAGAATTGTAATGAGTGAAGAAATCAAAGTGCCCAAGGCGCTGCTGCGTCCTATCGGCAAAGCCCTGGTCGAATACAACATGATCCAGGAAGGCGACCGGGTACTGCTCGGCCTGTCGGGCGGCAAGGATTCCCTGTCGCTGCTCCATATCCTGCGTCACTTTCAACGCCATGCCCCGGTGAAGTTCGAACTGGGCGTGATGACGGTTGACCCCGAGATCGAAGGTTTCGACCCGCAGCCGCTCAAGGCCTACGTCGAAGGGCTGGGCCTGCCTTACTTTTACGAATCCCATGCCATCGCCGAGCAGGCCGAATCGCAGATGAAGAATGACTCGTTCTGTTCCTTTTGCTCACGCATGAAACGCGGCATCATGTACACCACCTGCCGCCGAGAGCACTACAACGTGCTGGCGCTGGCCCAGCACCTGGATGACCTGGCCGAGAGCTTCCTGATGTCAGCGTTTCATGGCGGCCAGCTGCGTACCATGAAGGCCAACTACACCAACCGCGACGGTGACGTGCGCATCATCCGCCCCATGGTTTACGTGCGCGAACGCCAGACTGCTGATTTCGCCAGTAGCGCGGCATTCCCGGTAATACCCGACTCCTGCCCGGCCTGCTTTTCCATGCCCACCGAGCGCCAGCACATGAAGGAGCTGCTGGCCAGGGAAGAATCCCACAACAAGGGGCTGTTCAAGAGCCTATTAACGGCCATAAAACCACTTATCGCCAAAAATACACCTGATTGACACTCATTTTCCCACTATATATACATTAGACGATATTTGGATTAATGTGGGATTATGGTCGCTACTTTTGGCATTTTTAAGGCTAATTGTGGTATATCGTACTCTTTCATGACACATTTCAGCCTGCGCCCGCTGCTAGGCTGTTGATTCCAAATACATCTTCAACTGCCTGTTTATTTACAATCTTTTGCTGTATTCCCCGTATTCCGTGCCGATAAGATAACTAATAGGATGTGAACTACGTCACATGATCTTCAGGAGGTCGCATCATGGCTACGGAACAACGCATTTACCATCTCAACAAGATTGGCTGGTTTATCGAGCTGCCCGACCGCGTGGAAGGTCCGCTCGATTCACGTGAAGAAGCCGTGGATTTTGCCAACCTCCTCAGGCTTGTCGGCATGGCCCGTTCAGGCGAAACCGCCTGCACCGAGCAGGACTGTTTATGATCCTTGCTGCGTAGGTCAGCCCCCACATTTGCTGGCCGCCTGATTAAGCAAACACCTGCCACGGCCACGTTGGTATAATGTGGCCATGCAACAAATCCTGCTCATTATTATTCGTCATACGCCCCTGGCGCTGCTTTACCTGCTGGCCTGGCTGATCGGCCAGGTTCTGTATCTGTTGCATAACAAGCAACGCCATATCGCGGAGGTCAACCTGGCGCTGTGCTTCCCGGACTGGTCACCCCAGCAACGCCAGGAACTGGTACGCCAAAGCCTGGTGGAAACCAGCAAGACCCTGCTTGAATCGCTGAAACTCTGGAGCGCCAACTCGAAAAAGATTTTGCGCCTGGTGCGCCAGGTCGAAGGTGAAGCCCTGCTCGAGCAGGCGCTGGCCAGCAACAAGGGCGCGTTACTGATCACTCCTCACCTGGGTAACTGGGAAGTGGTCAACCTGTATTGCTCGGCCAGGCACCCGATGACCAGCATGTACCGCACCCAGAAATCAAAGTTCATGGACCAGTTAATGCGCAACGGGCGTGAACAGTTTGGCGCCCGGCTGGTACCCGCCACCCGGCAAGGCATACGCCCGCAGCTGGAAGCACTCCATCACAATGAACTGGTGATGATCCTGCCCGATCAAAACCCGAGCAAGGGCATGCAACTGTTCGTGCCGTTTTTCAACGTGCCGACCAACACCCCGGTGTTGCCGATCCGCCTGGCACAGAAAACCGGCACCACCATCATCCTCGCTTACGCCGAACGCCTGCCGCTTGGCCGTGGCTACCGCCTGGTTTTTGAAAAAGTCAGTGATGATTTATACCACGACGACCTGGAAACCGCGGTCACTGCCATGAACCGCGAACTGGAAAACCTGATCCGCAACAAACCGCAACAATACTGGTGGGGCTACAGCCGTTTTCGTCACCGCCCGGAAGGCGAAGCGAAACTTTATAAAAAGGATTGAGCTTTTTATGACCGCTTGAAGTGGTAATCAAAAGCATACATCGCTGTTAATTACCTGTAGCAAGTATTCAATAACAGCCATTTCAACCTTGTTAATCTGATAGCAGGCTAAGCCGATCATGATAGGGGCCATCCTGCATCAGATCGAGACTACGAGCCAGCCGGCGACGGTCGCTGGCACGGGGCAGTTGCTCGAGTGCCGCAAACACACGCTCCACTTGCGCCTCTGTTATGGTGGCAGTCAGTGGATGCCCCAGGCCCATGATGTATTTGGCGCGCTGTAGATCGGCAAAGTGCCGCGGATCATCCTGCATGGCCTCAAACAAAATGGTCGCGGCACCTTGTGCCTGTGCGACCTCGTCCCATTCCTCTTGTGCGACAGCATTGAGGATGTGAAGGTACTGATATACCGCCAGCGACATCAGGCCAGAGGTAATACCGGCACGCTGGCGACCTTCAACATCGAAGCGCGGGCCATCGTGCAGGGCTCGGCCCAGGTGCGGATCCCAACCCTGGACGATCTTAAGGTGAGACAACGCCGAGTGCGCCAGAAAACGGGCAGTACTTTGCTCGTAATCAGTCTCGGTGACCTTGACTGCAACGATATGATCGCCGCCGTCTGACACAACCAGCCGGGCCACCGCCTCCGGAGTCAGCGGCAACCCGCTGACATCGGAAATAGAATAAAGTCCAATCGCAAGTCCTCGCTTAGCCGCCGCGGCGATGAGCGGAGCGAGACTCTCGCTGACCAGTTCATCGTTGGCATCGGCGGGCAGGTCGGTGCCAGGGCGCAGGAATACAACGGGATAGGCCGTGTCCGCCAGCAGATCAAGCAGGCGGGCGTTGGCTTCTACACCATCTTCCGGGCGCAACAGTGCCATAAGAAGCATCTCCCGGGTATCCGCCTTCGCTGCATAACAGAACCATGCTTCGAGTTCTTCGACCGTACGCAGATGCCCCTGTCCGGTTGAAGAAGCAATGAGTGCAGCCTGCACACCGACACCCGCCAGCCGTTCCAGAAACGCGACCGTACGTTTTTCATCCAGTTCCCGACGGGGCAGTTCACCGTTAGTAGGGTCAAAACAGGCAACCGTGGCATCGGGATAGCGCCCGATCGGATCCTCGATGAGTTCGGCACTGGTGAGTGGCATATGCAGCTCCTTTTTATAGCTCTATATGGACTGTATGATGTCTATACAGACATCTTAGCGGCAGCTTAGCAAAAGGGGCAATCATGCAGAAACTGGAACAGGTACTTGAGGAACTGGGACTCCCTGCTCACGACAATAACCACCTCCCTTCATCCCACATCAGCTTCCCTGATGGTGGCCACTATCGGATTGAGATATCCGGTGTCGAGCGGGTATCTTCACTGGAGACACTCATCAAGGAATCAGAAAAACAACATGTGCCTGTGCACCGCATCATTGCTACTGTTGGTGGGGCCACCTACCTTACACAAGCTGAATTAAATGACTTCGCTCAACTCGCGCGGGAGCAGCGGATTGAGGTTGTCATGACACCTGGGCCACGGCGAGCCTGGGATAGTGGGCGTCAGCTTACTACCCCTGAGGGGCTGGTTTCCGGGATGCGCCTACGAGGAATGGACGCGATCAGGCACTGGCTTAAGGATATCGAGCGTTGTATGGAGGCAGGGTTTCGCGGCTTCCTGGTTGCTGACGAAGGCATACTGTGGCTGGCCAGTCAGCTGCGCCAGAAAGGCGTGATCCCCGACGACGTGATCTTTAAGCTTTCGGTGTTTGCGGGCCAGTCTAACCCGGCCGGTGCCCACGTTGCCGAGCAACTGGGAGCCGATACCTTCAATCCGCTTGCTGACCTGAGCCTGCCGATGCTGTCGGCCATCCGCAGCAGCATCCAGATCCCGATGGATATTTATCTCTGCCTGGTCAATTCGATGGGGGGATTCGTGCGCTTCTACGAGGCCGCGGAGATCGCCCGCATCTCGGCTCCATGCTATTTCAAAATCGAGCCTGGCCCCTCGGAAGAGGAAATGTACGCCCCCTGGAACCCGAACAGTTACCATGATGAGATGATCCGCGATCGGGTGAGTAACGCTGCGGTTGCGCTGGAATTGATCGCCCGGGACAACCCCGAACTCAGGTGTTCTCCCACTGGGGGCGAGGACCTGGCAATTCCTTGCTAACACCAGCCGCGCATTTTCATTGCCTCTTCGACGCGCTTGATCGCATTGATCCAGGCACCGATACGTGCTGAGTTGATATGGTATTTTGCGGCCGTATTCACGGCCGCCCGATAGCCACCAACCAGTCGTTTGCGGCGCAGGTGGTTGATTGTTTCGATATCCCAGTAGTCGTCGGATAAGCCCTGGCTCCGCTCCATCTGACATAAATGCACACTGCCAGCATTCGCCAGCACATCCGGCACGATGAAGACGCCCTTTTCTGTCAGAATATGATCGGCCTCTATCGTGGTCGGGGCATTGGCTGCTTCAACCAGCATGCTCGCCCGGATGCGCCCGGCATTATCCGCCGTTATGACTCCCTGCACCGCAGCAGGCACCAGCACATCACAGTCACACTCAAGTAGCCCATCAGATGTAACAGCACACGTACCAGGAAAGTCACTGACGCGTCCGGTCTGCCGCTTGTGATCGAGCAGGCCGGCAATATCAATACCGTCCTTTGCATAAATGCCGCCACGGCTATCACTCACCGCCACCACACGACAACCAGCTTCATGGAACATGCTGGCTGCCACCGAACCGACCTGGCCGAAACCCTGAATAGCGATGCGTGCATTCTCAATCTCGAAGCCGGTTTCCTTCGCGGCCTCTTCGAATACCTCGAACACGCCACAGCCGGTTGCTTCGTAGCCACCGAGGGAGCCACCGAGAATGGGGGGTTTATCATTGATTGCCGGTGGGTCGTGATAACCGGTTATCGATTCGTACTCATCAAGCATCCAACTCATGGTTTGCAGGTCGGTACCGATATCGGCGCCGGGCACGTCATAGGCGGCCCCGCGTGGGCGCAGGTAACGGATATAGGCACGACAAAGGGTTTCAAACTCCCGCCGGCTCAACTCGCGCGGGTTGGCCGCGATACCACCCTTGCCTCCCCCCGCGGGAATCCGGCCGGCGGCATGTTTGACTGTCATAATCAGCGCCAGCGCCTTGACCTCATCAAGATCGAGATCCGGAGATATGCGTGTACCATCGCGAGAGGGCCCCAATGCGTCGTTATAACGGACGCGGTAAGCATCGAAAATGCGGCAGCTACCATCATCCATCTTCAGCGGAATACGAAATGCTACTACCCGGGCCGGCGCCGCGAGAAACTGCATAACGCTGGAATCTATCTCAGCTATCTTGCCAACCTCGCTGAGAATACGCGTGCTTTGTTCGAGAAAGTCATACATTATTTTTACCCTGCTAAATGCCAATTATTTACTTAAGTAAACTTCAAGAAAGAAAGCAAGATACCTCTTCGAAGATAACCTAACAGTTTTAAACACAAATAAAAACCTCTCGCTATTTTTCGGTGGCCATCTGGGTTCATTGGTATAAGTGATGATGACGTGCGTCTAATGCATGTGCTTTCTAGGCTTCGCCATGATGATGACTTCTAGCCTGGTTTAGCCCGGGGGTGATCATTATTCATCATAGTCAAGCCTTGTTACCGGTAGATAGCTTATCGTAGGGGTTATTGCTGTATATGCCTGATAATAATATCCAACTTGATTTCAAAAATAATCAGGAATTTTCTTACCGTATTTTTATCGTTATTGCATCACTAAGTGTTCCACTCCTATACTTGAAAAAGGAGGGTTTACGATATGCTTGTCAGAACTTTCGACGAGATCAAAGGTTCCAGACGTGAGATCCAGGCAACAAACCATAACTGGGTAAGTTACCGTCTACTGCTTCAGGAAGATGGTGCTGGCTTCTCCTTCCATGAAACCATCATCCGTGCCGGTACTGAAACGCATCTCTGGTATAAACACCACATCGAAGCAGTCTACTGCGTAGGTGGTGAGGGTGAGATTGAACAAATAAGCGCAAACAGGATCTACCCGGTTAGGGATGGCACCATGTATTTACTCAATAACCATGATAAACATATTCTGCGTTGCTTCACTGAAATGCGTCTCATCTGTGTATTCAATCCTGCACTGGTCGGCTCCGAAGTACATGACCAGGATGGTAGCTATCCTTTGCTCGATCATGCATAAGAACCCATACCATCCTATTCAACAAATCAATCGATTGGGAAGCACGCCTCCCACCTGGCCGTCATGAACCGGCAACTAGAAAACCTGAACCACAACGAACCACGCCAGTACTGGTGGGGCTACAGTCGCTTTCGTCACCGTCCCGAAGGAGAGACAAAACTCTATAAAAAAGACTAAGCTTTGAGTGCCTGCTAGCGATTCTTCGTCGTCATTCCTGCGAAGGCAGGAATCCAGCAGAAAAAAACATTTCAATGCAGAGGGCGCGGAGACGCAGAGAACGCAAAGTTAA
>JASFOS010000028.1:0-20683 GCA_050116415.1 Thioalkalispiraceae bacterium
GCGAAGCATCAACCGCATTTGGAGTCGCCGCAGTTGAGACAGGTCATACAGCCGTCCATTTTAATAACCGCTTTCGTCGAGCACTTGCCACACAACTGCGCGCCGTCGGGAAAGTCACTGGGCGAGCTGTCTTCCGCCTGTTTTACCGTGCCTTCGTACTCGGCGCGTTTCTTGGCAATCAGTTCTTTCTGGTGTTCGTCCAGGTCGTCGTCCTTCAACAGGCCGATCATGCGCAGGTGACACTCGATGGCGTCACCGATTTCCGCCACCAGCGAGGGCATGTACTTGCCGCCTTTCTTGAAGTAGCCGCCGCGCGGGTCAAACACCGAGCGCAGTTCGTCGACCAGGAAGGTGATGTCGCCACCTTTACGGAACACCGCCGAGATGATGCGGGTTAACGCAACGATCCACTGGAAGTGGTCCATGTTCTTGGAGTTGATGAAGATCTCGTAGGGACGACGCAGCTCGTGGTCCGTGCCGGCATTGAGGATCACGTCGTTGATGGTGATGTACAGGGCATGTTCGGACAACGGGGTTTTCACCTTGTAGGTGGAACCCAGCAGCATGTCCGGGCGTTCCAGTTTCTCGTGCATGTGCACGACATTGGTTTCTTCCTGCTGCTCTGTCTTGAGTGCCGCTTCCGCGGCCTTGTCGTCCTCGTCTTCCTTCGCGACTTCGAAGCCAACGATTTTATGATCAATCTTGATAGCCATTTTCCCGCTCCCGCTTTATTCTTTTTTCATGTCACCTTCTTGTGACGATGTTGATGTTTGAGACAACTGTTTTTTAATTATCGGAAAATTCTGACCGGGTCAGAATTTTCCATAGTAACCTTCTTTCAGAGCATCGTATAAATTAGCGGCGGTATGCGTTTCACCGTCGTACTCGATCTCTTCGTTACCCTTCACCTCGATCACTTCGCCGTCATCCAGCTTGAAGCGGTAGGTGGTGTTTTCCAGGTCCTGCTCCTTGACCAGCACGCCCTGGAAGGCTTCCGGGTTGAAACGGAAGGTGGTGCAACCCTTGAGGCCCTGCTCGTAGGCATAGGTGTAAATGTTCTTGAAGTCCTCGAACGGGTACTCGGTGGGCACGTTGGCGGTCTTGGAGATCGAGGAATCGACCCACTTCTGCGCCGCGGCCTGGATATCCACGTGTTCTTTCGGCGTGATGTCATCGGCGGTGATGAAGTAATCCGGCAGGCGTGCATCGGCATCCTGTGAATACGGCATGGCCTT
Source organism: Thioalkalispiraceae bacterium (assembly GCA_050116415.1). GTDB lineage: Bacteria > Pseudomonadota > Gammaproteobacteria > UBA6429 > Thiohalophilaceae > JARRJY01. The sequence continues at coordinate 1,236 of JASFOS010000028.1, forward strand.
CTTGTTGACCAGCTCGCGGTAGGCCAACAGCTCGAAGGAGAAGACGTCGACTTTTTCCTTGGTCTTCCTGCCTTCACGGATCACGTTACGTGAATAGTGGTGGGCAAACGACGGCTCGATACCGTTACTGGCGTTGTTGGCCAGCGACAGGGAAATGGTGCCGGTCGGGGCGATCGATGAATGATGGGTGAAACGTGAACCCACCTCGGCCAGCTCGTTGACCAGCTCCGGATCTTCGTTGGCGATCTGTTGCATGTAATGACTGTACCGGGCGTGCAGTAGCTTGCCTTTGACTTTCTGGCCAACCTTGTAACCGTCGCGTTTCATTTCCGGGCGCTTGCGCAGCATGTCGGCGGTGATCTTGAATTCCTGTTCCAGCACCGGTGCCGGGCCTTTCTCTTTCGCCAGTTCCAGGCCGGTACGCCAACCGGTCATGGCCAGTTCCCGGGCCACGCGCTCGGTAAACTCGACCGCCTTGCCCTCGCCGTATTTCATTTTCAGCATGGTCAGGGTGGAGCCCAGGCCGAGGAAACCCATGCCATGGCGGCGCTTGCTCATGATCTCATCGCGCTGGCCTTCCAGTGGCAGGGCATTGATTTCCACCACGTTATCCAGCATGCGGGTAAACACCGCGACCACCTCGTTGAACTGCTCCCAGTCGAACCGGGCGTTATCGGTAAACGGATCGCGCACGAACTTGGTCAGGTTGACCGAGCCCAGCAGGCAGGAACCGTAAGGCGGTAACGGCTGTTCACCACAGGGGTTGGTGGCGCGGATATTTTCACAGAACCAGTTGTTGTTCATTTCGTTGACTTTATCTATAAGAATAAAGCCCGGCTCGGCGAAGTCATAGGTGGAGGTCATGATCATGTCCCACAGGTGCGCCGCCTTGATGGTCTTGTACACCTTGCAAGCCACCAGGCCCTGCTTGTTGGTCACGTACTTGTCCTTGACCGGCCAGTCGCGCCAGATGATCTGCTGGTCGTCTTTCAGGTCCAGCTTGTCGGTTTCCACTTCCTTCTCGGTGACCGGGAACGCCAGTTTCCAGTCGCCGCGGGTTTCCACCGCCTTCATGAATTCATCGGTGATCAGCAGCGACAGGTTGAACTGGCGCAGGCGTCCGTCTTCGCGCTTGGCGCGAATGAAATCCATCACGTCGGGGTGACCGACATCGAAGGTCGCCATTTGCGCGCCGCGGCGACCACCGGCCGAGGACACGGTGAAACACATCTTGTCATAGATATCCATGAACGACAGCGGGCCGGAGGTGTAGGCGCCGGCACCGGAGACGTAGGCGCCCCTGGGACGCAGGGTGGAAAACTCGTAACCGATGCCACACCCGGCCTTCAGGGTCAGGCCCGCTTCGTGGACTTTATCGAGGATGTCATCCATGGAGTCATGGATAATACCCGACACGGTACAGTTGATGGTGGAGGTGGCCGGTTTGTGTTCCAGTGCGCCGGCGTTGGAAGTAATACGCCCGGCGGGGATCGCGCCGTGACGCAGGGCCCAGAGGAACTTGCCGTGCCACTCGTCCTGCTTGTCTTTTTCCTCGACCTCGGCCAGCGCGCGGGCGACCCGCTGGTAGGTATCATCCATGCTTTGATCAACATCCTGACCATCTTTGGTTTTCAGTCGGTATTTCTTATCCCAGATATCCAGCGATGCTTCCTGGTAGGCAATGTCTGCGGCATCACTCATTTTCACTTCCTTTAGATGGGCACTCATGGATGAATTTTCCTCCCGTTAAAACCTGTTGTGAACAGGTTCTTGTAAAGTTATAGCGTGTTTTTATTCACCGGTTATTATGTTGGGGGCGCCGGTTTGTAACTACCTGATTCCAAAGCGATATTCGGACGTTGTGTGTTATTCTTGTCCAGAACACTATATGTTGTAGTTCGAAAGCAAGAGTAGGACTAACCATGGGATCTGTCAATAACTTTTCCACGCGTGAAAAATCACGAATATTTGATTATTAATCAAGGATTTGCATAATTTTTATAGTTTAAAAAGCGGTTAAAATTTTTAGTAATTTTTTTATCCCCTATTCCGCTATTCCACAATATATTGTGTTATTAATATAGCTGTAATATTGCCACTCACCGAGTAAGTTATCACTCACAAACTGCTGTTTGGCAACCAGCGTGCCAGGTTTTCCCTGCCACAAGGCATGCGCAAATACTGTTTCAACCATCTTGAAACGCCCGTCACGTGTTCCTATATCTTCCCTCAAGCACTGCTGATACAAGGTGGTCAGCGGTAAACGTATTTTCAAGGAGAACAAGCATGACACTCGTACGATATGAGCCCTGGAGCATGTTGAACCAATTGCGACAAGAAATGGATCGCATGTTTGAACCGACGACACAACACGTGGAAGGTAGCGCCATCGACACCAGCGACTGGGTTCCGGCCGTTGATATCAAGGAAACCGATACCACGTTTGAAATCCATGCCGACATCCCGGGCGTTGAACCCAAGGATATCGAGGTACACATGGAAAACGGCATTCTCACCATCAAGGGTCAGCGTAAATCCGAGTCCAAGGATGAACGTGAAGGCTACAAGCGCATAGAACGCCAGTGGGGTTCCTTCTATCGCCGCTTCAGCCTGCCTGATTCGGCGGATGCCGAAAAGATCAACGCCAAGTGCAAGAACGGGGTACTGGAAATCATGATCCCCAAGCAGGAAAAAATTGCCCCGCGCAAAATCAACGTTGAAAGTTAATTTCTGCTAACGCCCTTAACCCGCTGGCGCACTTTGCCTCCCTTAAGTGCACTGCGGGTATTTTTTTGAACTTTTTTTATTCCCAGTGTCTATTGGATTGCTGTGCGTGCCTTTAGCAACAGCGGTTATTTTTCTGTGACAACAATAAAACCTCAAGGTTGGAGTTTGACATTCATGTTCGTATCACGTGTTAAGGTTTTCTTCATTGTTTTAATTTCCATAGTCAGTTTCAACACGCAGGCGGCCCTGCCGTTCTTTGATAGCGAGGGTAACCGCCTGCCCAGCCTGGCGCCGATGCTGGACGAAGTGACTCCCGCGGTGGTCAATATTGCCACCCAGGGGCGGGTACAGGTACAACAAAACCCGTTACTCAACGATCCTTTCTTCCGTCGTTTTTTTGATGTTCCCGAACAGCCGCGTCACCGCAAAACCCAGAGCCTGGGTTCCGGGGTGGTGGTCGATGCGAAAAACGGTTACATCATTACCAATAACCACGTCATCGATAAAGCCGATGAAATCAGCGTCACCCTGCGCAGTGGCGAGATATTGAAAGCCAGGCTGATTGGTACCGATCCGGATACCGACGTGGCGGTGATCCAGGTCGAGTCCGACAAGCTAACCGAGGTGCCGCTGGGTAATTCAGACCGGCTACGCGTCGGTGACTTTGCCATCGCCATTGGTAACCCGTTTGGGCTTGGCCAGACCGTGACCTCCGGGATCGTCAGCGCGCTGGGACGCAGTGGCCTCGGCATTGAAGGTTATGAAGACTTCATTCAGACCGATGCCTCGATTAACCCCGGTAACTCCGGCGGTGCCCTGGTCAACCTGCGCGGCGAACTGATCGGCATCAATACCGCGATCTTTTCCCGCAGCGGAGGCAATATCGGGATCGGCTTTGCCATCCCGATCAACATGGTCAAGGACGTCATGCAACAACTGGTCAAACACGGTGAAGTCAGGCGAGGCCGACTCGGCGCCCAGGCACAGGACCTGACGCCGCAACTGGCCAAGGCCTTTAACCTGAAATATCGCCGTGGCGCCATAATTACCCAGGTGGTAAAAGGCTCGGCCGCGGACAAAGCCGGCTTGAAGGCCGGCGACATCGTGACCCAAATCAACGGCAAGCGCGTTAAAGATGCCGATACCCTGCGCAATGCGGTTGGCCTGCTGCGCGTTGGCGAGCAGGTTAAGCTCGAGATCCTACGTGAAGGCAGCAAACGCACCCTCAGCGCCTCGGTGGAAGAACCTAAACTGACCCAGCAGGGCGGCGACAAGTTGCATGCTCACCTGCAAGGTGCACAGCTCGCCGATATCGTGGAAGGCTCAGCGCTGTTCGGCCAGGTTGAAGGTATCGTGGTGAGCGGTGTTGCCGCCAGCAGCCCGGCCTGGCGTGCCGGGTTACGCAAGGGGGACGTGATTGTCTCGGCAAACCGTAAAGCGGTGCATAACCTGGTTGAATTCAAACAGGCCATCCAGGGTAACGACTCGTTGTTGCTCAATGTCCGCCGCGGCAAAGGGGCCCTGTTTCTCTACCTGCAATAAGCGCCTCGCCCGAAACAGCGTCTCATGAACCAAAGCGGCCGTAGATGGCCGCTTTTGTGCGTTACGCCATCCACTTTGTAACAATTGTTTACATTCTTTGGCTATGTACTGCCCGAAAAAAACATACACTGTTTGGGCTTATACCAATAACAATACCTATATTAAAGAATGATAATACACTTGCCTCACACCCTGTTATGCCGGCTGCCAGGACTGTGTTCAGCCGCCCGGGCCGATATCGTGCATGCCATTAGTGGTATATTGACCAGCGACCGTGTTTCCGCCGCACAATTAGACCGCCCCGTGATGCGATACCTGGATACCGAACAAGCACCCTACACAAAACCTAAGGATAAGCCATGTCTGAGTTAACGCGAATTCTTTACGTGGAAGATGAGCCTGATATCCAGGCGGTTGCACAAATTGCGCTGGAATCTGTCGGTGGGTTCGATGTCAGTATTTGCAGCTCTGGTGAAGAGGCCTTGCAAAGTGCGGCTCAATTTGCGCCTCAACTTTTGTTACTTGATGTGATGATGCCTGGCATGGATGGTCCAACCACCTTGTCCGAACTGCATAAACAGGATGAACTGCGTGATATACCGGCTATTTTCATGACGGCAAAAGTCCAGCCACAGGAAATAGAGCAGCTCCTCACCTATGGTGCGATTGGTGTCGTTGCCAAACCTTTCGATCCCATGACCCTGTCCGACACCATTCGTAAAATCTGGAATGAAAACACCTGAGTGGAACTCAACAACCAGGCAAGCCATGCCTCAACTTAAGGCTGTGCATGCTAAAGCTATTCACAAAGTTAGCCGGCTGGTAGCGCACATGTAACGGCGAATCGAATTGCCTATATCACTGCCAGTAATTGATCACCAATAAACATATGAAACCATCAACAACTTCTTCATTTGATGACCGGGTTTATCTCGAGCAAGTCAGGTTATTATTTGCCGCGCTGCCCTTTTCATTACTGGCAACAATTTTTAATGCCAGCTTGCTGTGTGTCGTTTTATGGGTCGTGCTTCCCGAGCAGCTGCTTATTGGTTGGTACCTGCTGGTATTGATGATCAGCCTCGCACGCTACATAAATTTCCGGCTTTTTAACAAACAGGTTTCTCAACTATCCGTTAACACCACATCATCCTGGGAAAAGAGCTTCTTGCTCGGCGCCGGCCTGTCAGCCCTGTTATGGGGCTTGATACCGGTTTTTCTTTTTCCAAAGGATCTTGCTTACCAGGCAATAATCGCCTTTGTGATTGGTGGCATGGCTGCCGGCGCGGTTACCTCTTTATCCTTCAGGCTAACCGCGGTAAGGCTGTATCTTTTTATTGTTGTTACCCCGTTGATCGTCCGTTTGCTGTCCGGCGCAAGCTATATCAGCATAGTGATGGGCATCATGGCCAGCATGTTCCTGGCCCTGTTATTAGTGACAACGCGGCGCCTTTATCAAAATACCGAACAAAACATTCTGCTCAGAATGCGCAGTGATGAAAAGGAAGATGCGTTACAAAAGAACATCCAGGCATTACAGTGTTTTCATACCATCACCTCTGATACTGACTCCACATTTGACAACAAGCTTGAACAGCTCCTGCAATTGGGCCTGCAGACCTTCAGGCTCGACATTGCTATCATCAGCCATATCAATCATGGCATCTATACCATTGAGCATATCGTGGGGCCAGAGGGATGTCCTGGTGCGGGAACCAGGTTTAATTTTGATGATACCTATTGCTCACAAACATTTTTAGCTGATGCGCCCAGGGGTTTTCATCATGTTGGCCAGTCCACGCTCGCCCGGCATCCCTGTTACGAAACTTTCAAACTGGAAGCATATATTGGCGCACCGATCTGGGTTAATGACAGTCGTTACGGCACCTTGAATTTTTCAAGCTCCAGGCCACGAAACGAACCTTTTAGTGAACATGAATTATCCTTGATGCAGTTGTTCGCCCAATGGATAGGTAATGAAATCGCCCGCACCGAGTCTGAAAGAAAACTGACCCAGTTTAAAAGCACGCTCGATATGATCAGTGACTGTGTGTTCATGTTCGACCCCGCCAGCTTGCGCTTTTTTTATGTCAACCAGGGTGCTGTCGAGCAGGTCGGTTACAGCAAGCAGGAATTACTCTGCATGACGCCGTTCGATCTCAAGCCCGAATTTGATGCCGCGAGCTTTTCAGCATTAATCAAGCCGCTCGAAACGGGTGAACAAAGCCAGCTTCAGTTTGAAACACTACATCAACACAAAAACGGTTCCCTGGTTCCTGTTGAAATTTCATTGCAATACGTCACCCCACCTGATGCATCACCACGTTACGTAACCCTGGCACGGGATATTACCGAGCGCAAACGCATTGATGAATTGAAGAGTGGGTTTATTTCAACGGTCAGCCATGAGTTACGTACGCCATTAACCTCGATACGTGGCGCGCTGGGTCTGCTTGTCTCCGGTGCGGTCGGAGAAAAAACGCCCGATAAAATGCAATCCATGCTTGAGATAGCCGATAACAATACCAAGCGCCTGCTGATATTAATCAACGATATTCTCGATTTACAGAAAATCGAGTCGGGGAACATGAGTTTCCATTTCGACACCCTCGAGGTCATGCCCTTTATCGAACAGGCCATCAAGGAAAACAACGGTTATGCACAGGTACACGATGTCACTATCAAGCTGGTAGAGCAGCTTGATCATGGCTACATCTATGCGGACAAGGCACGACTGATGCAGGTCATGAACAACCTGATCTCCAACGCCGCCAAGTTTTCGCCCCGCGGGTCACAGATAGAAATCGGGGTATCGCGCGTTGCCGGTAATATCCGGATCACCGTGACCGACCATGGTGCGGGCATACCTGAAGAATTTCACAACGAACTGTTCCAACGCTTCCGTCAATACGACTCATCCGATACCCGCCGGGTCGGTGGCACCGGGCTCGGCCTGTCGATCAGTAAAATGATCGTCGAGAAACACCACGGGCAAATTGGATTTACCTCCTCGCCGGGCCAGGGTTCCAGCTTCTATTTCGAGTTACAGGACTACACCCCCACGACTGCGCAAAAAATCACCAGCGATTTATAGGGGTATATAAAATAATTTATTAGTAGCCCTTGATATTTCTTATAGACCTACTATATTAGTAAGTTATTAATTAGTGATTTTTTAACACTCTTAAAAGGAGGTAATCGCCATGTCTAACGGTTTAATTAATAACTTCCCTCATGATGGTGTGGTTACCATTAACCGCGTGATCCTGAAACCTGAATACAGCCTCGATGACCTGCAGGAGCGTGTCGCTTTTCTGTGTGAAAACGTCAAAACCTACCACTCCACAACCGGTTTCGTCGGCGGCTTTGTCTGCCTCAACAGCGGCGCAGTCTCCAATGAAGGCTCAACCATTGGTCAGCCGGTGGAAAGTGAACTCAAAGGTAAGGAAGCGTTGATCATCACCTTCTGGAACAGCTTTGAAGATCACGAGGAATCGCACAAATCCGAAACCTTCCAGCCGCTGTTCAAGCAGGTACTGGAAGTTTGCGAAAACGGCAATGAAGAAATTGCTTATGAAATGCTCTGGTCAGGTGCCGCCTATTCGCCTGAACAAGCCGAAGCGGCACAGGCGGCAAAAGAACAAGCCGCTTAACCACATCGTCATGCTGATGACAAAAAAGCGCGCCCTCGGCGCGCTTTTTTTATTCTTTTATATTAAGACATCCTGTTTCTGTCTTTACTGTCCCAACCTCGCGGATACAGCGTTCAACATTTCGCACCTCGTTCTCGATAAACAACTTGCACCTGCACCCTTCTCAAGTCTTAGAACTGTTCTAATTTTCTACGCCTGAAAGTTTACAAACCTGTAACAAATTTGGGTTCAGTCACGCTCGAGCCACCCCCGTCACGACCGATATATATTCATAACTGATACTCGAATTAAGTATTAAACACGTACTCGTTAACATGTCATATTGTTCAAAGGATAGATAACATGAAATTAAAAACTCTCTTATCACTCGTCGCTTTCTGTTTCACTACCGCGTTTTCTGCAACAGCGATTGCAGAGGATGCACCGGAATCTGTTCATAAACTGGTGCCATCAATAAAAGACTGGGGTAACAATCCCGTCCTGATTGCAGCTGTAAACGCACAAAATGCCAAAGGTATGAGCCTTGATGATATCAAGGCCAAGGATGCTACCTGGATAAAGACTACCGGTCTCGATAACTTTATGAAGAGCCTGATGAATAATGATGCGGCCAAGGAAATGAAAAACCTTGAACGCAGCAAACCCTTTTTCCTCGAAATCTTCCTGATGGATAACCAGGGCGCCAATGTCGCCATGACCAACAAGACTTCGGATTACTGGCAAGGTGACGAAGCCAAGTTCACTAATGCTTATAAAGCTGGTGCCGGTGGTGTTGACATCAGTAAAGTCAAATTCGACAAAAGCAGCCAGGCCTATTTAGTGCAGGTCTCGGTTCCGGTAATGGATGGTGGCAAGGCTATCGGTGCCATTTCTGTCGGCATCAACCTGGACGAGCTGGAAAAATAACGAACTGGAGTAGCGGCCACGCAAAGCGTCGGTCGCTGCTCCGATAAAGTAAGTACGTATTAATTTTTATAGATAAGGAAAATAACTATGGCCTGGTTTAACAATCTCTCTTTTCGATTCAAACTGATGATCCCTTTAGGAGTACTGGCCGCGCTGATTATCTTCATGGCCCTAACCGCCCTCACTATCATTACTAACCTGGGGGAAACAACGCAGGAAGTGGCCAAGACTGACATTGAAGCACTGGACAACCTGCTGCAGGCCGATCGCGATCTTTATCAGGCCCTGGTCGCAGAACGCAGCATGATCTTTGTTGATGTAGAAAGTGAACAATTCAACAAGCTGACTGCATCACACGGGGAAAACGTACAACAGGCCCGCGATCGGATTGGCAAGTTTATGCAGATTGCCAGCGATGCTGGCTTTGCCGAATCACAGGACATGCTGCCACTATTTGAATCCTATACCCAGAAGCGTGATCAATGGGAAGCATTGACCAACAAGATAGTCCAGCAACGCGCCAGTAATACTCGCTCAGGACGAAACACGGCCATTGAAATGAGTTTTGGTAACTCTGCCAAGGCATTCACCGCCATGCGCGATATCATTGATATGCTCACCGAAAAGATGAAGGCTCGTGTTGAGGTCACTCAAAAGGCAAGTGAAGAAGAAGTAACGACATCGATCTTCGAAATGAGTATTCTTGTTCTGGTCGCCGTAGTGTTGTGTGGTTTTATGGCATTCATTTTTCCCTCACTGATTACCCGCCCCATGCGCCAGCTTATTGGCCACGTGAACGATATTGCTGAAGGTGAAGGTGACCTGACGGCACGCCTGGATGTCAACAGCCGCGATGAAATGGGGCAACTTGCCGAAGCATTTAACCGCTTCATCACCAACTTGCATGAAATCATTTCCCATGTTGCGGATTCCTCAACCCAGGTTTCCAATTCGAGTGAAGAGTTATCGCAGTCCTCGCAACAGACCAGTGAAATCGTCAGCCGCCAGCGCAACGAAACCGAACAGGTCGCAGCGGCCATCAATGAAATGGCCGCCACCGTGCAGGAAGTTGCCAACAGTGCCAGCGAGGCAGCCAATGCAGCAGACCAGGCAGACAGGGAAGCGTCCGATGGTCGCCAGGTCGTTATGCAAACCATCGAAGCCATAGGCAACCTCGCCAGTGACGTTGAGCGTTCGTCCCAGGTCATCAATCGCCTCAAGGGAGAAAGTGAAAACATTGGCTCGGTACTTGATGTTATCAAGGGTATTGCAGAGCAGACTAACCTGCTGGCATTAAACGCCGCTATCGAAGCAGCGCGCGCCGGCGAACAGGGGCGTGGTTTTGCCGTGGTCGCCGACGAGGTGCGCACACTGGCGCAACGCACCCAGGAATCTACCCAGGAAATCGAACAGATGATCGAAGCCCTGCAGGTCGGCGCCAATGAAGCCGAGTCAGTCATGAGCGAAAGTCGCGAACGCGCTGAATCCACGGTGGAACAGGCGGGCCAGGCAGGTCATTCCCTGGAATCGATTACCCAATCAGTCGCCACCATCCGCGATATGAACACCCAGATTGCCACCGCCTCGGAACAGCAATCGTCCGTCGCGAATGAACTCAACCGAAGCGTGACCACAATCCACCAGGTTTCGGAAGAAAGCGAACAGCAGTCCAATAGTATGCTGTATGCCTGTAATGAGCTGGCGCAGATGGGAGAGCAATTACAGACCGTGGTTGGCCGTTTTAAAATTTGATGCTCTACAGGCAGGTGTGACTATCGGTACACCTGCCTCCTGCCACGTTGCCATCCCTGCTGTTCAGCAATTTCACCTGTCCTGAATGTTGAGGCAATCTATGCCCTCATAAATTTCCCTGCTATTTGGTCATATAATAGTGGTGTATAGTGACTCCCCATTAAATTTTAGTTACCGGGCCACCTGTCTTTGATTCCTGGCCTTGGCAATCAATAAAAAATACCAAAGGTGCCTTCAACAGGTACGAACAACGAGGATGAAAAGGATGATTAAACCAATCGGTTCTGATGAACTCCAACCGCGCTACGTCTATGATGACGTCGAACATGACAAACTGAGCAAGGAAGCGGAATCACTGCCTTCCGTGGTGATCAGCTCACAGGCCGCGGGCAATGCCGTGATGATGGGCGGTGGTTACTTTAACCCGCTGAAAGGCTTCATGAACGTGGCCGATGCCATGGGTGCCGCCGAGAAAATGACGCTCACCGACGGTTCCTTCTTCCCGGTTCCCGTGCTGTGTCTGCTCGAAGATATCAGCGCCATCAAGGATGCCAAGCGTATCGCACTGCGCGACCCCAACGTGGATGGTAATCCCGTGCTGGCGGTGATGGACGTGGAAGCCATCGAGGAAGTGTCTGATGAACAAATGAAAGTGATGACCGACAAGGTCTACCGCACCGATGACATGGAACACCCTGGCGTGGCCGCATTCAACAGCCAGGGCCGCATCGCGGTCTCCGGCCCGATCCAGGTCCTGAACTTCAGCTATTTCATCGACGAGTTCCCAGACACCTTCCGCACCGCGGTCGAAATCCGCAACGAAATCGTTGAACGTGGCTGGAAAAAGGTGGTGGCCTTCCAGACCCGTAACCCGATGCACCTGGCCCATGAAGAACTCTGTCACATGGCCATGGATCGTCTCGGTTGTGATGGCCTGGTGATCCACATGCTGCTGGGTAAACTGAAACCGGGTGATATCCCCGCCCCGGTACGTGATGCCGCGATCCGCAAGATGGTGGAACTGTATTTCCCACCTAACAGCGCCATGGTCACCGGTTACGGTTTCGACATGCTCTATGCCGGCCCTCGTGAAGCCGTGCTGCATGCCTATTTCCGCCAGAACATGGGCGCCACGCACTTCATTATCGGCCGTGACCATGCCGGTGTCGGCGATTACTACGGCGCGTTCGACGCCCAGACCATCTTCCATGACGAAGTGCCTGAAGGCGCACTGGACATCGAGATCTTCGAAGCGGATCACACCGCCTGGTCGAAGAAACTCAACAAGGTGGTGATGATGCGTGAAGCGCCGGACCATGAAAAAGAGGATTTCGTGCTGCTGTCTGGTACCAAGGTCCGTGAAATGCTGGGCCAGGGTATCGCGCCACCGAAAGAGTTCTCGCGCCCTGAAGTCGCGCAAATTCTTATCGAGTATTACCAGGGGCTTGATAGTTAAGTTCTAGCCGAACTGAGCCTTGAAAAAGCCCGTCACCATGACGGGCTTTTTGTTTTATACGCGATTTTTATGTATGGATTGATTTATTAAATAGACCTTTGGTTTTAAACAATGACCTGTAACGTGGCAGCGTCAAAACTAAGGATCTTCAAGGTTTTAAAGAACTTACACAGGGCCTAAAGTTGGCTGATAAGTTCGCATAAAATCAACTTATGGATATCAATGTAATACTATGGTTTTTAAAAGAAAAATGGCTTTATTTTGGCTGCAAATCTCGCTAAGTTTACGTCCCTAGTTTATTAAGTAGAACAGGTAAAAAATATATAATACCTGGATAACTAAAACTAATAGAGTGATTGGGGGATGGATTCAGGCAGTTTCACACGTACTACCCGACCACTTTCTCAAGAACCCAAGTCCTTGTATTTTGCGTGTCAAAAAACAAGCTAATAACCGGTTTTAATTAACTAAAAACAACACTTTAGCGCAAAGATTATTAAGCAGCTTTGTTTATTGCAAAAAATCATTGATTAGATGCAGTAACCAGAATGAATAATAATCGCTAAAAATATAAAACTACCTTTAGGAGGTCAGCTTAATCATGATTACCAGCAACCCCTTCGCTGAACTAACAGCACTGATATCTACGGACATCATGCAGGGATACATTATTTTAATGGCTATCCTGGTGTTCCTGGGTACAGTGCTCGATATGATGCACAAGAAAAGTGCCAAGTACTTTTTTCAGGATGCAGAAAAAGCCAAGAAAAATGCAAAGCGTACCGTAGGCACTGGAGAAAAAGCCGGTCTTGCCGTTGCAACGCTAGCTAACGAAGTTTTAACTTCGGGCGAGTTCGCCAACCCAAAACGTCGTATATCCCATCTGTTAACCATGTACGGATTCATTCTGTTTGTTGTATCGACAGCTCTGATGATTTTTGAATGCGAGTCGATTGCGACAACGACCCTTGCGCAGACATGGCACCTGGGTGCTGCCATGCTTTGTGTCGGTGGCTACTGGTTCTGGTTCTTCATCCGCGTTGATGTGAACTCAGAAGGTGTAAGGTGGTATCAACTGCGTCGTGCGGACCTTTTCATCGTTTCTTTACTTCTGACCGCAACGTTTGCCTTAATCTGGTCTTACCTGCAGTCTAAAGGTGGTGCAGTAGCTGACATGGGTTCAACAACCCTGTTCTTCGCTTTATTCATCATTTCAAACACAGTGTTGTTCTCAACGGTAATGTGGTCCAAGTTTGCACATATGTTCTTCAAACCAGCTGCAGCATTGCAAAAACGCATTGCTAAAGCAGATGGTTCAAATCTGAATTTGCCTGCTGATTACGATCTGAGCAGCCCTGAAGTACATGCAAAATACCCGGATATCCCAGAATACATGGGCAAAAGCCCAGAATACATGGGTCCTGGTATCAGACGTGAGCCAGCAAACCACTACTAATCATTAACTGAATAACAATTATTTAAGAAGAGAGAATATTATGCCTACTTTTGTATATATGACTCGATGTGATGGTTGTGGACAGTGCGTTGATATCTGCCCATCAGACATCATGCACATCGATAAAGGTCTTCGTCGTGCTTACAACATCGAACCTAACATGTGCTGGGAATGCTATTCATGCGTAAAAGCATGCCCTCACCACGCGATTGACGTACGCGGTTATGCGGATTTCGCACCACTGGGTCACTCAGTGCGTGTACACCGTGATGAAGAAAAAGGTGTTATTGCCTGGCGCATCAAGTTCCGTAACGGCAAGAAAGACATGGATCTTTTAGCACCAATTACAACTGTGCCATGGGGTTCAGGTCACTACGACCTATCTGCAGTAGCAGCACCAAGCGGTGATATGCGTGATAGCCAGTTACTGTTCAACGAGCCAAAATATGTTCGTATGGATGAAGGTGGTTTACATACACTGGAATCAAATGGCTTGGAAATTAAAGAAGGGGTACAGTACTAATGGGCTACAAGACAATTATTGAAGACGATATTGATATCCTGGTAGCAGGTGCGGGCCTTGGTGGTACCGGTGCTGCTTTCGAAGCCAGATATTGGGGTCAAAACAAGAAAATCGTAATTGCTGAAAAAGCAAACATTGATCGTTCCGGTGCGGTAGCCCAGGGTCTGTACGCGATTAACTGTTACATGGGTACACGCTTCGGTGAAAACAACCCGGAAGATCACGTACGTTATGCGCGTATCGACCTCATGGGCATGGTGCGTGAAGACCTGGCGTTCGATATGGCGCGTCACGTTGACTCGGCTGTTCACCAGTTCGAAGAATGGGGTCTGCCTATCATGCGCAACACCAAGACTGGCGCCTACCTGCGTGAAGGTCGCTGGCAGATCATGATTCACGGTGAATCATACAAGCCTATCGTTGCTGAAGCAGCCAAGAAATCGGCTGACAAAGTATTCAACCGTATCTGTGTCACTCACCTGCTGATGGATGAATCCAAAGATAACCGCGTAGCCGGTGCTGTTGGCTTCAACGTACGTACTGGTAACTACCACGTATTCAAGTCCAAGACTGTAATCTGTGGTGCTGGTGGTGCTTCTAACATCTTCAAACCACGTTCAGTAGGTGAAGGTGCAGGTCGTGTATGGTACGCACCATGGTCATCAGGTTCTGCCTATGGTCTGATGATCGAAGCAGGCGCGAAGATGACCCAGATGGAAAACCGTATCGTACTGGCTCGTTTCAAAGATGGTTACGGTCCTGTAGGTGCTTACTTCCTGCATCTGAAAACTTACACTCAGAATGCTTATGGTGAAGAGTACGAATCAAAATGGTTCCCGGCTCTGCAGGAAATGGTTGGTAAAGAATACCTGGACCCAGAAGTGTCTCACCGCACTCACCGTCCAATTCCAACTTGCCTGCGTAACCACGCAATCATCAACGAAGTGAATGCGGGTCGTGGTCCTATCCATATGGTTACCATGGAAGCCTTCCAGGATCCTCATCTTGAAGAGATCGGTTGGCATAACTTCCTGGGTATGACCGTTGGTCAGGCGGTACTGTGGGCTGCTACTGACGTAGATCCTAAGTACGAAAACCCGGAACTGACAACTTCTGAACCATACGTAATGGGTTCACATGCTACCGGTTGTGGTGCATGGTGTTCAGGTCCTGAAGATGTATCACCAGAAGAATACTTCTGGGGCTACAACCGTATGACTACCGTTGAAGGTCTGTTCGGTGCCGGTGATGCCGTGGGTGGTACGCCACACGCGTTCTCATCTGGTTCATTCACCGAAGGTCGCCTGGCTGCGAAAGCTGCCTGTAAATACATCGACGATGGTAAAGCTGAAGGCATCCGTGTTTCAGACGCTCAGATCCAACGCCGTAAGGAAGAGATCTACAAGCCTCTGGAAACTTACACAGTAGGCCGTAACGAGATTGTTGCCGGTACTGTTAGCCCAAGCTACATCAACCCACGTCAGGGTCTGGATCGCCTCCAGAAACTGATGGATGAGTACTGTGGTGGTTTCGGTGTTAACTACATGACCAATGACAAGCTTCTGAACATCGGTCTGAAGAAAATGGCTATCCTGGGTGAAGACCTGGAGAAAGTTGCAGCTGCAGATATCCACGAACTGTTACGTGCGTGGGAACTGAAGCACCGCTTCTTAACTTCTGAGTCTGTATTCCACCACACGCTGTTCCGTAAGGAAACTCGTTGGCCTGGTTACTACTACCGTGGTGATGCCATGAAACTGGATGATGCGAACTGGCATGTGCTGACAGTTTCTCGCCGTGATCCAGAGACTGGTGAGTACACTATGGAAAAAGCTCCTCTGTATCACCTGGTTGGTGACGTAGAGAAGAAACCAGCTGAAGAGCACTAAATAAATAAAGGGTAGACAAGGCCTGGCCTGGTATCAACTGGGCAAGGCTAGCCCGAAATTTATTAGCGATTTAAAAAGGACTGACATGTATAATGTTGGTCCTTTTTTTATCAGTCTGTAGTCTTGTTTTTCAGGGCTACAGACCTTATTAAAAAACGATCCTGCTTTTTAATGAAGTTATTACATAATTAAAAAACAATGTTTTTTAATGGAGTTTTACAAGAAATGAATATTATTGATTTAACAGATGACGAAATTTTAGAACATGCCAACCCCATGTGGGCGGACCTGGTTAAGTACTCTAACGAAGGAAACTACGGTGCTTTTACACGTAACTTCTCCTCTTCGTTTATCAAGGGAGCCAACGAAATTGAAATGGGTAAGCAGTTTGCAAGAAGCGACCTGGCGAAAAACCTGTCTGAAGATTATACCTATCTTGGCATGATTCGCCGTGGTGAATATGTTACCGTGCTTTATAAAGTGATTAACAAAAAAACGAATGCTGAATGGCTGGGCAGACTGGTGCTGGGCTACGAGAAAGACAAGGTTAAAATTTTTGGTGCAACGTTATTTTAAGCCTGACTATATAACGGGCTTTAGTAAAAACAGGTTTATTCAAAATGTCAGATACAATTGAAGACGAAAAATTCGTTGAACTAAATTACAAGGTCGTCGATGACAAAACCGGTGATGTACTTGTCACTGTGGACTATCCCCTCGGTTATGTACATGGCGTCAATGACGTAATGTCTGAAGATGTGTCAAAACACCTGTATGGCAAGAAGGCAGGTGACATCATCGAAGTGCCTATCGATACCACGCTGTTATACGGCGAAAGAGATGAATCACTGGTATTTACCGATGCAATAGAAAATGTGCCGGAAGAATATCGTGAAATCGGTATGACTATTTACATGGAAAATGAGAAGGGTGAACAAAAAGGTTTCATTGTTACGCGCTTTGATGACAAGACCCTGACCGTTGATGGTAACAACCCGCTTTGTGGCAGGGACGTGACTTTCGTACTGGAAGTGCTAACTGTACGCGATGCCACTGATGAAGAAATCGAACATGGCGGGCCTGTCGATGCCAATCCTGACTTAAATGAAATACTTGAACGGGCAAAATGAACTTTTCCAACATCTACACAATTTATCCATTCAACAGGTCTTTAGCCCAGGCAATGGATCACTACGTTACGCGTATTCCTGAGGAAGTCGCGACGACTGCACTGGCAGACAGTAGTGTTACCGTGAATGACAACTTCACACATACACGTGGTAACTTCGAGCAGAAACGTTATAGTGCCAATGCGTATGCTAATGCGGTAGAAATCTTTGAAGCAGCAATAACGGATGAGCTTAGAAAAGCAGAGCCACTGGACTGGGTCAGGTTGCAGAATCACCTGGGCAATGTCCTGGCGGCGATGGGTCAACAGCAAATGGACGAAGGCTTATATAACAGGGCAATAGCCGCATTTAATTGCGCCCTGGAAGAGCTGAGCCAGGAAGAGACCCCCGTGGAGTGGGCTACCACGCAATATAACCTGGGTACCGCAAGCCAGGCACTGGGGCGCCTGCAGGGTGAATCAAAGCTGTTAAAAGCCGCCGTAGATGCTTATACCAATGCCCTGCTGGTCTGGTCGAGAGACGAGGCAACAGAGGACTGGATGTTTACCATGCATCAACTGGGGGCAACCTTCCATGCCTATGGAAAGTTGCTTAAAGGTAACCGTACTTTCCAGAAGTCCGTGGTGGCTTATAAAAATGCACTGGCGGCACTCAATGCCGATGAGTATGCCCTGGAGTTAACGGCGACACATAATAACCGTGGCGCGGTATTGCAGCATCTTGGCGAATCAGAAGAGAACCCTGGTCGCATTGAAGAAGCCATTAACTCGTACCAGAAGGCATTAACGGTTAGCCTTGAGCAGCAGTTACCTGTTCATATCGCTGTTCTATGCCGGGTTAACAAGGTAACGGCACAAAATGTACTGGCGGAGTTAACAAACGATGCGGTGCTCGCAGAAGAAGTTGCCGATGAGTACGAAGTGATCCTGGAATGCTTCCCGCATGCTTTACAGCCTTTATGTGTAAAACACTGCGAGGAGCAGCGAGCAAAGGCACAGTCGCTGACAGCCCAAAGCTAAGGCTATGGGTTAGCGACTACCCGGTACTAAACCCGCTCAGCGAGTTCGTAATCGATATTGAGAAATGCGCCAATCTCTGAACAGAACTTGATAACACGTGCGCCAAAACCGACATCCGGGGTGGTTTCATCCTTGTCGATAGAGAGGGTTAACACTACGCCGATTCTTGGTGACAAATTATGGGTTTTACAGACCTCGATAATCTTGTCCTTGGCGGGTTCAATTTTTTTAAGGATTTCATCATCGATGAGTTTGTAAATATCCAGCTCCTGGGTTTCAGAAGTATGCGTTTCTGTTGAAAATTCCCATGAACTGATCACGGGCTTGTCCAGGCTACTATTTGCTCCCGCATCATCGGTTGAGGTGGGCTCTAGTCCAAGTAGACCTGTGACATCGTCGGGGTTGAAATGGTAACCCACAAGTGCGAAGTAAGCCCGTCCTTTATTAGCTGCCAAGATCGTTTCCTCTTAAATTAAATCACCAATACAATGCCGGATTATAACGTATATGCCGAATAGATGCGGTACTCTAATTCAAATCACGTAACACAGTGGATAAAGCTAAAGACGTCGCTACCACTGTAAAAAACCAGTTTTATTAGATATAAGAATACCTGGTAAAAAAAATATTATAGGAATACCCTATTATGTTTCTGCTTAAAAAGTTGTAAAGTTATGGGTATATTGAGACAGTTTTAAGCTGCAATTTTTAGAGTGGCTTTCAAAATTCCGCTGAATCATTTGGCTGATAACGTAAGTAAGACGAAGGGTATTGAAGATTGGCGTCAGAGGCAAAACAAGAAAAAAAGCGCGACCCCAATAACCCATGCCTGTTTTGTACCGATCCTCAAGGAGTATCGTTACAGCATGAACTGGCGTACAGTGCCCGGGATACCTACGGGGTAAGTCCGGGACATACCCTGGTGATACCGCGTCGTCATGTTGCCGAATTTTTTGACCTGACGCCGGAAGAAGTAGCGGCCTGCATGGAGCTCATCAACGAGGAGAAAAAGCTCATTGATGAGGAGTATAACCCGGATGGCTATAATATCGGTGTGAACGTGGGGCCAGCCGCAGGACAGAGTATTTATCATGTGCATATTCACATTATTCCCCGTTACCAGGGTGATGTGGAAAACCCCCAGGGTGGCGTACGGCACGTGATACCAAAGAAGGCGCATTACAAGCGCTAGATAGTAGAATTAAAGTCAGTTTTAAGGGTGAGGGCTGACGTAGTTGTTGAAATTCCTCACCATATTAACAATATAACTAAATAGGAGTTAAGATTATGGCTGAATTTACCAGACCTAAGGTTCCCACAGGTGAAACAAAGTATGTGACAACTAAACAGAAAGAAATTACACCAGGACAGTTTTTTGTTGGCTATGAAACTACCTGG
>JASFOS010000029.1:0-20135 GCA_050116415.1 Thioalkalispiraceae bacterium
AGCGCTGACTTCAGCTCTATCCTTATTGTTTAATGCAAAATGGATTTTGTGATGCGAACCTGCCATGTCATCCCATAACGTTGAGAAGTCATCATCGGCATTAATAACCGCGGTTGCCTCTTCATTGAGACCGGTAAACATTTCACCCTTGGTTCTTGCGACACCCTCCAGGCTACCAAAGCCTTCGAGGTGTGCCGCGGCTGCATTGTTGACGATACCCACATCTGGCTCGACAATATCTACAAGGTATGCGATTTCACCCGGATGATTGGCGCCCATTTCAATCACCGCACTATCATGTTGCCTGTCAAGCCTGAACAGGGTCAGTGGTACACCGATGTCGTTATTCAGATTGCCCTGTGTGGATAGCACGTTACCTTGTTGCGCAAGGATCGACGTAATCATTTCCTTGACAGTTGTTTTGCCATTACTACCTGTGACTGCAATAACCGGGATCGAAAATTGTCTACGCCATGCTTTGGCCAGATCTGCCAGGGCTTTACGCGTATTTTCAACAATAATAGCTCGTTCCACACCCTCAACCGGGTATTCCAATACACAGGCAACAGCGCCGTGCTCAATAGCCTGTACAGCAAACTTGTTGCCATCAAAATTGTCACCACGCAACGCTATGAATAACTCGCCACCTTGTAATGAGCGGCTATCCGTACTGATCCCTTCAACATGGACGTCACTGCCGCTATATTGCGCCTTGAGAGTTTCAGCGACCTGTGACAAGTTCATCGTGAATGCATTTTTACTCATACATTCACCTGCAGGTAATGCTGGACCATGGAGTAGTCATTGAACGGGTAACGCTTGCCGTTAACTTCCTGGTAATCTTCATGTCCCTTGCCGGCAACCAAAATAATGTCATTTTCTTTTGCGTGTGAAATGGCATAATCAATTGCCTGGGCACGGTCCAGTTCAACATGTATCCTGGAAGATTTTGTCATACCTTCGAGAATATCTTCAGCAATGGCCTGTGGATCCTCGCTGCGCGGGTTATCCGTAGTAATAACAACCTGGTCAGCCAGTTTATCCGCCACTCTACCCATCTGGGAGCGCTTACCCTGATCGCGATCACCTCCACACCCAAACACACACCATGTATTTCCTTTTGTATGTTCATGAATCGCTGTTAGCACATGCTCAAGCGCGTCTGGTGTATGAGCATAATCAATTACCACCAATGGCCTGTCTTGCATCGCGATACATTGCATACGCCCGGCAACACCTTGTACTTTAGCCAAACGCGCAAGTGCTGTTTTCAGGTTCATGCCTTTCAACAACAGTACCGACAGCACAGCCAGCAGGTTGCTAATATTAAAACGCCCCATCAGGTGACTATGTAACTCACCCTTTCCCCACGGAGTATTGATGTGTAGTTTGATACCATCGCGACCAAGATGTATCTCTTTTGCATAAACATCAGCCAGGTCATTTTCATTACTTAAACCATAAGTAATCACTTTAACATTACCTGGTGTAACTGCCTTGATCGCCGGGCCAGAAGCATCATCTATATTGATTACTGCATATTTTAGTGTTGGGCATAGAAACAACTTCTGTTTCGATTCCAAATAACTTTCCATATCACCGTGATAATCAAGATGGTCACGTGTCAAATTGGTGAAAACCGCACAATCAAACTCAACACCGGTTACACGCCCCTGATCCAGCGCATGAGAGGAGACTTCCATGGCAATATTTTTTGCCCCGGCGGAAAACATTTCTGCCAACCATTTCTGACAGGTTACCGCGTCAGGCGTGGTATGCGTAGCAGTCTCAAGCTCACCATACAAGCCATTCCCTAGCGTGCCTATTACGCCCGTGGTTTCATCTTCATTGAGAGCCTGTGCCAGAAAATGGCTGCAAGACGTTTTACCGTTGGTACCGGTGAACCCGGTAACAAACAGATGTTGTGATGGGTGATTGTAAAATTGCGCGGCTATCAAGCCAGCTTTATTTGCCAGATCAGGAATGGCAATAACGGGGATATTGTCACCCTGTTTTGATCTTCTGACACTCATGGCAATTGGTTTAGCACCTTCATCATGCTGCCAGATTATGGCGCGAGCACCTTTTTCAATGGCTTCATCGATATATTCAACACCATTCACAGTTTGTCCCAGACAGGCGAGGAACAGATCACCAGGCTTAACTGTACGGCTATCCTGGGTAACTCCCGATATACCGCAGTCCATGTTGGCAGGAACCGCAACCCACTGCTCCAGCAGTTTGCCCAACATGATGGCGGTTGTCTTATTATCCGCGACCATCATGGACGTTCCCCCATTTGCTGCACTGCCAGCTGAATGCTTGTGCGTGTCACATTATCAGGGGCAATATCCATCAGCGGCAAAACATTGCTCATGACTTTTGAAAATACCGGTGCGGCTACTTCACCGCCGTAATAAACGCCATTATCAGGTTCATCAATCACCACGACCATCACCAGGCGTGGTTGCGAAGCCGGTACCATACCGGCAAACACCGCCGTATAGCGATCATCGCTGTAGCCACCATTGACCGCTTTCTTGGCCGTGCCCGTCTTTCCCGCAACCTTGTAACCAGGTACGCTCGCCCTGGTGCCTGTACCACCTTCCAGTACCACTTGCTCGAGCATGGTGCGCACCTGGCGTGCGATGCCGGCTTTGATTACCTGTCGCGATTTGTCTGGCTTATCCTGGCGAATAAAACTGATATTCTGAATCTTGCCATTGTTGGCTAATACCGCGTAAGCTCTTGCCAGTTGTAATGCGGTTACCGACATGCCGTAACCAAATGCCAGCGTTGCGCGTTCTATGGTTCGCCATTGGTCAGCATGAGTCAGTAACCCACTGGCTTCACCGGGGAAACCACTACTGGTTGGTTCACCAAAGCCAACACTTGAATGAATACGCCACAGGGTTTCAGGCTTAATTGCCAAGGCAAGCTTGGTTGCCCCAATGTTGCTGGACTTCTTGATGAGTGTTGTCAGGTCGATACGGCCATAATTGCGGGTATCCTTGACCAGGCTATTACCGACTTTGTAATAACCCGGTGCCGTGTCAACAACCGAGCTACGCTGAAAACGTCCCGAGTTAAGCGCCGCGGCAACGGTAAATGGCTTGATGGTTGAACCAGGTTCGAACACATCAGTAACTGCACGGTTTCTAAGCTGGCTTGAGTGCATGTTTTCACGGTTGTTTGGGTTATACGCTGGTTGATTAACCATCGCCAGTACTTCACCGCTACGCACGTCCAGTACTACTGCTGAACCCGAGCGTGCCTTGTGTTGTATAACAGCACGTTTTAACTCTCGATATGTCAGGTACTGAATACGACGATCAATGCTAAGCATTAGATCCTTACCCGCTTTGGGGGCATGAATTTGTTCGACCAGTTTAACGACTCTGCCAAGGCGATCCTTGATGACACGCTGGCTGCCCGGCTGGCCGCGCAACCATTCGTCATAAGCCAGTTCCAGGCCTTCTTGCCCCTTGTCATCAACATTGGTGAAACCAACCACGTGAGCCGTAACTTCTCCTGCAGGATAATAACGCTTGTATTCACGTTGCAGGGAAATACCGGGTAATTCCAGTTTCATCACATTGTTGGCAATTTCCGGTGTAACATGGCGTTTCAGATAGACAAATTCTCTGTTTTGACGGGATAACACATTATGACGCAGTTGCTTGATATCAAGCTCAAGTAATCGCGCTACTTCCGACCAGCGTGCTTGCACGGTCATAAAGTCCCTGGGCTGAACCCACACCGAGTCAACTGGCGTACTGATTGCAATCGGTTCACCATTGCGATCCAGGATCATGCCGCGATGGGCCGCAATGGGTTGTACGCGCAAGTAACGCGCATCGCCCTGGCTCTGAAGAAATTCCTTGTTAAATACATGCAAGTCCACCGCACGCCAGGCGAGCGTACCGGCAGCAGCAACTACCGCGGCAATGACCACACCAGTTCTGAATCCAGTTGCAGGTTTGTGTACTTGCTCACTCATGGTTTAATAAAAATTACCTTATCGTGTTCCACACCAGTCATATCCAGCCGTTTGCGTGCCTGTTCTTCGATACGTGCATGCGAGGCCCAGGTATTGAGTTCCAGTTGTAATTGACCCCATTCCACGTTCATCTGGTCGCGGTGTTTCTCCAGTTGTTTCAACTCAACAAACAACTTGCGTCCCTGGTGCTTGGCATAAACAACACCCAACGCCGACATCACCACGACAACCACCAGTACGCTGACAACGATTTGTGCTTTCATTGCAAGCGCTCCGCCACACGCATCACGGCACTGCGCGCGCGCGGGTTCATATCTAATTCTTCTTTACTGGCACGAACAGCCTTACCAATGGCCTTCATTTTTGGATTAAGCTGAACATGCGTAACCGGCAAATCAGGGGGAAAATCATCACCCTTGGCCTGTTCACGAATGAACCGCTTGATCATCCTGTCTTCCAACGAGTGGAAACTGATCACAACCAGGCGACCACCTGGCCTGAGTACATCAACAACCTGTGCCAGGCAGGTTTTGATATCTTCCAGTTCCTGGTTAATAAAAATCCGGATTGCCTGAAAAGAACGCGTTGCCGGGTCTTTACCTTTCTCATGCTTGGGGTTGGCTGCCGCAATGAGCGCCGCGAGTTGTCGGGTAGTCCGGATGGGGGATTCATCGCGTTTTTTTACAATCGCGCGGGCAATACGCTTGGCAAAGCGTTCTTCACCGTATTCTTTTAATACCCGGCTAATTTCCTGTTCCTTGGCGGATGCCAGCCAGTCCGCGGCAGATACGCCCTGGTGGGGATCCATGCGCATATCCAGTGGACCATCATGAAGAAAACTGAAACCACGCTCCGGGGAATCCAGTTGGGGAGACGAAACCCCCAGGTCCAGCAGAATGCCATCGACCTGTCCCATCCAGCCCAACTCTTTCACTCTTTCCCCAAGCATCGCAAATGAACCCTGCCTTAAAACAAAACGTTCATCGTTAATAAATTCTTTTTCAGCCTTGGCAATCGCTGCCGGGTCTTTATCAATCGCCAGCAACCTGCCCTTCTCGTTCAATTTGTCGAGGATCGCCCGGCTATGCCCACCGCGCCCAAATGTGCCATCGACGTAGCGTCCTTCCGGTTTAATGGCTAACCCTGCTATTGCCTCGTCCAGCAATACAGGTTTGTGTTCCTGAATTGATGTAGCCATGGTCTACAGTGATAATGATTCCAGTTCAGCAGACAGTTCTGCGTTTTCATCATCACTGGCAATCCAGGTTTCACGTTGTTCGCTCCAGGTTTGTTCATCCCAGATTTCAAACTTGTTACCCTGCCCGGTCAGCGCGATGCGCTTATCCAGCTTGGCGAACTCTCGGAGTGGCGGGGGCAATAAAATACGCCCATTGGTATCCAGCTCCACTTCGGTGGCATGGCCAATGAGCAAACGTTGCAGGCGACGTGCCTGGGGATTGAGATTACCGAGACGTACCAGCTTGCGCTCGATGTCTTCCCATTCGGGTAAAGGATACAGCAACAGGCAGGCATCACTGCGATCGACAGTGACCACCATTTGCCCATTACATTGAGCCAGCAGGCGCTCCCGATACTTGCTCGGCATCGCCATCCGGCCCTTGGCATCCAGACTGAGCGTGTTGACTCCCCGGAACACGGTTTTAGACTCCCCCTTAAAATGGAGTTTCCCCCATTAATCCCCACTTTTGTCCACTTTGGTACACTATAGATTCAAATTACCCACACTGCAAGCAAACTGATCCACATTTTTATGAATTCTTTCTTTGCGAACAGTAACTTACGTGAAGTCATGAGGGGAAAATCAGCGCAAATGGCTAAATTTTGCGCAAATTTAATTACTTATATTTCAATAGGTTACAGTTTTTTCTTAATGTGAATTGATAGGATTTTGGATAATATTTGTACTACTTTTGGGTGAGAAATAACCAGTCACAGCCAACAATCAGCTATTTTTCCTATTCTATTATATATAGATGGAAGATGGAGTCGGCCGATAAGCCGGGTTCTGTCGTGGACAGTCATTCATCTGGGATATGTGTCACCACATACCTCGTGCGACCTACCCGGGAACAGTGCGGGCCACACCATCGTTCCCCTATTTGGTCTTGCTCCGAGTGGGGTTTACCATCGCCGTCGCGTGTTGCCACCGACGCGGTGCGCTCTTACCGCACCATTTCACCCTTACCGGCTTGCGAACAGGCCGGCGGTATACTTTCTGTTGCACTTTCCGTAGGCTCACGCCCCCCAGGTGTTACCTGGCACTCCGCCCTGTAGAGCCCGGACTTTCCTCCAGAAAACCAGGTTTTCCAGCGACTGTCTGGCCGACTCCATTGACTATTATACGTGTAACTAAGGCGGAGAAATGAAATAAATGCGATTTTCTAATCTTTCAGGTGCTCAAGCGCGTATTGATACAGACGGTTTTTCTTTTCGCCGCTGATTTCGGCAGCCAGCTTCGCCGCCTGTTTGACTGGTAGCTCGGCGACCAGTATTTTCAAAACGCGAATCGTTTCTTCATCAAGCGCTTGCCGTTCCGGCGCCTGCCACCCTTCTACCATCACGACCAGTTCGCCGCGCTGCTGGTTCTGATCCGCATTGACCCAGTCACGCAAAGCGGCCAGCTTATCCTGCTTCACGGTCTCAAAAGTCTTGGTCAATTCGCGCGCCAGCGTGGCCATGCGCTCGCCACCCAGGTTCGAAGCCATGTCGGTTAGCGATTCGACGATGCGATGAGGACTTTCATAAAACACCAGCGTGCAGGTTTCCTGTTTTAAATCAGCCAGTTGCAGCTGGCGGGCCGCTGACTTTGCCGGTAAAAAACCGACAAATTTAAAACAGTCAGTGGCCAGCCCGGCAACCGATAAAGCGGCCAGCAGGGCACTGGCCCCGGGGACCGGAACCACCTTCAGCCCCCGCTGATGGACCGCGCGTACCAGGTGATAGCCCGGATCACTGAGTAACGGCGTACCGGCATCGGAAATTAATGCCACACTTTCGCCCTTTTCGAGGCGATTTAGTATGGACTCACTAACCTGTCGTTCGTTATGCTCATGGAATGCAATACAGGGTGTGGAAATGCCAAAATAATTGAGTAACTTGCCGCTGTGGCGCGTGTCTTCCGCAGCAATCACATCCACGCTGGATAAGACTTGTTGTGCACGCTGTGACATATCACCCAGATTTCCTATGGGAGTTGCGACAACATACAGGGTATTCTTTTCTGGCAACACGTTATAATCCTGAATCACAAAAAACCGGGCCTGCCCCAGTATAACAAGCACTGAGTTTACACAAGAACATGATACGACGTTGGCTTTACCTCATATTAATCCTCGCAACAGTCCTCGCTGGCTGCGCCACCGGCCCCAAGCCCAGTGCGCCTCCAACCCTGGGGGATGCTGAACAACTGATCAACCAGGGACAATATGATGAAGCCGCGCAACTGCTCAGGAAACTCGCCACCCAGGCACCTGCCGAAGAGCAAAACAGGCTGTTACTACGGGCGGTAAGCGCCATGGCTCGTGCCGATAAAACCCTGCAGGCACGCCAGTTACTCAACAGCATCGACGTCAACACGCTGAATGAAAAGCAATATTTCCTTTATAAGCTTACCCAGGCCCACCTGGCACTTGCTGAACGTAACCCGGATGCCGTTTTATCCGCGCTGATTTTAACGCCCCCGGATTCCGTCGCCTCTAATTTGAAGGCGGAATATCATCAACTGCGGGCGGAAAGTTATAGCATGCTCGGTCATCGCCTGGAGAGCGCGCGCGAACGTGTCAGGCGGGAAGCCTATCTTCACGATCCGCAACAGATCAAACAGAACCAGTACGCTATCTGGGAAGCGCTGGCGTTATTCTCGGAGCGAGCCTTGCAGCAGCTGCGTACGGACCCGGCACCGGATACTTTAAGCGGCTGGATGGAAATCGTGGAATTGGCCAAAGCCTACCAACTTGATCCGGTGACGCTAACTGCACGCATCAATGACTGGCGTGACCGTTACCCCCAGCATCCGATCCTGGATGAGATCCTGGCAAATCTGCAAAATCGCCGCCAGGAAGACGTGGTGATCCCAAACCACATCGCGGTATTACTGCCCTTGAGCAGCAAGTTTGCCAAAGCGGCCGAAGCCGTGCGGGATGGTTTTGTGGCGGCTTATTACAGCCACCCACAACATGCACAACAGCGCGTACGTATACTCGATACCGGCTCAACAGCCGAGCAAATCTCCAGCACCTATCAACAGGCGATTAATGAAGGTGCTGAATTCGTTGTTGGACCACTGGACAAGAACGCCATAGAAATCCTGGCGAAACAGAGCGAGATCAGTGTCCCTACCCTGTCTTTAAATTATGGTCTGGATGACAATATCCCTGGTAATCTCTACCAGTTTGGCTTGTCACCTGAAGAAGAGGCTCGCCAGGTGGCAGAACGCACCTGGCTCGATGGCCACGTCAACGCCGTGGTACTGGTTCCGCAGGGCCCCTGGGGAGAACGTGTTTACCAGGCCTTTGCCGAGCGCTGGCAACAAGTCGGTGGTAAAGTGGTCGAGCTCCAGCAATACGATGCCACGCAGAGTGACTTCTCACGTCCCATCAAGAAACTGATGAACATCGATGAGAGTCAACGCCGTTATCGTAGCCTTGAGCACCTGCTCAATGAAAAAATAAGTTTTACCCCGCGCCGACGCCAGGATGTCGACTTTGTTTTTCTTGCCGCCTATCCACGCCAGGCCCGCCAGATTCGTCCCCAGCTGAAGTTTTTCTATGCAGGTGATCTTCCCGTCTACGCCACGTCACATGTTTACACTGGTAACCTTAACCAGGAACGTGACCGTGATATGGATGGCCTGGCCTTTGGCGATATGCCCTGGGTTTTAAGCGAAAGCACCACCCACCGTAATTTGCGCACCACGCTTGACCCTTATATCTCGAAAGCCGGCAACCAGTTGCAGCGGCTCTATGCGCTGGGTATTGATGCCTATAACATCATCGCGGCCCTGAATACACTCAAGCAATATCCGTATGAACGTTTCGATGGCGAGACCGGAAGTTTAAGTCTTGACGGCAAACAGCGTATTCATCGGCAGCTGACCTGGGTCAAATTTCGCAGTGGACGCCCGGTACTTAAAGATCAAGGACTGCAATAATATGTTTGGCTTTAAATCCAGAACCAGCAAACAAATTGGTGATGAAGCCGAAAAGCTTGCTTGTGATTACCTGACCAGGCAAGGTCTTACCCTGGTAGAACGCAATTACCAGATAAAAGGTGGAGAAATTGACCTGGTCATGCGCGATGACCAGCACCTGGTTTTTATTGAAGTACGTTGTCGCAACAATCGCCGTTTCGGTTCCGGTGCAGAAAGCGTCGATGCACGAAAACAGGCCCGCCTGATAAAAGCCGCGACAACCTATTTACAGCAACATTCCGCGCAAACCTTGCAACCTGCGCGTTTCGATGTCATGTCGATTTCGACTGCGCAGCCCCAAACCGAGTCTTCATCCGAACCACAACCTGAGATAGAATGGATTAAAGATGCCTTTCAGGCTTAATTCAGGCTTTACTTTATTTCTTATTGTTAGGGATTAATCCATGAACCACAGTGATGCGATTCGCCACCTTTTCGAGGACAGTATTCGTACCAAGCAAGCAGCTGCGCTGGAGCTGGCCGAACCTATCAGCCAGGCAACCAACCTGATGCTGGATACCATCAAAAATGGCCGCAAGATCCTCAGCTGTGGTAACGGCGGCTCTGCGGCTGATGCGCAACACTTTGCCGCGGAAATGGTCTGTCGTTTTGAGCGTGAACGTCCCGGTATGGCCGCGATTGCCCTGACCACCGACACTTCCGCGATCACCGCGATCGCCAACGACTATGGCTATAACAAGGTATTTGCCAAGCAAATCCACTCACTGGGACATGAGGGCGATATCCTGCTGGCCATTTCCACCAGCGGTAATTCTGAAAGCGTGGTAGAAGCGATCAAGGCCGCCCAGGAAAAGAAAATGCATACCATCGCGCTAACCGGTCGTAACGGTGGCAACATGGCAAAATTACTGGATATCAATGATATCGAAATTCGTGTTCCTTCAGAATCGACCGCACGTATCCAGGAAGTACACCTGCTAACGATACATTGCCTGTGTCACCAGATAGATGAAACCCTGTTCGGCAAATAAGCCAGCATTACTATTGTGCCTGAACGCTCACCACTCCCTGACGAATTTTTATCAGCGCTGAAACAACAGTTCCTGCCTGAACAGTTACTGACCGATCCTGCGGAGTGCTGGCCCTATGGTTATGATAACAGCCGTCGCCATGCGCCTCCCCAGGCCGTGGTTTTTCCTCGCTCGCACGAAGAAGTCGCAGGCTTAATCAAACTATGTAACCAGCATAAAATTGCTTTAACCGCACGCGGCCGCGGCACAGGGACAACCGGGGCCACCGTACCGCTACAGGCTGGCGTGGTGTTGTCCACGGAGAAGATGAACCGGATCATCAAGCTCGACACAGCCAATCGTTACATGGTGGTTGAACCCGGCGTGACTAACCAGCAGGTACAGGATGCGGCTAAAGCTGCCGGCTTCTTCTGGCCCCCGGATCCGACCAGTGCCGCGTACTGTTCAGTAGGTGGAAACCTGGCCTATAATTCGGCCGGCCCCCGTGCAGTCAAGTATGGCACCCCGCGTGAAAACGTGTTTGGTTTAAGAGCCGTGACTGGCAAAGGTGAACAAATCAGAACCGGTGTCTACACCACCAAGGGGGTGGTAGGCTATGACCTGACCCGCTTACTGATCGGCTCGGAAGGCACACTGGCGATCATCACCGAAGCCACGCTCAAGTTAACCCCGCTGCCGGAAAGCAAACGCACCCTGCAGGCTATCTATCAGGATATTGAAAGCGCGGCGCAAGCCGTAGCCAGTATCATGGCGCAGCCAATCGTACCCTGTGCGCTGGAATTTATCGATGGCCAGGCGATTAACATGATCCGTGATTATTCCGAGGCCAACTTGCCGGAGAAGGCCGGCGCCCTGTTGATGATCGAGGTGGACGGCCAGGAATACATGCTCGACCGTGCCGTTGAAGCCATCAAGCTGGCCGCCAGTAATGATGGCCTGGTGGAGATACATGCTGCGCAAACCGAACAGCAAGTTGCCGCCCTGTGGGCCACGCGCAAGGCCTTGTCCCCGGCGTTACGTAAAATTGCGCCGAAGAAAATCAATGAGGATGTGGTGGTACCGGTTTCCAATATTCCCGCTTTGATTCGCGGCCTGGAAGAACTGGCCAACAAGTACCAGATCATTATTGTGAATTTTGGCCATGCCGGTAACGGCAATATTCACGTTAACCTGTTACTGGATCCGGATGATCCGCAACAAATGAAAAACGGCCATCAATGCCTGGATGAGGTATTCGCCTTGGTACTGGAACTCAAGGGTACCCTCTCTGGTGAACATGGCGTGGGCATTGAAAAACGTGACTTCGTGGATCGTGAAATTGAACCGGTAACCCTGAACCTGATGCGTCGTATCAAGTCAGAGTTTGATCCCAACGGGATCCTGAACCCCGGCAAAATGTTCCCGGAAAATTAAAACCCGTCCTGAAGAATACTCACTGCCACCAGTGTTTTTTATTCGCTTTGCCCATCTCCCGTAACCGCTCGTAGAGCATACGTTCCTCGTCTGTCAGATGCTCGGGAATATGCACCTGGATACGCAGGTTAAGATCACCATGCATGCGCGCACCGAACACCGGCAGCCCTTTACCTTTCAGGCGTAACACCTCATCGGGCTGGGTACCTGCCGGTACCGTGACATCAACCGAACCATCAAGGGTGGGGACGTTGATCCTGGTACCTAACACCGCATCAGTAAGTTCAATGGTCTGCTCGCGCCAAAGATCTGCGCCATGTCGTTCAAAGCGTGGATCACGTTTACTTCTTACAATCACGTAAAGATCACCGGGCTGTCCTCCCGCATCGGTACTGGGCAAGCCGTGTCCCGGTATACGCAGTGCGGTACCTTCCTCGACACCTGCTGGTATGGTGACTTTCAGCTTGTCCTCTTTTTCAATCTCGCCGCGTCCGCCGCATGTTTCACAGGGATGCTCAATAAACGTGCCCTGACCATGACAAACCGGGCAAACCGAGATTTGTTGAAAACTGATGGTACCTTTTTCCTTGGTTTCCTTGCGCGTGGTTACCTGTTGGCCGGTTCCATGGCAGGCTTCGCACTTGCGCGCTTCGGTGCCGGGTTTGACTCGTGTGCCATGGCAGGCCGGACAGGTCATGGGGCGGGTAAAGTGTACCGTTTCATCGCCACCGCTGTTGACTTTTTCCAGGGGGATCGTCAGCCTGACTTCAAGATCACCACCCCTGGCAGGGCCGGCGGTACGACGATGCCGGCGGAAGAAACTGTCAAACAGCCCGCCACCACCAAAGTCAAAACCAAACCCCATGTCACCGAAGATGTCACCAAAATCAATTCCCGCAAATAAATCTTCAGCCGAGAAACCGGCTACCCCGGCAAAACCACGGGCATCATAGTCTGCACGTTTCCTGGGATCAGAGAGGATAGCGTAAGCCTCGGCAATTTCCTTGAAGCGGGTCTCGGCATCCGGAGACTTGTTACGATCGGGGTGATACTTCAGCGCCAGTTCACGAAAGGCATTCTTGATAGTTTTAGCGTCAGCATCTCGTGACACACCCAGTACTTCATAATAGTCACGCTGCTCATCGGCCATGCGACTGGTTAATCTGATTCAGTGTAATCCGCATCCACGACCTTGCCGCGTGGCCCGGAACCCGATGGCCGAGGCTCTTTATCGACATCACCGATATCCGGAAAAGGATGGGAGGCATACGGACCATGGGTGGGCGCTTCCGCTGACTGTGAATAAACCAGCGCCCCTGCATTCCTGATCACTTTTTCCAGTTCATCGGCACACTGGCTGGCCTTCTCGGCATCATGCTGATTGATCGCTTCACGGGTTTTTTTCAGGTTACTATTGAGTTGGTTGATGATTTCTTCACTTAACCGGTCACTGAATTCAGCCAGTAATTTTTCAGCCTGGTAACACATGTTGTCTGCGGCATTGAGTTTGTCCGCCTCTTCTCGTCGTTGTTTGTCCTGCTCAGCATATTTTTCTGCTTCGTCAATGAAATGCTGTTTTTCTTCATCAGTAAGGCGTGTGGAACCCGTGATGCTAATCGATTGTGATTTTCCGGTGGCCTGGTCCTTGGCGGTAACATTCAGGATACCATTGGCATCGATATCGAATGTCACGTCAACCTTGGGTATACCGCGTGGCGCCGGTGCCAGCCCCTCAAGATTGAATTCACCGAGGCTGGTATTATCGTGCGCCATGGGTCTTTCTCCCTGGTAGACATGAATCGTTACCGCCGTCTGCATATCCGCTGCCGTCGTAAACGTCTCGGTATGCTTAACCGGGATAGGCGTGTTACGGGCAATCAATGATGTGGCAACGCCACCCAGGGTCTCGACACCAAGCGTTAATGGTGTCACATCAACCAGTACAATATCGCCTACTTCACCACTTAGTACACCGGCCTGTATCGCTGCACCACTGGCCACGCATTCCATCGGATCGATGCCCATCTCGGCCTTGCGCCCCAGCAGATCTTCGAAATATTTTCGCACCACTGGCATGCGTGTTGGCCCACCTACAAACACGATCCTGTCGATATCCCTGGCTGAAATACCCGCATCATGTAATGCTTGCTCAATCGGGCCATGACACCGTTCCACCACTGGATAAACCTGGCGTTCCAGTTCAGTACGGTTAATATCCATTTCCAGGTGTTTAGGTTCACCATTAACTGCCACCAGGTATGGCAGGCTGATATGGGTGGTAGTACTGGTAGACAGTTCAATCTTGGCAACTTCCGCGGCCTCCTTGAGCCGGGCCATAGCCTTGTTGTCGGAATGCAGGTCACCACCTACCTGGCTTTCAAATTTTCCTGCCAGGTAATTGACCAGGTTCTCGTCCATATCTGTGCCACCCAGTTGCGTATCACCACTGGTCGCCTTGACTTCGAACACGCCCTTGCCAAATTCCATGATGGTGACATCCAGTGTGCCACCACCAAAATCGATCACCGCAATGCGTAATTCTTCACCGCTCCGATCAAGACCATAAGCCAGGGAGGCCGCAGTGGGTTCATTAACCAGGCGAATAACTTCCAGCCCGGCAATACGACAGGCATCCTTGGTGGCACTGCGCTGGTTATCATCAAAATAAGCGGGGACGGTGACGACCGCTCTTTCAACCGGTTCACCCAGGAAAGCCTCGGCATCACGCTTGATTTTCTGTAATAAAAACGCGGAAAGCTGCTCGGGAGAAAAGCTCTTGTCACGCAGCCTGATTTGCTTGCGCTGCCCCATACTACGTTTAAACGCCGTCGCTGTACCGTCAGGATTTGCTGCTGCCTGGCGGCGGGCCGGTTCGCCAATTAATGTCTGGCCATCCTCGGTTATCGCTACGTAACTTGGAAAAGCCTTGCCGCCAAGGCTGATCCCCTCGGCACTGGGGATGATGACAGGACGACCACCACGCAGCACCGCGGCAGCCGAATTCGAGGTTCCCAGATCAATCCCGATAATGGCCATCAGCTTCTCCTTGAGTCAATATAATAACCAGGGATAACGAGACCCGATCAGTTCAGACCGGGTCTTTTGGCTAGCTCGATTTACTCAACTTTGACACTGTGACGTTTTGATTTTTTAAGTTTGGGCAAGGTTAACTCGAGGATACCATCCTTGAACCTGGCCTTGGTTTTTTCCTCGTCCACGTCCGCCGGTAATGACAGGGTCCGAGCATAACTTCCTCTCGACATTTCGCAGCGATAGTAATCACCTTTTTCTTCTTTTTCCTCGTGACTGGTACTACCTTTGATCGTTACCGTGTTGCTGGTTACCGAGACATCCAGGTCTTTCTTGTCCACGCCAGGCAGTTCCGCCTTGACGATCACTTCGTTATCACGGTCAATTACATCAACACTGGGGGTCTTGCCCTCAAAGGCTTTTATCTTTGGCATTGATGGCCAGTCGAAACGGAAAGGTCTCATCCAGCCACGCGAAAAGTAATCCTCGAACATCCGTTCCATTTCTTCGAATGGACTGAGGGCATGAGAAGGTTCTACTTTCTGAACTTCCTGCTTGCTTTCTTTTTTCTCTTCTTTGGCCATATCAACACTCCTTCGTTAGATAGTGAACATTTCATATATATTGAAATTTATGATAATTTTTTACGGAGCGGGGTAACTTTGATCCTGATCAATCCAGCCTGTTTTTTCCGGTGCCTGAACAATTATCATTTTCTGCTTTCAGTCTCGTTGGTGATTTCTTTTGATACCAGCCCAACAATATCCGACAGTTGTTCAACAATAAGCTCCAGGATGTCATCAACAGACAATATTCCCTCCAGGCCGCCCTGTTGATTCACCACTGGCAAGCGCCGTACACCCTTGATGCGCATCTGTTTAATCGCGTCGAGCAGTTTGGTCTGTTCCGTCACGGTAACGAGTTGATCACTCATCACGTCACCCACGCTGACCTTGTCCAGTGCGACATCTTCTGCCAATATTTCTATCACGATATCACGGTCTGTGAGTATTCCCAGCGGCACCACCATCTCACCCTGTTTTTCTACGATAACCACGTCGCCGACGTGATTGTTTCGCATCAGGTTAACGGCTTCACGCACCGACTCTGACTTCTCCACCACCACGACATCACGATTACAGTATTCACCCGCTGACATGGCTATTCCCTGTGCTGCCTGTTATTGAAAATACGCATGCGTTCAAACCACGTGGTGTTTACCTTCCACATGTACGCTTGATGCCTGAGGGCCGTTATCGCCCATTTCCTCACTGAAGTGCACACTGTCACCTTCTGCCAGGTTGTCAAAACTCTCTTCGATCACGCTATTACGATGAAAATAGATTTCACGACCATCGGCGGTTTCAATTACCCCGTAATCCTCGTAGGGGAATAGCTCCTTGATTCGACCGTGAGGCGGGGTTTCGTGGGTTTTCACCTTGCCACGCAGCTTCCTGACATAATCTTCCAGCTGTCGACGTGAAGCATCAAACGCATCACGCAAGGCCACATACGGGTCTTCATGCGCATGATGTTTATCCGGGGTACGCGTAACCACTATTTCGTTACCCGGTACCGTAATATCAATTTTAATCGCAAATAATTTGCCCTGCTGGTGATGTTTATGTTCCTGGTCGACCGTGACCCGGCAGCTCATGATATGGTCTGCAAACTGGTCGAGTTTTTCGGCTTTTTCACGAATCTTGGCTTCCAGCGCCTCGGATGGCTCCATGTGACGAAAGGTGATCTGTAATGGGATTTGCATAGTTTTCTCCAGTAAAACTAAACATAAATTCTGAGCTAAAATATAGTACAAATATTCCCCCGCTCTTATGATCTAAATCAATTTACCCAAAATCTTTTTTATTTATATTCAACGACATACCTTTAGCCCCTCGAATAGCCAGGACAACGCCAGGTAAACGTTATGAAACAATCTGTTACAGAACTCGCGGGAATCCGCGACGTAATCGCCAAACTGCTCGATGAACTGCAGCTGGAGGCCTACCTGTTCGAGGTAGAACCGCAGGAAGGCCAATGGCTGCTGACCGTAGAGTGCGCCATCGAGAACGGCTGGGAAACCGTTCATCTCAAGGCTAACAAGGATTATTTGCAACACGGTACAGACGATGCGGTATTTCATCAATTACTAATAGATGAATGGCGCCCAGCCCTGTCAGCGTGTAAAGTCAAAACCCACTGAGTAAATATGAATGGTGGCCCATGTCAGATACACAAAATGAAAAAGCACAACTGGTTCAAAAGCGCGACGAATTGCGTTCCCGCCTTGAATCCATAGAAAACGACTACCGCTCGGGCCTCGATGCCGATTCAGAGGAACAGGCTGTGCAACTTGAAAATGCCGAAGTGCTGGACGCCATCGCCAAATCGACTGCCGATGAGCTGCGCAAGATTGAAGCACGCCTCGCTGAGCTGGATTAAGCACCACCAGGTTCGTTAACCAACAGGCGGTTCCATCTCCCCCCTGTTGCCCAATATCTGCTTAGCGCAAGGCTGGATTAACCCGTAGGTTATAAAAATAATTAATAAAGAGGCCGCAATGTCAGACATTAAAGATAAAACGCTCGCCCGGCAGGGAGAAGCCCGGATTGAATGGGCGCTCAAGGAAATGCCCGTGATTCGCGCCCTGATGCAGCAGTTGCAAGACCAACGCCCGTTACAGGGGGTACGCATCAGTGGTTGCCTGCATATCACGACGGAAACGGCTAACCTGGCACGCGCCCTGCAGGCGGCAGGCGCTGACCTGGTGCTGTGCGCCAGCAACCCCTTGAGCACTCAGGATGATGTGGCCGCGGCGCTGGTAGACATATACCAGATTCCGGTGTTTGCGATACGTGGTGAATCGACCGGGACTTATTACCAGCATATCCAGTCGGCCCTTGACCATAAGCCGGTCATGACCATGGATGATGGTGCTGACCTGGTTAGTGAAATGCACAAGAGCCGTACCGAGTTACTCGATACGATGGTCGGGGGTACCGAAGAGACCACCACAGGGGTGATCCGGCTACGTGCCATGGCCAAGGATAATGCACTGAAGTTTCCAATTTTGGCGGTTAATGACGCCATGACCAAGCACCTGTTTGATAACCGCTACGGAACAGGCCAGAGTGCACTGGATGGCATCATACGTGCCACCAATATTCTGCTCGCTGGCAAAACCTTTACGGTGGTGGGTTATGGCTGGTGTGGCCGCGGTGTCGCGCTGCGTGCCAAGGGGCATGGAGCGCATGTCATTGTCACCGAGGTCGATCCGCTGCGCGCACTGGAAGCAAGCATGGACGGTTACCAGGTCATGCCGCTTATGGAAGCCGCGCAACAATCGGATTTTATTCTCACCGTCTCTGGTGACAAGAACGTTATTGATCAGCAACACATGGAGGTAATGAAAGATGGCTGCGTGCTGGCAAATGCCGGGCACTTCAACGTGGAGATCAACATTCCCGCCCTCGAGTCGCTGAGCGTCAGCAAAACACGTCCCCGTAAATCTGTCGATGAGTACACCCTGTCAAATGGTAAAACTATTCGCTTGTTGGCCGAAGGTCGACTGGTTAACCTGGCGGCAGCAGAGGGCCATCCTTCCGCGGTGATGGATATGAGTTTTGCCAACCAGGTGTTGAGTGCTATTTATATGTATGAACATCGTGGCGAGTTAAGCAATACGGTTCATAACATACCTGCGGAAATTGATAGCCGGATTGCCCGGCTTAAACTCGACGCGATGGACATTGAAATCGATACACTCAGCGATGAACAGCAACGATATCTAAGCTCGTGGCAAGAAGGCACCGTGTAGTGATCAGATCACGATGAAAGAAGAACATAAACGCATGCTGCAGGAAATTGAATCGGAAGCGGCGTATACTGCCTCTTTTACGGGGAGAAAGAAATTTTCGCGCCAGGTCATGGATGCCATGACTGAAGTCATACGTGAAAAGTTTGTTCCCCCGAACTACAAACCCCTCGCCTATGAAAATGGTCCGTTACCCATCGGCCATGGGCAAACCATCTCGCAACCCTATATTGTTGCTTTAATGACCGACCTTCTGGAGCTCACGCCTGAAAGTACGGTATTGGAAATCGGAACCGGCTCAGGCTACCAGGCCGCGATATTATCGAGGCTGGCAAAAAAAGTGTATACCATCGAACGCATCGAGCAACTCGCTGATGCGGCTGGTGAACGTTTCAAAGAACTCGGCTATGATAATATTGAAATACAGTGTGCCAATGGCTATACCGGGTGGCAAGAAAAAGCCCCGTTCGATGGCATTATCGTCACTGCTGCCGCCAGTCACATTCCCCCGGCATTAACCGAGCAATTGAAGCCCGGCGGTCGCATGGTCATACCGATTGGCCTGCCCTACATGCACCAGGAACTCATGCTGGTCACCAAAACGGGTAATGGTGAAACCAAGAGCAAGTATGTACTGGGTGTGAGTTTTGTACCGCTAATTACCGAGTAGTCAAGCTTCAGAAATTGATAGTTTGCCCCGGCCTGGGGATATTGGCATACCAGTGATGCTGGTTATAGAAACAACGCTGCAGTTCCAGCATCTTATCCAGTTCGCCATGTATCAAATATAACTCCGGTGATGACGGCTTGAAGTGACCGGCCCAACTTAATAGCTGGCTTTGATCAGCATGGGCGGAAAAACCGCCCAGGGTATGAATCTGGGCATTGACCGCAATTTGGTTTTTGAAAATTGATAAACTTTTTGTGCCGTCGACCAGCGCCCGACCGGGAGTACCTTGTGCCTGGAACCCGACGATCACGACGTGCGCATTATTACGCCAAAGATTGTTCTTGAAATGGTGACGGATGCGTCCCCCGCTACACATGCCACTACCAGCAATGATAATCGCGCCGCCCGAGATACTGTTGATTTGCATGGATTCTTCAGGAGTAAGGGTATATTTTAAAATAGGTAACCATTCCTCCCAGTTTTCCCTGGCCACTTCATTAAACGCCTGTGCGTCCTGCTTGTTGAATAAATGCACATATTGCAAATAGATGTCACTGGCGGCGATGGCCATCGGGCTATCCAGGAAAACATGTTGCTGTTTCAATTTCCCTTCATGGTAGAACTTGCCAATCCAGTACAGGATTTCCTGGGTACGTCCCAGCGCAAAGGCAGGGATTAATACATTACCGCCCCGCTCTGCGGCATCATCCAGTGCCTGCTTGAATTCATCGACAGTATCCGACATCGAGCGGTGATTGCGATCACCGTAAGTTGATTCCAGTAACAGGATATCCGCCTGGGTTAACAGCGCCGGGTCTTTTAACAGGGCGGTATTGCTGTTACCCAGATCGCCTGAAAAAACCAGGGTTTTGACTTTACCCTTTTCCTGCACCTGTAGCTCAACAATCGCAGAACCCAGGATATGGCCGGCTTCATGATAAGTCAGCCGGATATCTGGTCTGACCTCGGCCAATTCGCCATATTTAACCGCCTCGCGTAACGCCAGG
>JASFOS010000030.1:0-20125 GCA_050116415.1 Thioalkalispiraceae bacterium
TACAGACCGAAAGACGCGTTAGCGTAGGGGCCGCACAACCCGGCATCAATCCCGGTCGTGATATTATTATCACCATCCGCGTTGTCACAATCATAATTCCAGTTATATTTGAGCCAGTCGGAAATATTATTAAGAATAAAATTCACGCTTCCATGGTTACCGACACCGGGACCTTGCGTGGTGTTGCCCGGTAAATGCAACAGGACCGGGTTCGGTGTTGCCGAGTCATAGAGCCCGGCAATGGCCTGGCCACTGCCTGACGAAGCGATCTCCGCCGCCGCCAGGTTCTGCGTGAAGTTGGCAAAGTGGGTTCCGGCGCCACTGGCACTGTAGGTGCTGCAGGAATCATCGCTGTTGATCACGTAACCGCCAGCACCGCCACTGGAGTAATATTCAAAGCGTAGCGGCATTACCAGTGGATATGGTTCCGGGCCATAGGCATTATCCAGAACCGCGCGACCACTGCGTATCACAATGCTGCCTTCCGTATGCGACTGGGATGTCACGCTATCTGAATCGGTGGCGCGTATGTTGAGCGTTGATTCAGGCGTGTCTTTGGCCGGATAGGTATAGGTGACGTCGGTGCGTTGCCCGGCCCCCGCGCTAAAGTGACCTTGCGTAAAAATATTATTGGTAAAGTTTGCGCTATCACCGGCATCGGAAACCAGCGGGTCCTGCACAAAACTGTCACGATAGTTTTCGGTCAATACGTCGTTGCTGTTATAGGCGAGGATATCCACGAGAAATGGCTGACCCGAGTAAGTAAATGAACCACAGGCATTGGTCGCGGCAGTATCGAAGTAGGCCGGGTAAAAACGACCGATGCTGTCACTGGTTGCCGCGGGTACGGTTTCACCGAGATAACCATTCAAAGGTGGGGTGGCGGTGAAGCTGAATACACCGACTTCAGAAACTGTCTGGTTATTGATAATGTGCTGGCCACTATCCGCTTTGCTCATGTTGAAACTGCTTACGCTGATGCTGGCGTTATTGCCGCCGACCGGGGCAACCAGGTTGGCGCTGATGGCAATGTTATCCAGCCGGAAATTCGGCGTGATGCTCTGATCTTGACAGGCTGCATCAATTTTCAGATCAAACTGGTTAAGGGGATCGGAGGAGTTGCCGGCACGCCGGAAGGCACTGCAATTACCATCGTTGGACGCACACGAGGCATTGGCATTATCCGAATAGACATTGAGATGATGCGGCATGATCACGAAATCATCATTACCCAGCAACACCAGGCCTGCTTCACTGCCGGTTCCGTCATAACGCAGGTTAAGTTGCAATTGCCCCGCATCCGGGTAACTGATAGTGAAATTCGCGTTACCTGACCCATCAAACAGCAAACTGATATTGTCGGTTGCCGGTGCAGCCCCCGTGGCCGGCAAGCTAACCGTGGCTGGGGTTGTGAGGTTGTTGGTTAAATCCAGCGCCGGGCTACCCAGCATGTCGCCGGCAACCGGTGCAAGGTAGCTGGTCCAGGCTTTCAGGGTTTTGCTGCCGGTAAATAACGGTACACATTGTGAAGTCGCCGGGTCAGTGGCCAGTGCCTGTACGTTAATAGCGGTGGACGTGGCACAGGACGTTTGGGTCGGTACATCCAGCACCAGCGCTGAGGAGAAGAACTCGATGTTACAGGCGTTGCCGGTTGGATTGGGACCAGTGTTAATACAGGTGTAGGCCGGGGCTTGTGATGCCGCCGGTGAAGGGTTGGCGGCTGACAAGGTTGTGACCCCGGCGGTCAGGTCGCGTAACTCGAACGTGGTAGTACCGCCACTGATGGTCACCGGGTTCGGGCTTGACCAGTTACCGTCCGTGGCCTGCAAGTCCACGGTGACATCACTGGTATTCAGGGAAGTACAGGCCGCATCGTTACAGGCTTTAACAGTAATGGTTTCCGGCAGGCAATTCAGTCCAATACCGTCATGTTCGATCTGGATGTGGTGGAGCAGGCCACAACTGCGCGCCGTGCCATCCCAGTTGAGGCCCAGCTGATAATTATCATACATGGATTTGATCAGGCTTGAGGATAACGCCGCCTGGTCAACGATCACCTCGTCGATCTTG
This sequence comes from Thioalkalispiraceae bacterium, assembly GCA_050116415.1. Lineage (GTDB taxonomy): Bacteria > Pseudomonadota > Gammaproteobacteria > UBA6429 > Thiohalophilaceae > JARRJY01. Next base: position 2,071 of record JASFOS010000030.1, read on the forward strand.
CCAGCAAAATAATACTGGTTGCTACCGTAGCGTTTACTGAGGGTCATCGGATCCGTGGTCTGTACCAGGGTAGTGGCCGCAAAGAAATTCACATCTACCAGGGAACCATTGCGATAAAGCTCAAGACTGTAACCGGTGAATACCAGTGCCACGTGGGTCCAGCTGCCCGTGGCCGGTAAGCTGGTGCTCACTTCATAACGTCCCGCGCTGGTCTCGGCGCGCCCCTTTAACACCCCGCTTTCCGAAAAAATTCCCATTTGCGCGCGACCACTGCCACCGCCATGCACCGACTTGGCCATCACCTGGCGGATACCGCCGCTCCAGGTGTCCGGGTTGATCCAGGCCATGTAGGTCAGGCTGTTGGTGCCATTCAAGCCTGGCGAATGCGGGATTTGAATATAATCATTGCTGCCATCGAAGCGGCCCGCGTTACACAGGTAACCGGTATCCGTGGTGAGATTATTATACGCAGTACCGTGGTTGCCACTGCTACCGATATCATTGACCTCACCTGCCGTGCCATCCCAGGCCGCTTCGTCCATGTACCACTCGCTTGCAACATTGGCGAGGATCGTGCCGGTTGGAAAGGCATTGGCAATGGAGGCATTCACCTGGTTATCGAGAAACAGGTAGAAGAACACGATACCGGAAGGGCTGGCCGCGATGGTATTTACCGAAACCGTGGCCGAGCTGTCACCCGCCGGGATGGTCAAGGTACCCGAGCTATAAACGTAATCGGTGCCAGCGATGGCGGTACCACCCAGGGTTTCGTAGTCAACCGAGACATCGTAACTTTTTGGCGCGCCTTCGAGGCTAAAGGTAAAGACCGCGGTCTGTCCCTTGTTAACGATGACATTGTTGACCGAGATGATCGGTGCAATATCGCCATTGGGGTCCTTGTCGTTGCTGTCATCCTCGGTGGGTGGTTCCGAGGCAGAGGGTGCGCTGTCCCAGTCCCCGGTTCCGTCCGGAAGCCGGTAGATAAACTTGTCACTGGCCCCGGGTGCCGAGGCGGTAAAGTCATAAGGCAGGTTGGCGATATCACAGTCCAGCTGATCTTCCACTTCATCGTAACTGTCGACACTCAGGTAATCGATGACCTGGTTATTGGCATCAAGCAAGACCGCGTCAAAGCCGGTTTTAAAATTGACATAGCGGCCGATGTTGCCGTCTTTCAGTACCAGCCAGGGAATGGTGTCCTCGGTGAAGTTGCTGACCGGGATGTAGCTGCTGCAGCCACTCGCATCGTTGTTATTGCCGGGATCATTGTCTTCACAAACCCGGATTTTCCAGGTGTCGTAAATGGTCGAGCTGATGGATGAATCGAGGATTTTAAGCTCGACAAAATCATCCGGATCATTGGCCATGTTGGAACGATCCTTGAAGAACTCATTTAGGGTCGCCCTGCCCGAGTAGGGGGATAAGGGACAGTCGGCGGCAAATGAATTGCCTGGCAGCAACAAACAGCTGACCAGCACCACCAGGCCATGCTGTAAAAGCGTGTTGAATGTCATGCGTGTTGTCATAGCCTGCCTGTTATTTTATCCGGTAACCCGTTATCGGCATACGCCGCCTGTTGTTGAAAGTGGTGCATATAATCAGGGCCTGAAACGTAGCTCCATTTCACGACGGCTGTACTCGGGATTGTTTAGCCCGGCATAATCGGCGCGCGTGTTGATCAGGAAATAAGTAGCGCCATCAATACTATCACTCTGGTAGCTCGTGGTAACGGTGGTGTTGGTTAACCCCGTGGCAGCGAATGACGGGTTATGAACAGCCCCGTTTGCCGGCGCGGCATAAACCGCCTGGTACATGCCCACCTGTAAACCCGATTGAGCCGCCAGGTAACTGCGTAGCGAGGTAATTTCCTGGCTGATGCCCTGTTGCCCGGTGGCGAGAATCTTGACCATGCCGACCGCGAGTAAAGCCATCACCACTACCAGGAAAATCGCGGTGATAATGGAAAAACCTTGTTGTGCTTTATGATCAGGGCACATTGTAAACGTGGGCCTCGTGAATTATTTGTACCTGTTCGCCGTCTTTTTCCACCGTCAGGTTTATCTGCAACAACCCGGCGCGATGATGTTGGCCGGGCGTGTAGCTGAACGATAAGGCCTGAACGTTTTCCAGTAACAGGCGCGGGCTAAGCGGCGTGTTGGGCGAGGTACGGCTGGTGGTGGAACGAAACAGGTTTGTGCCGTCGCGATAGAACAGGGTCGCGTTATTTTCAATGATATGCAAACGACGCGTGGGTGAATGGGTCGGGAAACCGATAGGCGCGGCAAACTGTAACACCGAGATCAGGTTACCCGCGCCACTGTCCTTGGTTTCATCAATATTTGCTACCGGGTGAATATGGTTGGCGCCACCACTATAGATATTCACGTTATTGATGTTATACACCACTACCGCCATGTTGGCCGCCGGCTGGCTAAGACCGATACCCGATATCACATCGAACTGGCTGGCAGTGTTGGGCAGGATCGGCAAAGGCAGGCGAGGTTGACCACTGGGATAAACCCCCGCCTGGTCCTGGTAAAGCCCGGCGTCAAAGGCGTGGATGAAATACAGCCGGTCACTGCTGTTATTACAGTTCGCGCCATTAAACGTACAGATACTATTCGGCAAGGCCTGGCGCAATTCACGCGAGATACGCTCTAGCGCGTAACGCGCCGAGCTCTGTAGCTTGTCACGCCGATCCAGCGCATGATAACTGCTGACCGTACGGCCGATGATCAGGGCAACCAGGCCGGCAATGATACCGGTGATGACAATAACCACCACGATCTCGATAATCGTGAAACCTTTACTGGTTTTTATGAAAGTCATCAGAAGTTGGTCCTGTAGGCGCTGAAGGTTAGCTCGCTATCACGAGGGTCAGTAATAATGATATCAATACGCTTGGCATCATTGTTTAACACGGCTAACCCGCCACCTGCGTTGATCTCGTTGCCGGCGAAACTGACCCGGATGCAGACCCCGAAGCCGGGATAATCGGCCGCGATATTATTGCCCTGTTCATCCAGTAAAGCGGTGCACGCCGCGGTGCAGGCCGCATCGGCCGTGCCGCCGTTACCGCAATAGGCAATGTTATGGTAATCATCCACGTCATCAAACAGGGCGCGGGTTTCTCCGCCTTCCGGACCAAAGCTGGCACTGGTCGGCGCGTTGGCATTGGGGATATTGGCGGCCGGGCCACAACGGGTACTGGCCATGTTGTCGACACAACCACCGCCTACCGGGGTGTTTTCGTCGTAGGCCCTTAACATGATTTCTTCCATCAGTGACTGTGCCAGTTCGGCGGTCTTGATCCGGATCATCGGATCGGCGCTATAGCGCTGGGTATTGATGAACACGGTCATCACCCCGACAAAGGCGATGGCGATGACTAGGATAAAGATCACCAGTTCGATCATCGAGATACCTGAGATGTGTCTGGTCTTAGTGCGCATAACCGGTATCCAGTTCGATGGTAATCAGTTGTGAGCCAACCGTGATGGTCTGTGCCGGTGCGGTGTTGGGCACCGGTTGACCCAGTTGATCGTAGGTCACCGTGGTGGGCGTCAGGCTGATGTTATCGGGGTAGTTGTTTTGCGCGCTGCCGTCCGGGTTACGCACCGTCAACCAGTTACCACTGCCGGGATCAAAACGCTGATAAGCATAGGTGCTGGCATTGATCTGCAGGCGATGATTAACGCCACGGTTCATGGCCAGTTGCTGGGTATAGCGCAGGGCAGAGATGATTTCATCTTTCGCACGCCGCTCGGCAAATACATCGGCACTGAAAAACCGCGGCAGAATAAAAACAGAAATGATGCCGACCAGCAAGATCACCACGATCAGTTCGACCAGGGTAAAGCCTGTTAGATTATTTTTATTCATAACCGATAAAAAAGGCGCATGAAACCATGCGCCTTTTCCAGAGTGACTATGATGTTTGCTTATAAGTCATTAACGATGACGACCTGGCCACTGGTTTCATTATAAGAAATGGTCCGATTCACACCGTTGGAATCCTGTGTGCCATAAGTGAACACACACTCCGAACCATTCACTGTTGTCAGGTACTGGTTGGCGGCCACCGGGCCAGCGGCAAGCGCGGTTGGCGGGCTTTGCATAATCGCATTCCAGGTAGTGACACAGTTTGCCGCAGTCGGCGCCGTGGCATTGTCCTGATCAACGTCAGGCCAGCCAGACTGGTTCATGTTCACGGTGGTGCCATCTTCGATAACGATATCCAGGTCAGCAGGATCAGCGCCTTTGGCGACCCATTGCGCATGCATCAGCGCAACCGCGGATCCCAAGGCACCACCCGCGCCATTGACCGCAGCCTGATGTGCATCCTGGTTGATATTAATAAAGCGTGGCAAGGCAGTGGCCGCCAGGATACCGAGTATAAGGATAACCACGATTAGCTCGATGAGCGTAAAACCGGCTTGTTTTTTCATGAGAGTGACTCCTGATAGTTTCGTTGCAGCCGCAGCTGCGCGATGCTCCCGCCGCAGCAGGAATTAAAAACTTTTCAAATCAAGTACTTAAAATATTTATCTAAACTAATTTATAGTAAAAAACCTGCCTTGTGCAAGTAAAATATCGGTTAAATTGGCTTAAAACTTGAATTTATCCATGTTTATCAACACGATGGCGCTGGCAATAAGAATGATTGCACCAAATTGGCGCGGAAAGCGCGCCAGCAGCTGGTCTGTCTGGCCAACGCTTGCGCTCATAAATTGCATTTTCTGGCGCGTCGAGACCCAGGTATTGGCCTTGGCCTCCAGCGGCTTCAACAGGCTGGGGCGCACCACGACCAGGAAACCGATCAGGAACACCACCAGCGACATGATCGTAAAGAACACCTGGAAGGCCTGTAACAGCCAGTCCCAGGTTGCCACGTTCAGGCCGGGCAGGTTGCGGGTTAGCTGTGGGTAGTCCAGTCCCCAGAACAACAGGAAGAATAAATACGCGGCGCCTAGCATCAACAGGCTCCCGGTGATCCTGGCGTGGCGGTAAAACCAGCGTTCAATGGAAACCGGGGTTTCCAGCGGCCTGGTGGTTTTGCGCAGGGAGAACCCTTTGCTGAATCGTTGGTTGAGCTTCACCGCGCTGGCCGGAAACACCAGCAGGTACAGGCCATAGAGCATGGCAATGACCGTTCCCGCCAGGATAACGTTAAAGAAAGTCGCTTGCAGAATATCCAGGGTGAGTTTTTCCATTTTTATGCTCTTGTTTTACGTGCCATTGCGAGGCCTGTTGTGCAGGCCGTGGCAATCTCCCGGGCCTTTGTTTGCTGCCTGGTACGGTGCTTTGTCGTGACGCGCCGTTATTTTTCCACCACCCATTTGTAGGGCTCCATGGCCACCAGGTCAAGACCGTTAATGTAATCCACGCCTTTATCAAAGCGGCCGTTTTGATTGTTATCCGTAAATACCATTTTAAGCTGGTGGCGCGTGCGTTTCACGCCCTTGATTTTCGATTCAAAGTGCTCCGTGTAGCTGACGATGTAATTGAGGCTCTTGTCGTTGTTATTAAAATACCAGACACCTTTTTGCTTGATGGTTTCAGGCTTTGATGTTTCGCCCAGGTAGGTTTCCGGTGTTTGTGCGAGCAGCTTCATGGGGTTGGTATTTTCAAGCCGGGCGATTTGCCGGGTTTGTTCCTTTACCGCCAGGCGCGCCACTTCCAGGCCCAGCGCACTGCGGATATTGCCAACGGTTGCCGTGACCATGGCTTCCTCGGCATACACGCGGTACTGCCAGACTCGGCTGAGTATGATGAGGCCGAGCACGCTGATCAATACGATCACGATGACCATTTCCAGCAAGGTAAAACCGCCAGCAATTTTTTTATCGCGTTTAAGCTGCATCGCCTAACCTTTTGCTGCCGCCATCAGGTCCCACATCGGCAGGAATACACCCAGCGCCAGGATCATTACCATCACCCCGATGATCACGATCAGGATCGGTTCAATCTTGCTGGACAGCGCCTTGAGATCATAATCCACCTCGCGATCATAAAAGTCGGCGACTTCCTCCATCATTTCATCGATGGCGCCAGTCTCTTCACCGACCGCCATCATTTGCAGGACCAGCGGGGTGAACATTTTCGTGGTATGGGCCGTGTGGGTCAGGTTATCACCGCGCTCGATGCCGGTACGCATATCATCGATATGCCCGCTGACATAAACGTTATCCACTGCTCGCGCGACGCTTGCCAGGCTTTGCACGATGGGTACCCCGGACTTCATCGACATGGCAAAGGCGCGGGCAAAACGGGCCAGCAGTGCGCGGTTTAATATACTGCCGACCAGCGGTATCCGGAGCTTGTACCTGTCGTACTGGTATTCGCCCCGCTCGGTTCTGACATAACGTTTGAATGCTACGATGCTGGCGATAAGGACTGCCAGCAGCACGTACCAGTAGGCCACCATGAAGTCAGAGATGCCAATCAGGATTTGCGTCGGTAACGGCAGTTCGGCGCCAAAGCCCTTGAACACCCGGGCAAACGTCGGGATCACCCAGATATTGATAATCACCATGGCAATGGTGATCGCACCGACCACCATCTTTGGGTAGCGCATCGCGGTCTTGACCTGGTCACGGGTATCCTTTTCGCGTTCCAGGTAACTTGCCAGTTGCAGGAAGGCTTCGTCCATGCGACCCGTGGTTTCACCCACCCTGACCATGCTGACAAATAACGGCGTGAAGATCTTCGGGTGATGTGACAGGGCAATGGAGAGTTCGTGGCCGGATTCGAGATCGGTGGCAATCTCGGCCAGGGTTTCTTTCAACACCACGTTACGCGTGGTTTCGGCCAGGCCGGCCAGCGAGCGGATAATGGGTACCCCGGCGCGCATCAGGGTATAAAGCTGGCGGCAAAACAGGATCAGGTCATTGAGATCCGGTTGGCGACGCGACAGGCGGGCCAGCAGGTCATCCAGCGGGTTGCTTTTCTGCTCGGCCCGGGGCTGGATATCCAGCGGGGTACTGCCCTCGTTCTGTAACTGGCTGGCGACCGCGTCGATGGAAGGCGCATCCAGTTGGCCGCTAATAGCTTGTCCCTGTGCATTGCGGGCTTTGTACTCAAATACCGGCATTATTGTTCAGGCACCATGCTTTCAATGGCTTCTTCCAGGGTGGCTTCATCGCTGATGTTGGAGATACGCATGACTTCTTCCAGCGAGGTGATACCCTGCTGGGCGTATTCCAGCGCGTTCTGGGCAAACGGCCTGAAGTGTTCGCTGCTGCGCGCCCGTTTGGTAAAGTCCGCCGTGTTATTACGCCGCAAGGCATCGGCCTGGCCTTCATCAATGGTCAGTAACTCGAACACGCCGAGGCGGCCGTGATAACCGGTATTATTGCACTGCGTGCAACCCTGGCCCTGCTTAAACTGTATGTCCTCGGCTTTATCGCCCACCAGGTTTAACAGCCAGGCGGTTTCGTTGACATTGGGTTGATATGGCGCGGCACAATTGTCACACACGCGTCGGACCAGGCGCTGTGCAATGATGGAATGCAGCGCCGAGGCCACCAGGTAGCCTTCCGCCCCCATGTCCAGCAAACGGTTGGCGGTGGAGATGGCGTCATTGGTATGCAGGGTGGAGAGCACCAGGTGACCGGTCATCGCGGCACGCAGGGCAATTTCCGCGGTTTCCTGGTCACGGATCTCACCGACCAGCACGATATCCGGGTCCTGGCGTAACGCGGTACGCAGCACGCGCGCAAAGGTCAGGTCAATTTGCGGGTTGACCTGCACCTGGTTGATGCGCGGCAGGCGGTATTCCACCGGGTCTTCCACGGTAATGATTTTCTTGCTGGCGTCATTGAGTTCGGATAACGCCGCGTACAGGGTGGTGGTTTTACCGCTACCGGTTGGGCCGGTCACCAGCACCATGCCGTAGGGGCGATGCACCGCCTGGCGGAAATGCTTCAACAGCTCGCTGTCCATGCCCAGTTGTTCCAGGTTGAGCATATCACCGGACTGGTCCAGTAAACGCATGACCACCGACTCACCATGCTGGATCGGCATGGTCGACAGGCGCACGTCAATGCTGCGGTTCTTGATCTTGATATTAAAGCGCCCGTCCTGGGGGATGCGTCGCTCGGAAATATTCAGACCACCCATCAGCTTGAGGCGCGACACCAGCGCACTGGCGATGCGCTTTTCCTTCATCACCTGTTCCTGCAGCACGCCATCGATACGCTGGCGAATACGCAGGATAGACTCATCCGGTTCAATATGAATATCAGAAGCGCCGATCTGGATCGCATCTTCAAACAGGGTTTGCAGTAATTTCACCACCGGCGCATTGGCGACATCTTCACCCTGTCCCAGTTGCGCCAGGTCAAAGTCGGTTTCACCCAGTTCCTCGCCCAGCTCCTCGGCCAGGTTGGAAATGTCCTGGGTACGGCGGTAAACCATGTCGATGGTGGCAAGCAGGTCGCTTTCGCGCACGATGGTCTGCTGCAGTTTGCGCCTCAGCTGCTTGGCAATATCATCGTAGGCAAAGATATCGGTCGGGTCGGCCATGCCGACCATCACGCTGCCATCGGGATTTTCCTTGAGCGCCATCACCCGGAACCGGCGTGCCAGGGTTTCCGGGATGAGCTTGACGGTTTCCGGGTCGTACTTGAATTGCTTGAGGTCGATAAACGGGATATTCAGTTGCGTCGACAGGAATTCCATCAACTGCTGCTCGCTCACCAGGCCACTGCTGATCAGCTGGCGGCCCAGCTTCTGGCCGGTTTTTTTCTGATCGGCCAGCGCCTGCATCAGTTGCGCTTCACTGATGATGCTGTTTTCAACCAGCAGGTCACCGAGGCGAATTTTCTTCTTTGGCGCGACGCTCGCCATAACACACCCTTCTTGTTGTAATGATACGTGATTATTATGGTGTATCGGCCATTTAATGCAAAACTTTTATTTTCAAGTTTAAGGCATTTATTTTAATGGCTTTTTTAGTTCAGTCGTTCAGGGTCAGGCTGCCCACCAGCTGGGCAATATTGGCCATTTCATGGCGCTCCAGGTAGTCGCTCATGCCCTGGTTGATCTTCTTGCAAATCAGCGGGTCATAAAACAGCGCGGTGCCGACGCCCACCGCGCTGGCCCCGGCAATGATGAATTCCAGCGCGTCTTCCGCCGAGTTGATCCCGCCCTGGCCGATGATCGGGATATCGTGTTCGCGGCACACCTGGTAAACCTGGTGCACTTTCAGCAGCGCGATGGGCTTGATGGCCGGGCCGGACAGGCCGCCCTGGTTGTTGCCGATGATGGTGGTGCGCGATTCCACGTCGATGGCCATGCCCATCAGGGTGTTGATCACCGCGAACGCGTCACTGCCGGCCTCGATGCAGCGCCGCGCATTCTCGGCGATATTCGTCTGGTTGGGGGACAGCTTGGTGATCAGTGGTTTGTTGGTGGCCTTGCGGCATATTTCCACTACCCGCGCCGACATGTCAGGGTCATTGCCAAACGCCACCCCACCTTCCTTGACGTTGGGACAGGAAATATTGATTTCCATGGCATCGATGGGCGAATCATCAAAAATCCGCGCCACCTCGTAATAGTCTTCCACCGTCGAGCCCGACAGGTTGGCAATGAAGCGGGTTTCCGAGAAGTCCAGCTCGGGCAGGATCGTGTTGACCACGTGCGCGGCGCCGGGGTTTTGCAAACCGATGGCATTGAGCATGCCCATCGGGGTTTCGTAAACGCGGTGCGGGTTGTTGCCCAGTCGCGGCTCCAGCGTGGTGCCTTTCAGGCATACCGCGCCGACATCGGTATTGGAATAGCCCTCGACCCGGGTGTATTCCTCGCCAAAGCCAACACAGCCGGACAGCAGTACCTGCGGTGAGTTGAATGTCATACCACAGAACTCGGTTTTCAGGCGTTCATCAAGTTTTTCGGTCATGGCGTTAAGGCTTGCTGGTATATTACGGGTAACAACTGCATAGTATATCGTTGTTAAGGTAAGTTGTATCTTTGAGTTTTTAATCAGGCCAGAATTTATGTTCCATATCGCCCTGTATGAACCGGAAATCCCCCCCAACACGGGCAACATCATTCGCCTGTGCGCCAATACCGGTTGCCAGCTACACCTGATCCACCCGCTGGGCTTTGAACTGGACGATACCCGCCTGAAACGGGCCGGCCTGGATTACAGTGAATACGCCCGCGTGCACGAGCACGAAAATTATCCGGCGTTTGTCGAGGCCATGGGCTCGGCGCGCATATATGCGCTGTCCACCAAGGGACAGAAAGGTTTTTATGACAGCGTGTTTCGAGAAGGCGATGTATTTTTGTTTGGCCCGGAAACCCGTGGCCTGCCGCCAGCGTTACGCCAGCAACTGGGCGAAGAGCAGGTATTACGATTACCGATGCTGCCTGATAGCCGTAGCCTGAACCTGTCCAATACCGCGGCGGTGGTGGTGTACGAAGCCTGGCGCCAGCTGGGCTTCAAGGGTGCGGGATCATGAAAAACAACAAGAAGAAGAGCGTTATACACGCGAATAGCTTAAAGTAGATGATGGATTTTAAAAATCTCCTGACAAGTGGCCACGCATTCGATGAGCATGAAAGCTACCTGGCATTCAAGTTCCGGGTGCTGAATTATTTTATGCTGGTGGCCATCGTGTTCGGTATTATCATCGGCCTGTTAGGTGACATGGGCATCATGAAGATTGGCACCATTATGCCCAAGGCCGATTATATCTACGCGCTGCTGAACATCGTTCTATTGTGGCAACTCAGAAAAGATAAAAACCTTTTTGCAAAAATTGCCTGGCTGCAGGTGGGCGCTACCTGGCTGGTCTGTTTAGTCGCCCTGCTCAGTGTTGAGACCGACGAGTTTCGCATCATCTGGTTTTTTGTTTCCGTCTACATTGCTTTTTTACTGCTTGGTGTGCGCGCGGGGATTGCATTTGTCCTGTTATCAATTTGCGTTATCGTGCTGGCCAACAGTTACATCGATATTCATATCAGTGAAACCGCGGTGATGACCGCGTTATTTGCCATGACGGTGTTTGGCCTGTTGAGCAGTAGCTATACCTTGCAGATGAGCAGTTATGAAAACAAGCTATCCAGTCAGAACGAAAAACTCGAAGTGACCATCAGGGAAATGAACGAAGCGCTGGAATTAGCCTACGCGGCCAACCAGATCAAGAACCTGTTCCTCGCCAACATGAGTCATGAAATTCGCACGCCGATGAACGGCGTACTGAGCATGGTGCAGGTGTTACAAACCACCGGCCTCGATGAACAACAACGCAGTTATTTAAAATCAGTCGAGCGCTCCAGCCAGACCCTGTTAACCTTGCTGGATGACTTGCTTGACCTGTCCCGCATTGAATCCGGCAAGCTTGAAATCGTTGCAAAAGAATTCATAACCTGGGAGTGCCTGGAAGATGTCATGAACCAGGTGGATCCACTGTTCGAGGATAAACCTGTCGAGTTAAGAATCGACGTGAGCAACGATCTGCCGACTTACCTGGTTGGCGATGAAGTCAGGCTGAAACAGGTCATCGTTAACCTGGTCAGTAATGCCGCCAAGTTTACCCATGAAGGTGAGGTTGACGTTACGATCAGTGGTCAACGGGCAGAGGGTAATCAATACCACTTGCATGTCGAGGTTACGGATACCGGCATCGGTATCCCGCAAGAAAAAATCCCGTCGATCTTTGAACCTTTTCAGCAGTTGTCACCGGACCGGATTGCCAATAAAGGCGTAGGCCTGGGTTTGCCCATTTGCAAGAAAATCATCGAAGCCATGCACGGCGAGTTGCAGGCCAGCTCAGTCGTTGGCAAAGGCAGCACGTTTTACATCGATGTAACCTTGCCCATTGCACAACAACACGGCACGGCCAAACCGGTGCCGGCGGCAGGTGGAATACTCGAAAACCTGGATATTCTACTGGTGGATGATGACAAGATAAGCCGCCTGGCGGTGAAAACCCTGTTGAACAATAAAGGTCACGAGGTTGTCATCGCCGAAAATGGCGCTGAAGCCATTTACTACCTGGAACAAAACGATCGCTTCGATATTGTTTTGATGGATGTGCACATGCCGGTAATGAACGGTGTCACCGCGACAAAGGTTATCAAGGAGCGCCAGTTAACCTCCGCGCCGGTAATCGGCATGACCGCCAGCGTGATGAACGACGAACGCGAAAATTATTTTGAAGCAGGCATGGACGCGCTGGTTGAAAAGCCGGTCAATTTTGACAACCTGGTCGAGATCATGAGAAGGAAAGTATCATCCTGATTGCTGGTAATAATCGTCATCAATCACGGGGTTGTTGACGCAGGTTTTTCATTTCAAAGGCATCAACGAAAATATTGCCGATATCGGCACCATTCAGATAAGCGCTCATCTTGGCCTGCTTGACCATTTCCGGGTGGCCGCACAAATAAATTTTCATGTCCTTTAAATCGGTAAAATCAGCAAAAGCGGCTTCATTGGCACGTTGATGCCGAACCGATGTTATCTGGCCGTCACCTGACAGGCATGGAATATAGTGAAAACGGTTATTGGCTTCGGCGAGTTGTTTCAATTCGTTGTGCATATACAAGCCAGGCAGGTTGCGGCTGCCATGATAGAGATAAATATTCCCTGAATGGTTATTATCAAGAGCATCGCGCGCAATACCCATCAGCGGCGCCAGCCCGGTACCGGTGCCAACAAAAAGCAAATCCTGCTCAGCATTATCCTGTACATAAAAGCAATCGCCGTAAGGGCCCTGGATGTCAACATGATCACCCACGCGCAACTCGTTATAGATCCAGTTGCTCATCTGGCCGTTATCCATGAGTTTGACGTGCAGCTCCAGCTGTTGATCCAGCCGGGGGACACTGGCCAACGAGTAGCTACGGATTAAATCATCGTTGCGTTTGAGGTTGATATATTGGCCGGCGTGGTAATACAACGGCGTCGCAGGGTCCAGCCGTACACGGCAGATATCCTCTCCAAGATAGTCAATGGACGTGACTGTGGCATGACTGGAAACATCTTCATCGTCGGCATGGGCAACCTGTATATCCTCGTCAGGAATAAACTGACAGGCAAGAAAATAATGTTGTTGCTTGAGGGTCGATTTCAAACCGGGTTGGGCGGACTCAGGCACCTCGCCATCGGTACGACGCATCAGGCAGGTATGACATGCCCCTACTTCACACGAGTAGGGGATATCAACATTTTGCCGCAGCAGTGTTGCCAGTACAGACTCACCTTTTTGCTGGCGATAGTGCTTGCCGCCATATTTAATGCTTGGCATGTTTTCTGTTCCTTATAAACCAAGTACATCGTCATGGGTGCTGGCGGCAATCGACATTACTTCACCGACCAGGTCTGCGGGAACATCCAGTTCTTCCAGGGTCGCCTGCAGGTGAGTGGCCACCGCGTTGAAATGATCTTCATTAAGCCCTTTTTCCACCAGCGGCGCATGGGCCTGGCGCATATCAGCACCGGAATAATTGTTGGGGCCGCCGAACGCCATGGTCAGAAAGGCTTTCTGCTTGGCGTGTTGCGCCGCCATATCGGTGGTCTCGAAAAAGTGATTAATACTGGGGTCACTCAATACCTTGCGGTAAAAGATATCCACGGCGGCGTTGACCGCACCTTCACCACCCAGTCGTTCGAATAAGGAATCTGACATGTTTATTCTCCTTGTTTTTATTAAATATGTATTACAGATACATATTTCGGATGGCGTAAAAAGAACTTTAATATTTTTTCAGCCAGCTTTTGCGATATTCGCTATGATGCGCTGGTAAGTAGTCCCAGGCTGGAGGAAAAGTTCCGTGCAGTTAACGCGTTTTACCGATTATGCGCTGCGAGTGTTGATGTATCTTGGCAATAAGCCGGGGCAACAGGTAACGGTTCGTGAAATCGCTGATCAACACCAGGTTTCCTATAACCACCTGATCAAGGTGGTGCATAAATTATCAACGCTCGGCTACGTGCACAGCGCAAAAGGACGCAAGGGCGGGATCAGCCTCGCCATGACGCCGGATGCCATCAATATTGGGCAAGTAATCCGCAACATGGAGGCCAGTTTCCAGCTGGTGGATTGTGCCGGTGACGCAGCCAGCCCCTGCATGCTGATAAAAAACTGTCGCCTGAAAGGGGTGCTGGATGGTGCGGTCGACAAGTTTTTACAGGAGCTGGATGCTCATAACCTGGATGATTTACTTTAAAGAAGCCCGGCGCCTGAACGTGATTGCCTGATCATCAAGCATCCAGGTGTACCTATTATATAAGAGTATGGAATTGTGTCGCCTCCTTGAGTACCAGCTGGGTAAAGGCGTACGCCGCGGGGCTCAGGCGCTTGCCTTCACGTTGCACCAGGTACCATTGACGTTTCAGGGGAAAGCCCTGCACATCCAGCACGCACAGTTGCCCCGAGGCCAGCTCGGCCTTCACCGTATGCAGTGACACCACGCCCAGCCCCAGGCCGGCTTCCACGGCCTGCTTGATCGCCTCGTTCTTGTTCATCTCCATGGCGGCCCTGAAGGTATAACCATGCTCGGCGAGAAAATTTTCCAGCGCACTGCGCGTACCGGAACCCTGTTCACGACCAATCAGTGGCTCCTCGACCAGCTGTTCAAGCGGGATGTTGGCCAGCCTGGCCAGCGGGTGGCTGGTTGCGGCGATCACCACCAGCGGGTTGTCCATGAAGGGTTGCGCGGTGAGATCGTAGCCTTGCGGTGGTTGCCCCATGAGCGCGAGATCGACACTGTTTTCGGTCAGGTGGCGCAACAGGGTTTCGCGGTTAACCACGTTCAGGCTGATACGCACATCCGGGTGCAGGGTACGAAACAGCGCCATCATGCGCGCGGTGAATACGCTGGCGGTACTGGCCGCTGATACCGTCAGTGTGCCACCTTTCAAACCCTGCAGGTCTGCCAGGGTGTGTTCCAGGTTGGCGAGTTCACGCTCTATGTTACGGCTGGTTCGCAGCGTATCGCGCCCGGCCTCGGTGAGGTGGATGTGTTTGCCCATGTGCTCGAACAGCGGCAGGCCGAGCGCCCCTTCCAACTGCTTGATTTGCATGGAAACAGCCGGCTGGGAGAGATGCAGCTCGGCGCTGGCCCGGGAAAAGCTCCCGCAGCGGGCCACGGCGTCGAGAATTTCCAGCTGGCGAAGGGTCAGTTTGAGCATGATATAAGTATAAGTTTGAGAAAGTCTTATTTATTCTGAATATACCTTATAGACCACATAAGTTACAGTGCCATTCCTGAATTTTGACTCAATGACTATTTTTCGGAGGACAACATGGCACACGATCAATCCGGCCGTTATGCAAACCTTGATTTGAAAGAAGAGGATCTGGTTGCCAATGGCAAGCATTTCCTGGTGGCTTACCGCCTGAAACCCGCTGAAGGACATGGCTTCCTGGAAGTCGCTGCTCATGTCGCCGCTGAATCATCAACCGGAACCAATGTAGAAGTATCTACCACAGACGACTTCACCCGTGGTGTCGATGCGCTGGTTTATGAAGTCGACGAAGGCGCTTTTGGTGACAAGGGTGGACTGGTAAAGATTGCCTACCCGGTTGAACTGTTCGACCCCAACCTGAGCGATGGTTACTTCAATATTTCTCACATGTGGTCTCTGATCCTGGGTAACAACCAGGGCATGGGTGACCACGAAGGTCTGCGTATGCTCGACTTCCTCGTACCTGAGTGCATGGTCAAGCGTCTTGATGGACCTTCTGCCAATATTTCTAACCTGTGGAAGGTCATGGGTCGTCCAGAAGTTGATGGCGGTTACATCGCTGGCACCATCATCAAGCCAAAGCTGGGCCTGCGCCCTGCACCTTTCGCCAAGGCCTGCTACGACTTCTGGCTGGGTGGCACGTTTATCAAGAACGACGAGCCCCAGGCAAACCAGCCGTTCTGCCCAATGGAAGAAGTGATTCCATTAGTTGCTGAGTCTATGGACCGCGCACAGCAGGAAACTGGTGAAGCCAAGTTGTTCTCTGCCAATATTACGGCTGACTTCCATGAAGAAATGATCAAACGTGGTGAGTACGTGCTTGAGCAGTTTGCAAAATATGATTCTGCCGATCACGTGGCTTTCCTGGTTGACGGCTTCGTTACTGGCCCGGCCGGTGTGACCACTTGTCGTCGTGCCTTCCCGGATACCTTCCTGCACTTCCACCGCGCAGGTCACGGTGCGCTGACTTCATACAAGTCGCCCATGGGTATGGACCCACTGTGTTACATGAAGCTGGCTCGCATGATGGGTGCATCCGGCATTCACACCGGCACCATGGGCTACGGCAAGATGGAAGGCCACGCTGGTGAAACCGTACTGGCTTACATGCTGGAACGCGATGAGTGCCAGGGACCTTATTTCTACCAGAAATGGTACGGCATGAAAGCAACCACGCCGATCATCTCAGGTGGTATGAACGCCCTGCGTCTGCCGGGCTTCTTCGATAACCTCGGTCATGGCAACCTGATCAACACCTGTGGTGGTGGTTCGTTTGGACACATCGATAGCCCTGCTGACGGCGGTCGTTCACTGGACCAGGCTTACCAGTGCTGGAAAGCCGGTGCCGATCCCCTCGAGTTCGCGAAGGAACACCGCGAGTTTGCCCGTGCCTTCGAATCGTTCCCAGGTGATGCCGACGCACTGTTCCCCGGCTGGCGTGAAAAGCTTGGGGTCAAAGCCGCCTAAGCATCGCTAGTAAAACCTGAGCAGGGGCGATGACAATCGAGAGTCTTGATTGTTAGCGCCCCTTTTTTGATCCGCTGTTAATTACACCAATCAAGTCATATGCATCGCTTGATGCGAGTTCCCGCGAGCAAGATTTTTACTGATTGGAGCAATGATCAGTTGCCGCACTTTGCGATGATGAATTTTGCGAAGGTTCTGACATCGATAACATCAACAATGTCAAATCCGGAATCCCCCAGTAACCGCTGCCATTCACTCATGGTGCGTTCGCGGCCGTTGGTCCCGATCAACATCTGCATGTCGAAAGCTGCAACGGTTGGGTTGGCCTGCATTTTCTCTGCAACCGAATCGACAATCAAAACATAAGGATTCTTTTCGCCACTTGCGATTCGCAGGTTGCGCAGAACGAGTTTAGCCTCGTCATCGTTCAGGCCGTGGAATATGGCAAAGAACACGTAGAGATCATTGTCCGAGACGGCAACCGGCAGGCCCTCGAACATGTCACCGGGCTGAAAATCAATGCGCGCAAGTACTTGCTCGGGGATCTTATCGCGCCAGCTTGTTTTGGCCGCCTGGATAATCTGCGGCCTGTCAAACACCACGGCCTTTAAGTGTGGGACAGCTTTGAGTATAGAAATGGATTTGCTGCCTTTTGAACCGCCTATATCAATAATGCGATCAAAGTCAGCCCAGTTGAAATCCTCGAGAAAGCTGTCGCCGGTCAGGCTTTCGACCGCATCCATTGCCTGCGAGAACAACAAGTCAAAGTCCTTGTTGTGATCCATGTAACCAAACAGGTCAAGTCCATGGGCCTTAACAAACGGCACCCCGCCATCCCGGATACATTCCTCCAGGGGCGCCATCCAGGGCCGGGTCATTTCCGGAGAGTTATGCATGAGTATCATCGCGCGTACATTGTGCGGATGATCGGCGCGTAGAAATTCGGAGGTCTTGGAGTTCCTGAAAACACGCGGTGATGTTTCCTCGAAAATGCCGATTGACTGTAGCAGGCGCAATAAACGGTAGAGATGATCTTCATGCAAATGTAATTTGCCGGCGATTTCCCGTGTGCTTTTTTGTGTATCGCCAATCACATCAGCCAAGCCGAGTTTTGTTGCGACATACAACGCCCGTGATTGCCAGAACAGCGAACCAATTTGCATGAGCCTGAAGGCTGGCGGCGTGGTTTTCACGGGTATGTTTTGCAGCACGCTTGCAAAGCGCAGTAATAGTTGGAAGAGCTTAACACGGAATCTATTTGTGGCGAGTTGCTTCATGTCGTTGGCTCACTGGGCACAAGTAGATCGATCGTTACGTACTGATGGCGATAGCGGGTGCTGGCGTTAAATGGACCTGAAATCGCTATGTTATCTTAGCATGCAA
>JASFOS010000031.1:0-19655 GCA_050116415.1 Thioalkalispiraceae bacterium
TCATGATGCCTCGACCAATGGCTTGATCAACTATTACCTGGACAACAAGGATTGACTCAGCGGCGCAGGATTACCAGCACGCCACTAATCACCGCCAGTAGCCCCATCACCAGTCCTTCATACTGGAAATCCAGCTTGATAAGTGCATTCAATCCAGTCAGCAGCAGCCAGGCGCCAAGAAAATACGGCCATAATTTCATTCGTCGAACCCACCGTTATTATTTTGTAAAAGGGGGATATATTTATTCGCTACAGCGAATTAAGTGGTAGCCGAGGACGGAGTCGAACCGTCACGCCCGAAGGCACAGCATTTTGAGTGCTGCGTGTCTACCAGTTCCACCACTCGGCCATTACTGGAGTGCCCGGTAATACCGAGCGGCCGCCATTATAGGCCACCTGCCAGCTTAGCTCTAGTACTTTAGCCGGGCTAATTTTGGTACTATTCGCATCCCATGAAGCAGAGCCCTCTACAGACCCGCGATTTTCATTTCGAACTTCCCGAGGAATTAATCGCCCAGTATCCCGCCGAACGTCGTGATGCCAGTCGCTTGCTGGTGGTGGACGGCCAGAGCGGAAGTTACCGTGATAGCAGCTTTGCCAAGCTGATGGATGAGTTACGTGAAGGTGACCTGCTGGTGATGAACAATACCCGGGTGATCCCGGCACGTTTGTTTGGCCATAAACAAACCGGCGGCAAGATCGAAGTGTTGATTGAGCGGCTGCTGGACAGGCAACAGGTACTGGCCCACGTGCGTGCCAGTAAATCACCACGACCAGAAACGCAGCTTTTATTTGACAACGAAGTGAGCGCCGAGGTGCTCGAACGTGTTGGTGACCTGTTCAAGCTTCATTTTAACGTGGATGATATCGAGCCGGTATTGAGCGCGATCGGCCACATGCCGTTACCGCCTTATATTCAGCGTGAAGATAACCACACCGATCAATCGCGCTATCAAACCGTGTACGCTCAGCATGCCGGTGCGGTAGCGGCACCGACCGCCGGTCTGCATTTCACTGACGAGATGCTGGAGAAGATACAGAAACAGGGTATCGATATCGCCTATGTCACCCTGCACGTGGGGGCAGGAACTTTTCAACCGGTGCGGGTGGAAAACATTCATGAGCATAAAATGCATGCCGAATGGATCAAGGTGGATGATGAAGTGTGCCGCAAGGTAAACCAGGCCAGGTCGCGTGGTGGCCGCGTGGTGGCAATCGGTACCACCAGTGTACGCAGCCTGGAAAGCGCGGCCAGCAAATCGACGTCCGGTGAGTTACAGCCTTATGAAGGTGATACGAATATTTTCATCACGCCCGGCTACCGCTTTAAAGTGGTGGATGCCTTGTTGACCAATTTTCATCTTCCGGAATCAACTTTATTGATGCTGGTCAGCGCGTTTGCCGGTTATGATACGGTGATGAATGCCTATCAACATGCGGTGGCCGCGCGATACCGTTTTTTCAGTTATGGTGATGCCATGTTTTTAACCCGGGCCCAGGTTAACGAATAAATGCAATTTGAATTATTAAATACGGATGGAGATGCGCGCCGGGGGCGACTGCTGTTTGAGCGCGGCGTGGTCGAAACGCCGGTGTTTATGCCGGTCGGTACCTATGGCACGGTCAAGGCCATGACCCCGGAAGAACTGAAAGACCTGGGTGCGCAAATCATCCTCGGCAATACCTTTCACCTGATGTTGCGTCCCGGTACCGAGGTGATCCAGCAGCATGGTGATCTGCATGACTTCATGCACTGGGATGGGCCGATACTGACGGACTCGGGTGGTTTCCAGGTATGGAGCCTGGGCGAGCTGAGAAAGATCACCGAACAGGGGGTTAAGTTCAGTTCACCGGTGGATGGCAGCAAGGTGTTTCTCGGCCCGGAAGAGTCCATGCAGGTACAGCATGCGCTGGGTTCGGACATCGTGATGATTTTCGATGAATGTACCCCGTACCCGGCCACGGAAAAACAAGCGCGCGAGTCCATGGAACTGTCATTGCGCTGGGCCAGGCGCTGCAAGCAGGCGCATGCCGATAATCCTGCGGCCCTGTTCGGTATTGTGCAGGGTGGCATGTATGAACATCTGCGCGATGAATCACTGGCCGGACTGGTTGACATCGGTTTCGATGGCTATGCTATTGGTGGCTTGTCGGTCGGTGAACCCAAGGAAGATATGCTGCGCGTGATTCAACACCTTAACCCCCGTATGCCGCAGGATCGGCCGCGCTACCTGATGGGGGTCGGTACCCCCGAGGACCTGGTGGAGGCGGTACGACGCGGCATCGATATGTTTGATTGCGTGATGCCGACGCGTAACGCCCGCAATGGTTACTTATTCACCAGCGAGGGCATGATCCGTATCCGCAACAGCCAGCACCGCATGGATACCCGGCCGCTGGATGCGCATTGTGGTTGTTATACCTGCCGAAATTACAGCCGTGCCTATTTGCGCCACCTGGACAAGACCGGCGAAATTCTCGGTGCGCGCCTTAATACGATTCATAATTTGCATTATTATCAGTCAGTTATGAAAGGGTTGCGGGAATCCATCAGCAATAACCGCGTGCAGGAATTTGTTGGGGAATTTTACGCGAAACGGGCGCAGCCGGTGCCAGCTGTGTCATAATATCGCACCAATTATCGAATTAAATATCAAAAACACAAGGGTAATGAAATGAGCTTTTTTATTTCCGATGCTATGGCTGAAGCCGCACCGGCTGCGCAACAAGCCGATCCCATGTCTTCGCTGATTTTCTTCGGTGGCATGATCCTGATTTTCTATTTCCTGTTGATTCGTCCCCAGCAGAAACGCGCCAAGGAACATCGCAACATGGTCGAAGCCCTCAGCAAGGGCGATGAAGTGGTGACCAATGGTGGTTTGCTGGGCAAGATCATCGAAGTCGGTGAACAATATGTTACGGTTGAACTGGCTGAGAATGTGCAAATCAAGATGCAGAGACAGGCGGTTGGTTCGGTGTTGCCCAAGGGATCAATCAAGGCTGCCAGCAAAGAATAAATAATTTTAATAAAGAAATGGGCCAGTTATCAGACTGGCCTGTTTGTATTTGTTTGGTTACTTAATTTCAAAAACCACGGAATCTCCACAGTATGTTAAATCGATATGCACTCTGGAAGTATTTACTGATCCTGTTAGTTATCGTGATCGGTTGTATTTATGCTTTGCCGAACTTATACGGTTCTGATCCTGCATTACAAATCACGGCGGGGCGTAATGTCACCGTTGATTCCTCAACGCAAACCCAGGTCAACAAAACACTGGAGTCAGCCGATATCAGTGTGCGTCGTATGATCCTGGACGATAATGGTTTGCTGGTGCGCTTTAATTCGGTAGAAGATCAATTGCGAGCCAGTGAACTGGTACGCGAGCAACTGGGTAACGATTATACCACCGCGCTTAACCTGGCGTCCGCTTCACCTGCCTGGCTTAAATCGATCAATGCCTTGCCCATGTACCTGGGGCTGGATTTGCGCGGTGGCTTGCACTTTTTGCTGGAAGTGGATACCGAGACGGTTATTTCCCAGGCACAGGAACGCTATATCAATGACTTCCGTGGTTTATTACGCACCAACAAAATTCGCTACCTGACGATTACCGACAGGGACCAGGGTATGCAACTGAAGTTTCGTAATGCCGAGTTGCGTGACAAGGCGGTGGACGCCATCAAGTCAGAGTATCGTGAACTGGTTCTGAACGAAGAAGATAAAGAGGGTGCCTATTTCATTTTTGCCGAGCTGAGTGACCCGGCGCTACTGGATTTGAAAAAAGCCGCTTTACAACAAAACATTACAACCCTGCGTAATCGCGTCAATGAAATCGGTGTCGCTGAGCCGGTTATTCAACAGGAAGGTGATAACCGCATCGTGGTGCAGTTACCGGGTATCCAGGACAGTGCGCATGCCAAGAGAATCTTAAGTGCCACCGCGACCCTGGAATTTCGCCTGGTCGATATTGAGCACAACGTGATGGACGCGGTCAACGGTCGTCCCATACCCGGTGCGCGTTTGTATCATGAGCGTGATGGCCAGCCGATCTTGTTGAAGAAACGTTTGATCATATCGGGTGACCGTATCACCGGTGCGACCTCCGGTTTTGATCAGGACTCAGGCAGTCCGGCGGTGTTCGTTAACCTGGATGGTGCGGGTGCACGTATCATGGCCAAGACGACCCAGGAAAACCTCAAGAAACCCATGGCCGTGGTGTTCATCGAGCACAAATCGGAATCCCGCATGGTTGATGGCAAGGAAGTGGTGACTACGCGCAAGGTAGAAGAAGTGATCAATGTGGCCACTATCCAGGGTGTATTCAGTAAACGTTTCCAGATCACCGGGCTGGACAGTGCCAAGGAATCACAAACCCTGGCCCTGTTACTGCGTGCCGGTGCACTGGCGGCGCCGATTCGTATCGTGGAAGAACGTACCATTGGTCCCAGCCTGGGGCAGGAAAATATTGATACCGGCACACAGTCGGTGGTGATTGGTATGTTGTTCGTGGTGGCTTTCATGGTGCTCTGGTATAAAGGTTTCGGTCTGGTGGCCAATGTTGCCCTGGTCGTTAACCTGGTACTAATTATCGCGGTATTGTCCATGTTGCAGGCGACTTTAACGCTGCCGGGCATTGCCGGTATCGTGTTGACGGTCGGCATGGCGGTGGATGCCAATGTGCTGATCTTTGAACGCATACGCGAAGAGTTAAGGGTGGGGAACAGCCCGCAGTCCAGTATCCACGCTGGTTACGAGAAAGCCCTGTCTACCATTGCCGATGCCAATATCACGACCCTGATAGCGGCGGTGGTGCTCTACATATTCGGTACCGGGCCGATCAAGGGGTTCGCGATTACCCTGTCCATCGGTATCCTGACCTCAATGTTTACCGCCATCATGGGCACTCGCGCCATTATTAACCTGGCGGTGGGCGGTCGTCGAATCAAGAAGCTGTCAATTTAAGGGAGACCAAACGATGCAGATTTTCAAAAAAACTCCCGAGTTTGATTTCATGGGTAAACGCAAACTGGCGCTGGTTTTTTCATTTACCCTGATCGTGATATCGATATTTGCCATTGCCTCGCGTGGTCTGAATTTTGGCCTCGACTTTACCGGTGGCACCCTGATCGAAGTGGGCTACCAGCAAGATGCGGACCTGGGCAAGATACGCGGGGCACTGGAGAAAGCGGGTTTTGAAGATACCGTGGTACAACATTTTGGCACCGCCAGGGACGTGTTGATTCGTATCGCGCCGGATGCCGAAGTTGTACAAAGTGAACTGTCTGATCGGGTACTCAGTACTTTGCGGGAACAAAATCCTGATGTGCAAATGCGTCGCCAGGAATTTGTCGGTCCGCAGGTGGGGGATGAACTGCGTGATGATGGTGGCCTGGCGATGATCATCGCGCTGGCCTTTATCCTCATCTATGTTATGGCACGGTTTGAATACCGTTTTGCGCTGGGATCGATCGCAGCCTTGATTCACGATGTCTTGATTACCATTGGTTGTTTTGCCCTGTTTCAATGGGATTTTGATCTGACGGTACTGGCCGCGGTACTCGCAGTTATCGGTTATTCACTTAACGATACCATCGTGGTATTTGACCGTATCCGGGAAAACTTCCGCCTGTTACGCAAAGGTACCAATATCGACGTGATTAACGTGTCGTTGAACCAGACCCTGTCACGCACCATGATGACCTCGGTTACCACTTTGCTGGTAGTGGTTGCCATGTTCCTGTTTGGTGGTGAGTTGATCCACGCATTCTCGCAGGCGCTGATTGTCGGTATCCTGGTAGGTACCTACTCGTCCATCTACGTGGCGAGCAGTACCACGGTGGCGCTCAACGTGACACGGGAAAGCCTGATGCCCGTCGAGAAGGAAGGCGTGGACCAGGAAGGACACTACATTGAATAAAAAAAGCCCTCAGCAGAGGGCTTTTTTATAGCAAACTGACTACATGGTTTATGTTTATCTGAAATTTGTCATCTATCTGCTGGTTGCCATCACTAGTGCCAAGTACGTGGTCAGCCTGTTTGCAAACCTTGGTTCCGCACAGAATAAAACAAAGTCATTTCTACTGATTGGAATACTGGCGGGGTTATGCGCAGCCTGTAGCTACCTGGCAATCAGCAACGCGGCACGCTTCATGTTTCCCTATCTTAATCTTTGAATAACGTTCATGGAACTTGTTTATACCACCAGTTCACTTGATGAAGCCAACCAGGTAAAACAGCAACTGGAGGAGGCAGGCATTCCGGCCATGATTACCGGTGAAAACGTGAGCCGTATCCAGTTGCCGTTTTTATCCAGTAACCTGGGTGTTTTCATTTATATCAATAACCAGTATGACGATGCCATGTCCCTGCTCAGGGAACCCTCACACCAGGTTAACACCGCAATTGATGTTGAGGCTTTTTACCAGGTGATGGAGTCACAGGAAATGAAAAAATACGTAGCCAGGAAAACAAACCGCATTATCCTGATCTCGGCAATTATTGTTGCCTCTGTTATCTTGACGATTATTATCCTGGATTAACTCATGAACAAGTTTGTACTGGATCCCGAGCTACTAAAGAACAGCATGCTGATAGGCAAGTTGCGCTGCAGCCAGGTGTTGCTGGTGGATAATTGCCTGGTGCCCTGGTTTATCCTGGTCCCCGAGGTGGAGGGGGTATCTGAACTGTATGAACTGGACAGGCCAACCCACCAGTTACTGCAGGACGATATAATTAGTATGTCGAAGTTTGTAAAACACGGCTTTGATATCGATAAGCTCAACATCGCGGCAATCGGCAATATCGTTAAGCAACTGCATGTCCACGTGGTGGGACGGCGTGAATCAGATTGTGCCTGGCCGGGCGTGGTCTGGGGGATGGCGCAGCAGCAGCCCTATGAGCAGGCTGCGCTTGATGAGATTATGCGGCAGTTTGACCGTTATCAAACACAGAACGGTTAACAAGTAGTCATATCATTCGGTTGTGCGGTTTACTGGAACTTTTTGACTTCATCCAGGGGGTCGCTTTCATCAACCTTGGGGCGCACCATGCGACACATGTTGCTGACCTTGTTTTCACATTCGTCGGCTTCCACACCCTTGATGGTATTTTCAGCCCAAACGGCGGCGATTGCCCACAATATAATTCCTAGCCCCAGTGTTCCCCAGCTGATGGTCTCAAGTTCGGCCGGGCCACCAAAGAAGGCATAGATAACGCTGATAATGCCAGCAATCCAGAATACACCAATGGGTGCAGCGCAACAGCCTGCACAGCCGTAGCGACATACGGCGACGGGTGGCGTGATTACCGCTTGGATAGTACGTTTCACCTGGCTTCCTCCTTATTTTTCCAATGGATATCACTGGAAAAGCTTGTGGTTAAATCATAGTTATCATGATTTCGTCGACGGGGTCAACGAAAAAGTACCGTATTGGTGCAGCTCTGGTGATTATTTGGTCAGCGGGGTCAGGTTTTGCCAAGCGGGATGACTTGTGCGCGCTGTTTTTGTGCGTAGGGATCGCGACCGGGTGCTTCAATGGAAAGTATTTCCAGTCCTTCTGGTGTGCTGTGCAATGCCATATAGCTGGCAGCGTCTTCCAGACTGTCCAGCACGTCGCGCATGGTCATTTCCAGAGCTTTGTGTGTGTAATCGCGTGCAGCTTGCATAAAGTTCACTATTCATCCGTGTATACCGGAAGCACCGGTCTCACAAACGAATAGCGGACTTAAATCCTGATCTTAAAGGGTGGTGACAAAGATTTATCGGACTTTGTTTAGCTCGGCAAGGTGAGGGCGTATGGTTTGTAGCATACCCTTGAATACCCGTGGGCTGGCCGCGACAATGTCTCCGGTTTTCATGTAATTCATGCCACCATCCAGTTCGCTGACCAGGCCCCCGGCTTCTTCAACCAGCAAGACGCCGGCGGCGATATCCCAGACATTCAGATCCAGTTCCCAGAAACCGTCCAGGCGACCGGCGGCCACGTAGGCCAGGTCCAGCGCTGCCGAGCCGGCGCGGCGTATCCCGGCACTGCCGGGAATCAGGTCTTTCATCATCTTGAAATAGGGTTCGAAGAAGCGTTCATGATCCGGGCGAAACGGAATCCCGGTGCCGAGCAGGGCGCCGTGCAGGCTTTTACGATTGCTGACCCGGATGCGGCGGCCATTGAGCTGCGCGCCCTCGCCGCGGCTGGCAGAGAACAGTTCCTGGCGCATGGGATCATACACCACGGCGGCCTCCAGACGCCCTTTATGACGCAGGGCAATGGAGACCGCAAATTGCGGGAAACCGTAAAGAAAGTTGGTGGTGCCATCCAGCGGATCGATAATCCATTCGTAGTCATTACCCTCGTGAGAACCACTTTCTTCTGCCAGAATACTATGGTCCGGGTAGGCCTTTTTAATCACGTTGATGATTTCTTCTTCGGCACGTTTGTCGACCTCGCTGACAAAATCATTGGGTGACTTGTTCTTGATGGATAAAGTATCCACTTGGTCCGCATAACGCGCGATAATGTTACCTGCGCTGCGCGCAGCACGTATGGCGATGTTGAGCATCGGATGCACAATAAATTTCCTCTACGGTGTTAAAGAACGGTGTCGCGCCTGGCGTGGCGACGTGGCGGGTATTCTAGCAGCCTTGACGCTCGATGATCAGGCTAAAATGGTAATTTTTCAAAGAAAGACAGTAGCATGAAAAACAATCTCGAAAATGCATTGGCCAATGTCCGCATTGTACTGGTCAACACCAGTCATGCCGGTAATATTGGCTCGGTGGCACGTGCCATGAAAACCATGGGATTGCAGAACCTCTACCTGGTTGATCCGGTTGAAAAGCCGGTGGGTGAGGCCCGGGCACGCGCCTCCGGGGCGGTGGATGTCCTGGAGTCGGCGATTAGCGTTGCGACCCTGGAAGAAGCCGTGGCCGACTGCACCCTGGCGGTCGGTGCCAGTGCGCGCTTGCGCTCGATACCCTGGCCGGTGGTTGATCCGCGACAATGTGCAGAACAGGTGGTTAATGCGGTGCAACAACGTGGCGAACAGGTGGCGATCGTCATGGGGCGCGAAAAATCCGGCCTAACGAATGCGGAACTGGAACGCTGTAATCTGCTGGTGAACATACCGGCGAACCCGGACTATTCATCGCTTAACCTGGCGGCCGCTACCCAGGTGCTGGCTTATGAAGTGAGGATGCGCGCCCTGGCGGAAACGGGAACAAAACCGGTTATCAACGAGTATGATTCACCCTTGGCCAGCGCGGCCGAGGTTGAAGGCATGTACCAGCATTTCCAGACAGCCCTCACCGATATTGGGTTTCTCGACCCGCTTGCCCCCAAGCAGTTGATGCGCCGAATCCGGCGCTTGTTCAACCGGGTCGGCCTGGAACGCAACGAGGTGAATATTCTCAGGGGCATCATGACGGCGGCGCAGGGTAAAAAACGCATCCGCAGCGAGGACGGCAACAAGTTCTGAGGCTTGAAATGCGGCTCAGCCAGGCGTATTACTTGACAACAGGGAGGCTAAAACCTCTAATAGCCCAGCATTTTGCTTGGTCAGGAACCAGAGTTTAAGGATATTTATGTTTAGTCGAATCAGAGAAGATATCAGTTGCGTGTTTGATCGCGACCCGGCTGCGCGTAACAGTTTCGAGGTCCTGACTGCCTATCCTGGCGTGCACGCCATAGTGCTGCACCGACTAAGCCATGCCTTGTGGAACCTTAAATTGAAATGGCTGGCGCGGGTGGTCTCGCACCTTGCCCGCTGGTTAACCGGCATCGAAATTCACCCGGCCGTTAAAATCGGGCGTCGTTTCTTCATCGATCATGGTATGGGTGTGGTGATCGGTGAAACCGCCGAAATCGGCGATGATTGCACCCTGTATCACGGGGTGACGCTGGGTGGCACCACCTGGAAAAAAGGCAAACGTCACCCAACCCTTGAAAATAATGTCGTAGTGGGTGCCGGTGCCAAGGTACTGGGCCCCATCACGCTGGGCGAGGGTGCGCGCGTCGGTTCCAACGCGGTGGTGGTGAAGGATGTGCCCGCCGGGGCAACGGTAGTGGGTATTCCCGGACGCATCGTGGCAGCCAGGGATGAAAAAGATGAGCATCGCAAGGCCTTTGCCAAGAAAATTGGCTTCGATGCCTACGGCACCAGTGCCGACATGCCAGACCCGGTGGCCAATGCCATCAACTGCATGCTGGACCATGTTCATGCCATGGATCAGCAAATGGAAAACATGTGTAAGTCATTGAAAGCATTGGGAATGGAAATGGATGAGGTGCGAATGCCTGATCTTGGACCATGCAACATCAGTGCTAAAGACAACACAAATTCTACCGATATAGATCCTGATCAAGACCCAGTAACTTCGTCAGATAAATAATATTTCACTGACAGGCAAGTCTTGGTGCATAAATCGCTAAAAATACTTGACTGAAATAGTCGGTCTTGTTATGGTTAGATTGTGTATTGGTATTTCATAGATTACTAAACTTCCACCTACGGGGCAATGCTATGAGGCTTACAACCAAAGGTCGTTACGCGGTAACCGCGATGCTGGATCTGGCTTTACATTATAAAGACGGTCCCATTACGTTATCTGATATTTCACAACGTCAGGGAATTTCCCTGTCTTACCTGGAGCAACTGTTTTCCAAGCTGCGCAAGAAAGGCTTGGTGGATAGCACCCGGGGTCCGGGCGGTGGTTACCGTTTGAGCCGTGGGGCACATGATATCGCGGTTGCGGACGTGATTACAGCTGTTGATGAAAAACTGGAAACTCGCCGCTGTGGTGGCTTGAGTAACTGCCAGAATGACAAGCAGTGTTTAACCCATGATTTGTGGACCGAGTTGAGTGAGCAAATCCATGGATTTTTGATGGGTATCAGCCTGGGACAGCTGGTTGAGCGTGAAGGCATCAAAGAAGTTGCGGCGCGCCAGGAAAGTGAGCAAAACCAGCCAAATGTTTCTGTGACAGCCTGAGTCAAACCCTCAAAATACGGTATAATGCCGAGTTTACTTACGTCAAAGGATGAGCGTAATTTTATTGGATTTATGCGGAAGGATGAACGGTAGCGATGGGATGCTGCCCGGATTCTGCTGGAGTTAAAATCGTGAAGACACCGATTTATTTTGATTATTCTGCAACCACGCCGGTAGACCCGCGTGTTGCCAAAGCCATGTGTGATTGTCTAACCATGGACGGAAACTTTGGTAATCCAGCATCACGCTCACACGAGTACGGCTGGAAAGCAGAAAAAGCGATTGATGAAGCACGTCAAAACGTGGCCGATCTGATCAACGCTGATCCAAAAGAAATTGTCTGGACCTCTGGTGCCACCGAATCCGATAACCTGGCGATTAAAGGTGTTGCACATTTCTACCAGAAACAGGGTAAACACATTATTACCTCCAAAACCGAACACAAAGCCGTGCTCGATACCTGCCGCCAACTGGAACGTGAAGGTTATGAAGTGACCTACATGGATCCGGAAGAAAACGGTATGATCGATCTGGAGAAACTTAAAGCGGCAATTCGTCCCGACACTATCCTGGTTTCCATCATGCACGTGAACAACGAAATTGGCGTGATTCAGGATATTAAAGCGATCGGTGAAATTACCCGTGAACATAAAGTCCTGTTCCATGTTGATGCAGCACAAAGTGCCGGTAAGGTTCCCATTGATATGCAGGACATGAAAGTCGACCTTATGTCATTTTCTGCACACAAGATTTATGGTCCCAAAGGTATTGGTGCCTTGTATGTGCGTCGTAAACCACGTGTCCGCCTGGAAGCGCAAATGCACGGTGGTGGCCATGAGCGTGGTATGCGTTCAGGCACCCTGGCGACGCATCAAATTGTTGGCATGGGCGAAGCTTTCCGTTTAGCCAGGGAAGAAATGGCGGCGGATAATGAACGGATTCGTATGTTGCGTGATCGTTTATGGAACGGCATCAAGGACATCGAAGAGATTTATATTAACGGTGATATGGAACATCGTGTACCGCACAACTTCAATGTTAGTTTCAACTTTGTTGAAGGCGAGTCACTGATGATGGCATTGAAGGATCTTGCCGTTTCTTCTGGTTCAGCCTGTACCTCGGCGAGCCTGGAACCTTCCTATGTCTTACGTGCCATTGGCCGTAACGATGAACTGGCGCATAGCTCGATTCGCTTCTCTATGGGTCGTTTTACCACCGAAGAAGAAATTGATCATGCTATTGAAGAAATTCACAAGAATATCGACAAGTTACGTGAATTGTCGCCGTTGTGGGAAATGTTCAAGGATGGCATTGACTTGAATTCTATTGAGTGGACCGCACATTAATTTTTGCGGTTACTCGGTATTTGATTATATGAAGAGGTGAACAATCATGGCATATAGCGACAAAGTTATTGATCACTACGAGAACCCACGTAACGTAGGTTCTTTTGAAAAAGACGATACCCAGGTAGGTACCGGTATGGTTGGTGCACCAGCTTGTGGTGATGTAATGCGGTTACAGATCAAGGTTAGTGATGATGGTGTTATCGAGGATGCCAAGTTCAAAACCTATGGTTGCGGTTCGGCGATTGCGTCCAGCTCATTGTTAACCGAATGGGTAAAAGGCAAGACCCTGGACGAAGCCCAGCAAATCAAGAACAGCCAGATTGCTGAAGAGCTGGAATTACCACCTGTTAAGGTACACTGTTCTGTTCTGGCAGAAGACGCGATTAAAGCCGCGATTGATGATTTTAAACAGAAAAACAGTTAAGCCTTGTTCGAAGTACTGAGTAAGTTATGGGTATTACGTTAACGGAAGTTGCTGCAGATCGGGTCAAGTCCTTTCTCGAGAACAGGGGGAAGGGCGAAGGCTTGCGCCTGGGCGTAAAAACTACGGGCTGTTCAGGCATGGCTTACGTGCTTGAGTTCGTTGATGAGATTGAAGAAACTGATAAGGTTTTTGAATCCAACGGCGTGAAAATTATTGTTGATCCCAAGAGCCTGATTTACATCGATGGCACTGAACTGGATTACGGTAAAGAAGGCCTGAACGAAGGGTTCAAGTTTAATAATCCTAACGTAAAAGATGAGTGTGGCTGCGGCGAAAGCTTCACGGTTTAAATACCGCGAGTAGTAGCTGTAGGTATTGTCATGGCACTGGCCCAGAACCACTTCGAGTTGTTTGGTTTACCTGTAAGTTTTGACATCGACCTGCAGCAACTCTCGGAGCGATTTCGAGACTTACAACGTAGCGTACATCCCGATCGCTACGCGAATGCGTCGGACAGGGAGCGTCGCCTTGCTGTCGAGAAGGCGGCACAAATCAACGAAGCATTTCAAACCCTCAAATCACCGCTGAATCGTGCTCGCTACATGCTGCAATTACGTGGTGTGGACTTTGATAATGAGCGTGATACTCATCTTGACCCAATGTTTTTAATGGAGCAGATGGAGTTGCGTGAAGCACTCGGCGAAGTCAAGTCGGCCAGTGATCCGCTCACCGCGCTGGCTAAGGCAATGGATGATATCCGCCAACGCCACAAAGCCATGATTAATGAATTGGCGAGCCTGCTTGAAAATGAAGCGTCCACCGAGGAAGGTAAACAGGCGGTACAAAAATTACAGTTTCTGAACAAGTTACAACAGGAAGCCGAAGCTATTGAAGAGGAGTTGGCAGGGTACTAGAAGCCTGGTGGCGCTCGTAACATCACGAGATGACATCAAGTACAATAACGTTTACATCAACCGGTATTAAAAAGTTTACTATGGCACTGTTACAGATCAGCGAACCTGGACAATCAACTAACCCGCATGAACACCGCCTGGCGGCGGGTATCGATCTGGGTACCACTAACTCACTGGTGGCCACGGTAAGAAGCGGCTTAACAGAAACCCTGGCTGATAGTGAAGGACGCCACTTGTTACCTTCTATTGTCCACTACCAGCCAGACCAGCAGCCGTTAACCGGCTATGAGGCCGAGGCAAAAAGCAGCGCCGATCCATTAAATACCATCGTTTCCGTAAAACGCTTCATGGGGCGTGGTCTGGCTGATATCCAGAAACGGGAAAAGAAACTGCCCTATGAATTTATCGAGACAGAATCATCGGTACCCCGTATTCATACTGCGGGTGGTGACGTCTCCGCGGTTGAAGTGTCCTCTGAAATTCTCAAGCAATTACGTCAACGGGCAGAAGATTCACTGGGTGGCGACCTGACCGGCGTGGTGATCACCGTGCCCGCTTATTTTGATGACGCGCAACGCCAGGCCACCAAGGATGCGGCCAGGCTGGCCGGGCTGAACGTGTTACGTTTATTAAACGAACCCACCGCCGCCGCGGTTGCCTATGGCCTGGACAAGGAAGCGGAGGGGGTTATCGCGGTGTATGACCTGGGCGGGGGTACCTTTGATATTTCCATTTTACGTCTCAACAAAGGTGTGTTCGAGGTCATGGCGACCGCGGGTGATACTGCGCTCGGTGGTGATGATTTTGACAAGGCAGTGGCCGAATGGATCATGCAACAGGCGGGCATTGCTGATGATGCCGGCCATCACCAGTTGCGGCGTCTCAAACATGCAGCCTGTGCCGCCAAGGAAGCCCTCACCGATGCCGAATCAACCAGCATCAGGATCGAACTGGATGATGGCAGTTACTGGGAAGGCGAACTGAGTCGTGAACAATTTAACCAGTTGGTCGACCCGCTGGTACAAAAAACCCTGATGCCGTGTCGTCGTGCGTTACGTGATGCCGGGGTTGAAGCTGAAGAGATCAACGCGGTAGTCATGGTGGGTGGCTCAACCCGCGTTCCCCGGGTACGCGAAAAGGTTGCGGACTTTTTTGAGCGTGAACCGTTAACGGATATCGATCCGGATACGGTGGTGGCGGTCGGTGCCGCCGTGCAGGCAGATATCCTGGCGGGTAACAAGCCCGAAGATGACTTGTTGTTACTCGATGTCATCCCGTTATCACTCGGTCTGGAAACCATGGGTGGCCTGGTTGAAAAGGTCATACCCCGTAATACCACCATCCCGGCTGCCAGGGCCCAGGATTTCACCACTTTTAAAGACGGGCAAACCGCCATGTCGATCCATGTCCTGCAAGGCGAACGTGAACTGGTCTCCGATTGCCGTTCACTGGGACGTTTTGCCTTGCATGGTATTCCACCGATGGTGGCCGGAGCGGCGCGTATCCGGGTGACTTTCCAGGTCGACGCTGATGGCCTGTTATCGGTTACCGCTCGCGAACAAACCACCGGTGTTGAAAGTGGCATCGAGGTAAAACCCTCTTACGGTTTGACGGATAACGAAATCGAGACCATGTTGCGTGATTCCCTGGAGCATGCCGAGGAAGACGTCACTGCGCGTAGCCTGCGTGAACAACAGGTTGAAGCCGACCGGGTGCTGGAAGCGCTCGAAGCCGCGCTGGCCGAGGATGGCAAGCTATTGAATAGTGAGGAGCGAGCCCCCATTGATCAAGCTGCGGCCGTGTTGTCGGAAGCACGTAAAGGTAATGATCCGCAAGCCATCAAGCAGGCACTGGATGAACTGGATAAGGCTGCGACTGTATTTGTATCACGCCGCATGGATACCAATATACAAAAAGCCCTGTCCGGGCATCGTGTCGATGAATTTAGTGAATAGAGATAGATAAATGACCAAGTTGATTTTCTTACCCCATGAAGAAATGTGCCCGGAAGGGGCCATGTTCGAAGTTGAACCCGGCATCACGGTTTGTGATGCGGCTTTGCAAAACGGTATCGAGATCGAACATGCCTGTGAAAAGTCCTGTGCCTGCACCACTTGTCATGTCTATATCAGGGAAGGACTCGAATCGCTGAATGAAGCAACAGAAGATGAAGATGATCTTCTCGACAAGGCGTGGGGACTGGAACCCGATTCTCGTTTAAGCTGCCAGGCTGTTGTGGGTGATGAAGACCTGGTTATCGAAATTCCCAAATACACCATTAACATGGTGTCCGAGAATCACTGATAATTGGAGCAAGGCTATGTCATTGAAATGGACTGATACACTGGATATTGCCATTGAGCTGGATGAAAAATACCCCGATGTGGATCCGAAAGTGATCCGTTTTACCGATCTGATCCAGTGGGTGATGGGCCTGGATGATTTTGATGATAGCGAGGACCGCTGCGGTGAAAAGATCCTCGAAGCGATCCAGATGGCCTGGATTGAAGAGCGCGAGTAAACCCGCAAAGCGCTCCTTTTTCTCTTTCTAATCCGGCTGCTCGCTCATGGCTTGTTTGATGCAAGTATGAGCCTGAAGTACACGATGACCGGCCGAACCCGGTAGCTGGTTGCTCACCCTGAGCCCGCAGTTCGCTGTCACTGTTAAGTAATCCCGCCAGTTCAGCATCTATTTCTTGACGCCGCAGTCATGGTTATTAACCATGCAAAATATATGGATATCGGTTGGAGCATGCTGAGATGGCTACCCATCGCGGGTTGTCCGGTTGTTCTGCCCGTCAAAATGAAATTAAAGTTAATGCACTCACTTCACGATAAATAACATATAAAGTATGGAAATTATTGAATAAAGCCAGGACCCAGTCCATTGTTCTTCTGTTTGATGTTTAAAATTTTTACCAGGACCCCATAGGCAAATGCGCCAATCGTCATTCAACAGCGTTGCTGGAAAAGCTTGCCATTTCTGTCGTGCCAGACGGCGGCAACCCAGCACCGTTTGGGGCAGGATATGGACAGTGCGATGAGCCGGGAATCTCCAAAATTGACCCCAACGGTCACAAGTTGTGCCGTGAACCGGTTTGCCAACGCTGCACTCGAAGGTCGTCGAATTTTATTGGCAGAAGATAACGAGTTAAACCGGGAACTAATTAGCAGTTTACTGGTAAAAGCGGGTGTCAGTGTGGAACTGGCGCATAACGGAAGGCAAGCCATCGAGAAGTTAAAGTCCTGCAATGTTGATGGCGTTATCATGGATATATGCATGCCGGACATGGATGGATACCAGGCAACCCGTATCATACGTCAACAACTTCATCTACAAGATCTACCTGTGATTGCCATGACGGCAAGTTCGATTGATGAATGCCGGGGCGAGTTACAGGAGGCTGGCATGAATGACTATATTGCCAAACCTGTGAACAGGCATGAATTTTTCACTACCCTGGCTAAATGGATATCAATATCCCGCGAAGGCGGTTTAGCACAAGAAGCCGCGCATACCACTTTAACTTCAAGGCCCGGTTTGGATGTTGAGGCAGGCCTGAGTATTTGTCAGGGCAAGGAGGAGCTCTATCTCAGTTTGTTAGCCCGCTTCAGGGATTTACATACTGAGTTTGTCAGTGAGTTTAAGGTGGCCCAGACTAACAATGATATGGAGAGCATGGAGACCTTGTCCCATAACCTGAAAGGTGTAGCCGGTAATATTGGTGCCATAGAATTGCACCAGGCACTAACCCGGTTGAATGATGCAACCAGGGGCAACCAGGATCCTGCTGAAATTGACCCGGCATTGACGTTGGTAACCCACAACCTGGAACAGGTGTTAAATTCTATTGACCAGGTGCTGGTCAAACAGGAAGCACCAGAACCGCAAACCGGGAAAAGGGTTGATTTGGCACAAATTACGCCGATATTTCTCGAGCTTGCCAGGCTCTTAAATGAACGTGATACCAAAGCAAGGAATTACCTGGACGAGTTGAAAGAATGTTTTAAGCATACTATTCATTTTGATGAGCTGCACCAGATCGTTACACAATTTAATAATTATAATTTCACGCAAGCCAGCGAGCTTCTGATGACACTGGCAGAAAAATTGAATATCTCGCTATCGCGTTGAAAAAATTCAGTCAATAAAACAGGCATGAGTGACGAAGCGAAAAAAAAGACAATCCTGTTGGTCGATGACTCACCTGAGAACATCGATGTTCTCGATTCAATACTGAAACCCCACTACAGGATCAAGGTGGCCCTGAATGGTGAAGATGCGCTGAAAATTGCCAATAAGCATCCTCAGCCTGATTTGATCTTGCTCGACATTGTGATGCCGGGGATGGATGGTTTCGAGGTCTGCAGGCAGCTAAAGGCCGATGCACAGACCCGGGGTATCCAGGTTATATTTGTTACTGCAACCACTGATCAGGAAACCGTCGCCAGGGGCCTTGAACTGGGCGCTTACTATTATCTTACCAAGCCCGTTGACCCGGTCACTATCGAGGCGGTTGTAAAATCAGCGATTAGTGAAGCGCTGGCATACAGAAATCTGCAGGAGGAAGTTAAGCAAACCGAGAACGCGCTTTCCAATATGGAAAGTGGCTTGTTCGAACTGCAGACGTTT
Source organism: Thioalkalispiraceae bacterium (assembly GCA_050116415.1). GTDB lineage: Bacteria > Pseudomonadota > Gammaproteobacteria > UBA6429 > Thiohalophilaceae > JARRJY01. The sequence goes on from JASFOS010000031.1 coordinate 18,308, forward strand.
GATGAAGCAAAGCGCCTGGCAATGGTACTGGCCAAGGTCTGCCCGGAGTCAGATAAACGCATTATTGGTCTAACCGAGCTGCTGTTTAACGCGATCGAGCACGGCAACCTGGAAATCAGTTATGACGAGAAGGGCGAGTTAATCCAGCAGGGACAATGGCCTGCTGAAGTGGAGCGACGGTTGCGCCTGCCGCAATATGCAGACAAAAAGGTGGCGGTCACTTTTGAAAAAAGGGCCAATCAAATCCGCTTCATTATTCGTGACCAGGGCGCCGGGTTTGAATGGCAAAGATACCTGCAACTGGAGGCATCACGTGCGACGCATAGTCATGGGCGAGGCATTGCACTGGCCAACATGATGAGCTTTGATGAGCTTCAATACCAGGGTTCCGGTAACGAGGTGATCGCCATCATCCGCTTGCCGGGCAAGGCGGCTCCCTGAGCGGGCAGCAATTTCCGTTGATCGCCTGAAAAGCAGGGGCTGATTCGGGACTGTGTTACAGGAAAATTGGCCTGCTCTGGCAGGCAGGGCCAGCAATCTCTCCTCCCGCCAACTCGCGCCTGCGTTTTGCTCATCACGAGACCGAAAAATCCGCCCTGGTCAGTTGTTCGGCGAAAGGCCAGAAATCGGTGCAGGGGACTGAAAAATCAGCGGTTTTCGTTGCCTGAAACCCCTCTAAAGCGGTAAAATTCACCCCTCATTTCATTGTGATGTAAACCCGCGCTCCAGTGCGGGTTTATGCTATCTTGTAGTTCTATTATTTTGGAGAAAAAAGGCATGGCCGTTGAACGTACCCTTTCTATCATTAAACCTGATGCTGTCGCAAAAAACGTGATTGGCGAGATCTATAGCCGTTTTGAAAAAGCCGGTTTGCAGATTGTCGCCGCCAAGATGCTGCATCTGAGCAAGGAGCAGGCAGGTGAGTTTTACGCGGTACACAAGGAACGTCCTTTTTATAACGAGCTGGTTGAATTCATGACCTCGGGCCCAGTCATGGTACAGGTCCTGGAAGGCGAAAATGCCATTGCCAAGAACCGTGAAGTAATGGGTGCCACCAACCCGGCCGAGGCTGCACCGGGTACGATTCGCGCTGATTTTGCCAAAACCGTCGATGAAAATGCGGTACATGGCTCGGATGCGCCCGAAACCGCTGCCGCCGAGATTAAATTCTTCTTTGGTGAAGATGGTATTTGCCCACGTACTCGCTAATTTGAAGGTCAATACACTTGCAGAAGCATGACAAAATCAACTTGCTGAACCTGGACAAGCCAGGTCTGGAAGCCTTCTTCACCGATATGGGGGAGAAGGCTTTTCGTGCTACCCAGCTCATGCAGTGGATCTACCAGTT
>JASFOS010000032.1:0-18956 GCA_050116415.1 Thioalkalispiraceae bacterium
CCAGGTCATCCTGGGGGCTTCGGGGTCCGGGGCATCCGGATCATCGATGATCAGCACCAGGCTTTGGGTCAAATCCGGAACGCCGCTCCAGTTGAGTGGTGGCGAGATATCCTCACCTTCACAGGTGAAACGGGCGGGAATGGGTTCGCCATTTTTGAAAGCGCTGGATTGTAATAGAAGTGCCATATTTTTTTCACCTCCAGTTTCTCGGTGTAGATTTTATTCATCGGGAACGAGCATCTCGTCCGGATTTATTTTAATCCAAACTGGTTTTTTGCCTAATCGAGAGTGAAACCTGGTATTAAATGTCAAGTTATCATTCGTAACCTCATTTAATGGCGTCCCATAGGTATTCAAAATACTATTGAGATCGTATTTCATTAATAATAGTAGTGTTGGAAAAATGTTGTAGTGACTGGTTTTGTTTTTGTTGGCAGCAATGTTTTTATTCCAGTTTAATATATTAGATTGTGCGCCTTCAAGAATCAAAAGAGGGACTACACCTTCTTCCTGGTATGGGTTGCTACTGCAATGTGTTTTCTTTCCAGGGTTTCCTCGTTCATGTAAATCCTGTCCATGATCTGATGTGTAAATCACGACCGCATTGTTTAGATTGCTTTTTGATAAGAGCTTTTCAAAGAAATTACCGACATTCCACAGCAATGTGTTTTTATAGGAATTTCGATAACGGTCCCACATATTAGCTGCATTATTGAAATAACTATGAGGAGGGACATCGCTAACATTAATAAAATTACCTCTGGGTAATATAGGCTTATAATGGGTAAATTCATCAGGAAATTTGTCATGAACAGGGAAATGTGCCCCTATTTTATTAAGAATGATAAATTCAGCGTGATTATTGTTTATATACACCGCTAGTTTGTCTGCAGCCTGCATATCACGGTATCTTACAGGCGTATCATCAAACTGGATAAATTCATCTATATCATTGAGTTCGTCTTCGGACATATTGTTATGCAGGTGTCCCCCTGTTCTTTGGGCATCAATGTAGATGGTTCGCAAGCCAGCATGTCTTGCATATTTCCAGATTGATGGCATAGTCGAGTTGATTCTTATGTAATCGTTTCTGGTGCCCCCATATTTTAAGGTGTGGTTAACTTCCGCGCTGCAATTCGTGATAGATGCGGCATAGCCATAGTTATAAATATTGATATTATTATAGTCTTTCTGTAAGGCAGTATAGACACCTTTGGCAGTATTTATGTCAAGGTAATTTCCTGAAACACTTTCATCAATTATTAAAATAATATCATATGGAATATTTTCATCATTTTGCTGTATCGTTATGTCTTTTCGGTCACCTACGCTCTCGTTTAATGCTTCATAGGCATATAAATTAGAATAAAAGATGGGGGTAAAAACTGTAGGTAATCCTTTTGAGCCATCGCCACCACGATAAAAAAGTAATAATGTAAATGCGAGAATGGTGATCACCGGATAAGAGATTTGTATGTAACCATTGATATTGACATTTCTTGGTTTTACGGCGATCCCAAGCCCAAGAATTAGCGCAGCAACAACGGATTGTACAATTTCTTTATTAAACTGGATAAATGCTTCACCAACAAAACCCTTGGCATTTAAAAGTGAGATAAAGGCATTATATGTTAGAAAATCACCCATTATTCTGTGGTAGGAATCGATGATGATGGCGGAAATAACGAAAATTACCGCAATAATATATCGGCTTAAGTTGTTCTTTAAATATGAAAAAAAGAGGATAGCCAGGAATAACGAGATAAACAAGATAAGATAAATAACAAGATTCAATGAAAATCCAAAACTACTTATCCTATCTATATAAATAGTGTAGTTCGAAATGATATACGTTATTAAAAGTATTTCTTTGACATATACTTTCACTATTTCTAGTATTTTTTGCATTCGGATCCCTCCGATAATTAGCACTAAAACATCACACCCTGAACTTTGAGTATTTAACTAATGTTAGTAAATAATATGAAGTAAATAACGGTTAATCATATTGTTTACTATATCCTACTGGATTATGGTGCTGCCAGTTCCAGTGATCCTTAATCATATCATGCAGATTAAATTGAGCTTTCCACCCCAGAACTTGTTCACTGAAGGTCGGATCAGCATAACATTCTGCAATGTCGCCTTCACGTCGTTCAATAATTTCAAACGGGATTGCTTTACCGGAAATCTGTTCAAAGGTTTTAATAATTTCTAGCACGGAATAGCCCGTACCGGTACCCAGGTTGAATACATTACAACCGGCATTTTGTCTAATAAATTCAAGAGCCTTGAGATGTCCTGCTGCAAGGTCAACAACATGGATATAGTCACGTACCCCGGTACCATCTTTGGTCGGATAGTCGCCGCCAAATACGTTAACTTTGGCAAGTTTACCTACTGCAACCTGAGCCACGTACGGCATCAAGTTATTGGGAATCCCCCGAGGATCTTCGCCGATCATGCCACTGGGATGCGCACCAACCGGATTAAAATAGCGTAGTAACACCACGCGCCACAGTGGATCGGCATGCGCAATATCCCTAAGGATGTTCTCAATCATCAGCTTGCACTGTCCGTACGGATTGGTTACCGAAAGGGGAAAGTCTTCCTTGATGGGAACGGTGTGCGGGTCTCCGTACACCGTGGCTGAGGAACTAAAGACAATATTTTTTACTCCGTGGGCTTGCATGACATCAAATAGTACCAGGGAGCCTGTGATGTTGTTTTTATAATAGAGTAGCGGTTTCTCTACGGATTCACCAACCGCTTTCAAACCGGCGAAATGGATGACTGAATCAATAGGGTATTCTTTAAATATTTGGTTTAGAGTGGTCCTGTCAGCAATATCAGCCTCGATAAATACGGGACGTTGCCCGGTAATCTGTTCAATGCGGTTAAATACCTCGGGGTCGCTATTACATAGATTATCAACTACCACAACCTGGTAGCCTGCCTCAATAAGTTGAATATCCGTATGGCTACCGATATAACCGGCTCCCCCTGTAACAAGGACTGTTTTCAAAATAATTACTCTCGCCAAAAACTGTACATAAAATAAACAAATAAACTGCGATACACATCGTTTATCGTATCGAGTTTACCTACAAATATCAGGTAATCGTAGTCTTACTGATTAGGAACTAGTAGGCAAGCCGGGTAGGCCAAGTTTCGCAATTATCCTGTACTCAAATAGGGAGAACCCCGTATAGCGACCTATATCTATGAACCTTATACTTTGTGCGTCATCAGGATCTGGTAGTTGTCAGATCAAGTAATTCACTTACAAAATTTTGCTGATTGTGCGACGAAATCAGCCAAGCAAAACAGATAGTTTTTGAAGGGTTCTCATAGATGTTACGCGTTTTTAATCACTATATACCATCTTCCATTATTTGGTTGGTAATGGTCGAACTTGTTGTGCTTTATTCATCTGTTTTTATGGGGGTCGATATTCGTTTTCTTGATTTAACGGGGCCTGAAAGTACTTTGTTCCTGGAACCATTGGAACCTAAAGCGGCTGCGTTCGCGATTATGTTATCTATCAGTATGACAGCGGTTGGCTTGCACACTCGAAATGTAGCTGATGATTTTGCAGGCATGATGATCCGAATAGCGCTAAGTTTTGCACTGGGTTTCATCGGTAATACCTTGTTATTTTACATTTATCCAGCATTGTACCTTGGACGTGGTGTCTTAGCCTTGTCATTATTGATCGCATTTTTCGGAATTTTGATTACGCGTACTTTTTACCAGAAGCTTGATGCTCATATTTTCACCAGTAGAGTGTTGATTTTGGGCACAGGAAAAAATGCGCGGTTGCTGGAAAGTATGGAAGAGGAAGCTTCGAGCAGGGGGCAACGTATTATCGCCTACGTGGAAGCAGATAATGACGACAGTGAAAACCTTGTATCAAGCGAAAAGATACAGAAGATAAAAACAACGTTACTTGATTTGGTGGGTGAATTAGCTATTGATGAAATTGTGGTTGCGATTGATGATCGACGAAATCATTTCCCATCTAATGAATTACTGGATTGTAAAATGCATGGCGTGATTATACGTGATCCGGTCGAATTTCTGGAGCGGATTAAAGGACATATTGAACTTGAGGCATTGAACCCAAGCATGTTGATTTTCTCTTCGGGATTTTCTCAGGCAGAAATGGGTAAACGATTATTCGATATTATCGTCAGCCTGACAATTCTGGTGATAACAAGTCCAATTTTTCTACTGACGGCGGTATTGATATGGCTGAGCACTTTTGGAAGAGATCCGGTATTTTATCGTCAACGTCGATTAGGTCTTGGAGATATACCTTTTGATGTGTTGAAGTTTAGAAGTATGAAAGTTGATGCAGAAAAAAATGGTGCGCAATTTGCTCAAAAGAATGATTCTCGTGTGACTTTGATAGGCAGAATTATTCGCAAGACACGAATAGATGAATTGCCACAACTGATTAATGTATTAAAAGGTGAGATGAGTTTTGTTGGCCCACGGCCTGAAAGGCCCGAGTTTGTTTCCGAATTTGAGCATGATATTCCGCACTATTCACTCAGACATGCTGTAAAACCGGGTATTACGGGTTGGGCTCAGATTTGCTATCCCTATGGTGATACATTGGAAGATGCACGTAAAAAGTTACAGTTCGATTTATACTATATTAAAAATTATAGTATCTTCCTTGACTTGACGATATTATTTCAGACAGCTCAGGTTATTTTATTTGGAAAAGGTGCAAGGTAATAATTCAAGTTATTTCAATTACCAGGTTTATCTTCATTCTGGAGGTTATCTTTACCTAAATCTATGCGGGCACGTAGCGGCTTATCAAGGCTATGTATCCACTTGACAACCTGGCCATCCTTAAAGTGTATCTCTGATTTGCCATATAACCATATATTGCCTTTTATATTATCAGGCGGGCCTTGAATGCTGATAACTTCTCCTATGGAGGCGCCATAAGTAAAAAACTGTGGTGAGATCGTCACATTCTTGTTTTCAGGAATTTTATTTTTTTCAGGAGTTTTTTCCTTATCATCCTTGATTGGGCTTTCTATAGAATTCAGTTTTATCTCGCGGTAAGCATAACCTGGTTCCGGTTCATCAATATATAGCCAAAATGAGCCAAGCAAAATGACAGCTGTCACAGAAGGCACAAAAAATTTATTGATATCGCGAGGGTTGGATTTAATCTGCGAGGATTTTTCCTGGTAACCATATGTTTTTGCGGTAGTTTGAACAGGATCTTCCCAGTCCTGGACGTTATCATCCACATACATGGAACCATGTATTTTTGATTGATTTTCTGCGTAGTTTGTAAGGGGGAGATGACCGTGTAACTTGTAGTAATTTTGCAGTTCATGAAAGGCGTTATTGAGCTCTTGCAGCCTTTCGGTTGCCTGTTCTTGACCTTCGATATCGTCTGTAAAGCGATCAGGATGCCATTTTTGGATTAATGATTTGTAAGAAGAGCGTATTTCAGTGAAGCTGCAGCCAGCTTCAACATCAAGTACAGCATAATAGTTATGAAATTCAGTCATATTATCCATATTCTTTGCCTAATCACTGCCCGCATCCATGCATTATGGCCTGATTTTGACCATATATATCGTGATTCCGAATTAGTACCGTGCCAATTAAATAAATTATGGACTATTTCGGTACAAATATAAAAGTAGGATTACCCCTTATTGTTAAGATGGGTAATAAAATTTAAGTTGTAGCTATACAGAATCAGGATAATCGCTGTGTAGCATTATCCTCAATATCATATATGTTAGTCACTAATTTTATCGAGTGGTATACATAGGGATGGTTGAAAAGTGAGCCTGAGAAGTATTGCATGGAGGGTATATGTCAGGTAAAGCAAAAAATCTTATTATCATTGTAGGTGTATTGGTTTTCATATCGGGATGTGCATCAGACACCCATATATCAGCAAATTCTAAACTTCTTGAAGGCTCGGTTCCAGAAGTTGCGCCTGAGTATCGTATTGGTGTCGATGATACGATCGATATAAACGTATGGAAAAATTCTGAACTTTCTGTCTCGGTACCCGTAAGGCCGGATGGGAAAGTATCAATGCCCTTGATTGGTGATGTAAATGCTGCAGGATATTCTCCCCAGCAAGTTGCGAATAATATTGAGAAGCAGCTTTCTAGATATATCCGCGATCCCAATGTGACGGTGATTGTTACCGGGCTGCAAAGTCACGAATATTTAACAAGACTACGTATTACTGGAGCAGTTGCCAATGCAAGCTCAATTAATTACAGGCAGGGTATGACAGTCCTTGATGCTATTCTTGCGGCTGGTGGAGTAAATGAGTTTGCCGCGCCAAATCGAACCAAGTTATACCGGAAGATAGATAACAAGACACGCGTTATTAACATTTATCTTGGTGATATTTTGTATGATGGAGAGTTATCAACAAATATAAATTTGCGTCCAGGGGATATTATTACTGTGCCGGAACGCTTATTTTAAAATGGAGTTGATTTGTTAAATGAAAATACCATTCGAAGTATTTATATCTACATTGTTTAGTGAATGTTATGCACGTAGAAATGTTATTTTTGTGCTATTCATGGTTGTTAGTTTGTCTATGCTGACTGCCGGATATTTTTGGCCTAAAAAGTATGCATCCTTCACGATTGTTCATGTTGATGATGAAAATATATTACAGTCTTTAATGAGGGGTACGGCTGAAACAACACAACCGATTGATCATGTGGCAAATGCAAGAGAAATAATATACGGCGAAAAGATCATGCATGCCGTGCTGGTTGATGCAGGATTTATTACAGATCAAAGTACTGAGCTGGAAATAGAAAAATTAAAACAGGAAATCAAGAAGCGAACAACGATAAAAAGTGTTGGCGAGAACCTGATAAGAATTGAGTATCAAGGGAGTGAACCTAAACGTACATATACTACTGTCAAACGAATGACAGAATTATTCATAGAAGAGGGAGAGAAGTCAAAAAATCAGGAAAGCCAAAGTGCCTATGACTTCATCAATAAACAGGTAAATCAATACCTTGTTAAGCTTACAGAGGTTGAAGAAGAGTTAAGAAACTTTCATTCGAGCAATCTTGATGCGAGACCAGGCCTGGAAGCAGAGATTTCACAGCGTATTAGTACGATACAAAGCAATATAGAACAGGCGCGTCTGCAATTGCGAGAAGCACTTATTAGAAAGGAATCGATAAAAGAACAACTCGCTGGTGAAGCAGCGATTACGATAAGTCAATCAAAAGAAGGTCAATATAGATCAAAAATTGCAAGTTTGCAGGAAGAGCTAGAAAGATTGCGTCTGGATTACAAGGATACTTATCCCGATATTATCAGGATTAAGCACCAGATTTCTGATTTGAAAGAGGCTATGAATGAAGAGATCAATAAGCGCGAAAAAGCGAAGTTACTGGCAAAAAGTAGTGGTGAACAGTATGTCGACGAAGGGATTATTGTAAATCCTTTATATCAAGAATTACGCAGTAGTGCGGCACAAACTGATACAGAAATAGCGACTTTGAGAGCACGGATAAATGAGATGAATAAAATGCTCGAGAAGGTATATGAACGTGCAAGGAAGATATTTGGTGGTGAAGCGACTCTGGCAAGATTGACAAGGGATTATGAGGTTAACAGAGAAATATACCAGGACTTGTTACGTCGTCGTGAGAACGCGCGTGTATCTAAAAGTCTTGATCAGGATCATCAAGGATTAAACCTGAAAATTCAGGAACCTGCCAAGGTACCCATTATACCTAACGGAATTCGTTTTCTACATTTCGCAATTCTCGGGATAGTGTTAGGTGTGACGCTTCCAATCGGTTTGGTCTATACGCTGTTAATGTATGACCCGAGGATCAGGTTTTCTGAAATAATCATTCAAGATCTTAATCTACCAGTAGTTGCAGAGATACCTAAAATGACTACTGTGCAAGAATATCGCTGCGAAAAGAAAAATATTCATATGCTTATAGCTGGTGTGATGTTTGTATTAGTTATTTATGGGTTTGTGGCTTGGTTGAAACTTACAGGTATGAATTTATGAGCAAAATTGAAGACGCACTTAAAAAAGCGTATGAATCAGGATTGGTAAAATATCCTGGTATCGCTGTTTCTAATGATGAGTCTGGTGTTAATAAAAAAAGTAGTTCAAGAAATCTGGTTACGTTCAAGGCGAGTGAAAATGTTATTGCGCGTAAAAAGCAATCGATTAAAGAGATTGCGCAGATGAAAAACAGCAGTTTGCTCAAATCACAACAGCTAACACAGTTGAGGATTATTAGTCCAGATACAGGTGATGATAAAATTGCCAATTCATATAGAGATCTGCGCACAAAAATCATACAAAAAACACGAGGAAAAAATGCTGTTGTACTTGTGACATCCTGTACGCCAGGAGCGGAGAATAGTCTTGCAACTCTAAATTTGGCTACTGCGTTTTCATTTGATCAGAGTAAAACATCTCTGGTGGTTGATTGTAATTTTCAAAATCCACAGATAGAAAAACTTCTGAAAATAAATACAGTACCAGGGCTGGTCCAGTACTTAGAAAGTGAAGATGTCGATGTTAATGAAATTATTCACGAAACCGGAATAAAGCGCTTAAGATTAATTCCCGCTGGTAAAGTAAGAGAAGTTGAAACAGAGTATTTTACATCACATAAAATGAAAACCCTGATGAATAATCTGTTTGCCCGTTATCCAGATAGGTATGTGTTTATAAATTCACGCCCCATTGATGAATCAGCAGATACAAGAATATTGACAGAAATGAGCGACTATGTGTTGTTGGTCGTTCCATATGGTAAAGCGACTTCATATAAGATAAACGAATCGGTACGTGATATCGATCCAGAAAAGTTCTTGGGGGTTGTGTTTGTTGATAAGCCGACTATCCCTAAAAAATCACTGTTTAACTTGTTTTAAAAAAATGACAAAAATAAAAATACATCAAAAAAATTTATTGATTGTTTCGACTGTCATGCTATCAACATCAGTGTTGCCTGCTGCCGAAATTGATTATTCTGTGGGGGCGTCGATTACTAGGCATAGTAATATAAATTTAGAAAGCCAGCCTGCACCTACTGAATACGCAAGATCACTAATTGGTATGTTCACTCTCAATGAGGAAACATCCAACCTTGTTGCAAATATAGATACGTTGATTGAAGCAACCGATTACAAATATGACAGATTAGAAGATGATGTTACGGGTCGGTTGGTTGGTGAAGCTTTATGGATAATAAAACCAGCCACTTTCGAATGGTATGTGGCGAACACATACACACAAACCATAATAGACATATTTGATAGTGCAACACAAGATAATGTTGAAAATGCCAATGCGTTTGAAACAGGCCCAAACTATTACGTAAGGTTTAGCCGCAGAAATAACCTGGCGTTCGAGGCAAGATATCGAAATTTCGATTATGACGAGAGGACAGTAGACAATCAGCGTTATACGGGGGCTGCACGCTGGTTATACGATGTAAATGCATTAACAGTAGTGGGGATAAATTATGAACATGAAAATATTGACTATAGCGACGACCCTACTGTAATTGATACAAAACGAAAAGATATGTATGCAACTTTATCGTACGCAACCGGAAACAATACGCTTTATGTGGATTCAGGAAAAACATCATATATCGATGATGATGATAAGAGTATTGAGGAAGACAGGTTTTCTGTGCGCCTGGAAAGTAGACGTAGTAGAACATCAATATTACGCATAGGCGCAGAAAAAGAACTTACTGATACTGGGGAAGCATTGATTGATATTATTAGCGACCCGCTGAATTTGGAAGAGCATATCGCATCAACATCTGATTATTATGTCAGTAAAAGAGCTTACGTAAGATACAGCAATGAATTATCAAGGTCATTGTATGATATTCGTGTATTTAAAAGTGAGCTTGATTATGTTAATCAAGATATTCTAAATGAACATAATCGCGGTGTTAACTTTTCTTTAATATATAGGTTAAGCCGCGGTCATACATTGACATTTCTGGGTGAAGCAATAGAGCGTGAATATGTGAATGTAACACCAATAAGAGAAGATAAGGATTCAACATATAGTGTTCAGTACTCGCATATTGCAGGGCGTCGGATAAGGCTAAATTTTGCATTGGAAACCGAGATCAGAGAAAGTAACTTTATAGATGAAGATTATGAAGATGACAGGATTATGTTTTCAATCATATATACAACCCGATAAGGAAAATAAATGTATTTAGAATATTTCAAATTGAAGGATTTTCCATTCAGAATAACGCCAGATGCTGATTACTTGTATATGAGCGCTGCTCATTCGCGCGCAATAAAATACATGGAATATGCAATACTTAATAAGGAAGGTTTTGTTCTGATTACTGGTGATATAGGTTGCGGGAAAACCACGATAATAAAGAAAATAATTAACAGCCTTGATGATGAGGTGATTGTTGCAAAAATATTCCAGACACAACTTAACGAGATTGAGTTGTTGCAGGCAATTTTGTCTGAGTTTGGTTATGATAAATATAGCTCTAACAAGGTTGAGTTACTCAATGAAATAAACCAGTTCCTGATTAATAGTTATATTGAAGGCAAGCAGGTAATTCTGATTATAGATGATGCGCAGAACTTGTCAAAAAGAGTCCTAGAGGAAGTGAAGTTATTGTCTTGTGTTGAAACAGATAAGGATAAACTATTACAGGTTATTCTTGTTGGTCAACCAGAATTAAATGATAAGCTTGAATCGAAAGATATGGAGCAATTATTGCAACGCATCAGCTTAAGGTTTCATGTAAAAAAATTAACTCATGATGAAACTGTAGAATATATAAAACATCGTCTGTCTGTTGCTGGTGCAGATAGTGAAAAGCTATTTGATAAGAATGTTTATAATGAGATATATGAATATACTCGTGGTACACCGCGATTAATAAATACACTGTGTGATACCTCATTAACATGCGCATTTGCTGAATCAAAAAGCAAAGTTACTCTTCATGATATTGAAAGCGCAGTGACTGAACTAAACTGGGCAAAGGAAGATGTGAATACGAACAAGCACAATGTACTTGAAGGTCTGAGTGAGTTATCAAAAGAGTCATTGTATCACGATCAATCACATAAGGATGTTTTGAATCATTTGTCTGAAACAAGTCTTAATCGAACGCTTGTTGACATTTCATGGCAATTAACTCGAATTGCAGATATTTTCGAGCAAAATGGTGAATATATATCATCATCGGCACTTAAGCCGGTGAAGGAAAACCACAAGTAAGGATAGCAGTAATGTGTGGTATAGCTGGTATTGTTAATTTGTCTGACCAGGCGCCAATAAAACGTGAGCAATTATGCAATATGATAAGTATGTTGCATCATCGAGGCCCTGATGATTATGGGTTCTATGTTGATAGTAATATAGGATTGGCGCATTCCAGGCTAAGCATTATTGATATTAATGGTGGACATCAGCCCATTACAGACAAGCAAAAAAAAACTACAATAATATTTAATGGGGAGATATTCAATTATATTGAATTAAAAAAGGACTTAATTAAAGCTGGTGAACAATTCGAAACGAAAACTGATACAGAAGTTATTCTTAAACTATACAATGTGTATGGCGAAAAATTTGTCGACAAACTTAACGGTCAGTTTTCAGTAGCAATTTGGGATTATAACGAGAAGAAACTAGTAATTGCCAGAGACCGGGTTGGAATAACCCCTTTTTTTTACAGCGTAACGAATGGAAGATTCGTTTTTGCCTCAGAGATTAAAGCTATTTTGTCCTATTTGGGAACAAATACCAGCCTTGACCTGCAATCACTCGATCAATTGTTCACATTCTGGACACCAGTGTCGTCTTCAACATTATTTGACAATATCTATGAGGTGAAGCCAGGTGAGATAATTACTGTAAAGGATAACAAAATTAACACAAGGCAATATTGGGACTGGATATATCCTGATAAAAGCGAAAATTATTATGACAACGAAAAAGATGAAAGGGATATTCAGGAAGAATTGCATGATAAGTTGGTCACTGCCACAAAATTACGTTTACGCTCAGATGTGCCTGTTGGTGCATATTTGTCTGGCGGTTTGGATTCTTCTACACTTGTCTCGCTCATCGAAAAACATAGCAATGTGCCATTGCATACATTCTCAATCTCTTTTTCTGATAAAAATCTTGATGAATCAACCTATCAAGAGCAGATGTTGCAAAAATTGTCAGTACGACATAGCAATTTCAATTGTAGTGCACAGGATATAGCAGATAATTTTGAACGGACGATTTGGCATACAGAATCAGCAATTTTACGATCCGCTCCAACGCCAATGATGTTGTTATCAGGCCTGGTAAAAGATAGTGGATACAAGGTTGTTTTGACAGGTGAAGGCGCAGACGAAGTTTTTGGTGGCTATGATTTGTTCAAGGAAGGAAAAATAAGAAAGTTCTGGTCACGGCATCGTAGTTCAGAAATACGTCCAATCTTACTTAAGAAACTCTACCCTTATCTGGATATATCTAGCTCCAATTCACTTAAGTATCTACAGGAGTTTTTTGGTGTGGGGCTGGATAAACCACATTTGCCATATTTTTCCCATATGCCAAGATGGAAAACTACTGCAAAAATTAAATCATTTTATTCAAGCGATGTACAAAGTTTGCTCAATCGTGATGCTGTTGATGTTCTCCAGAATTCACTACCCTCATCTATTAATAACTGGGACTCATTCAGTCAGGCGCAATACATTGAGGCAAAAATGTTAATGGCGAAATATTTACTATCATCTCAAGGTGATAGGATGTTGATGGCAAACTCTGTGGAGGGTCGTTTCCCATTCCTTGATCACGATATTATAGAGTTTGCAAACAAACTAAGTCCAAAGCTTAAAATGAAAGTTTTGAACGAAAAATATATTCTGAAAAAATCCGTAAGTAGGTATTTGCCAGAATCAATATTAACAAGAAATAAACAGCCATATCGCTCCCCAGACATTCCGTCATTCATTAATAAAAACACTCAGCAATATATAGAAGAGCTTCTATCACCTCAATGTATAAAGGAATATGGTTATTTTGATCCAAAAAAAGTTTCTCTATTCATGAAAAAAGTTAATAAAGGAAGGGTATTAGGGTATGGAGATAACATGTCATTCATGGCTATTTTATCTACACAAATGCTACATAAACAATTTATAGATGATTATCAGAGTAGTTCAAGTTTTTATTTGTCTAAAACAGAAGAGCAATGGCGGAATCTAAAAAGTGTAGTTAATCAGGTTGGGAATTGAGAAGTTTATGGCAATGAATAAAGTGGCAATAATAGGAGCAGGGCAAGTAGGTTATTTGACAGCACAAAAAATAACCCAATCTAACTTATGCTCATCAATTGCGCTAGTCAGCAGAGATGCCAATAATGTACGAGGGCTAGCATTGGATATAGAACATGCAGCCTCCATGCATGATTCTGATATCGATATACTGGCTGATAATGATTATAAGATCATAACAGACGCCAATGTGATTGTGCTTACAGCAGGACAAATGCGTCATCAAGGGATGTCCAGGCTTGACTTGGTGGATGAAAACATATCTATCGTAGACAATATACTAAACAAAATACTTGAGTATGCACCAGGTGCCTACCTGATCATGGTCACGAATCCTGTTGATGTGCTTACTTATTATGCCTGGAAGAGAACAGGGTGGAGCAAGAATAGAATTATGGGGTTATCCTGTGTCCTTGATTCAGCAAGGATGAATAGCCTGATTGCTAAATACAGTGGTTTTTCTGTTAAGGATATCTCTTCAATGGTAATTGGTGGTCATGGAGATTCCATGGTTCCGTTGCCAGAGTACTCGACGATTAATGGTATACCGATAAGAAACTTTATTTCCAATGATGTAATAAATAATATCATTGAAAGCACAAAAAAGGCTGGCACAGAAATAATAGATCTCAAGAAAAGTAGTGGTTATGTGGCGGCATCATCATCAATAGTTTCGATGATAAATGCGATTATGAATAGAAAAAAAATGATTGTCCCCTGCGTTGGTGTGGTTGACGGCGAATACGGTATTGATGATGCTGCAATCGGATTGCCCATGACAATAGGTGAAAATGGTATTGACAATATAGTGCAATTGGATCTGACGGAATCGCAAAGAACAGAACTACTGAACTCTTCTAGAGAGATTAAACAACATATTAGCAGAATAAATAATATGAAAATGAAATCGAATATCAAGCCGGTTTTATGTGGATGAAATATAAATTAATTAAGACAAAGGAAAAGCAATGAGTGCAGAATCAAAAATACGTTCATACATACTTGATAATTATCTTTTTACTGATGATGAATCAGAGCTGGATAGTAATGATTCATTTCTACAGAAAGGCTTTATAGATTCAACAGGTATTTTGGAAGTAATATTCTTCATTGAAGAAGAATTTGGAATAAAAGTCGATGATTCTGAAATGATTCCTGAAAATCTCGATTCAGTTAATAATATTGTTAATTTTCTTGAAAAGAAAATGCAGGCGGCCTAGATAGGCGGATAAAATGGTAAGTAGCATTTTCCACTGTTTGCAAAACAGTGTATCAAGACATCCGGATAAAGTCGCCATTGTAAAAGATGGTGTCGCTACCACGTATGGTGAACTGTATAAGCATGTAAATTCAATTGCGGCGTTTTTGATTAGTCAAGGATTGCAAAATGGTGACAGGGTATCATTGCTAATAGATAACAGCGCAGAATACGTCGCGTCATATTATGCTGTTTTGGCAGCTAATGGCATAGTTATTGGTCTAAATACAGCATCTAAATCACGTGACCTTTCTAACTGGATTGATCATAGTGAAAGCACATGGCTAATCGCGGACAGTAGTCATGCAGAATTGCCAGATATCATAGCTGTGAAGCAATCGTTATCTTATATATTGATTGGTGATATGAATATTGATGCTGATACTCATGAAGTATACCGATGGAAAGATATAATACAATGTGACAAGACTATTCCTGATTTATCGAAATTGGGACAAAACAATCAACTGGCGACGCTGATTTATACTTCGGGAACTACAGGTAATCCAAAAGGCGTCACGCTTAGTCACAGCAACCTGGTAAATAATGTAAAATCGATCGTTTCTTATCTAAAGTTGACTGAAAGTGATAAGGTCATGAATGTGTTACCGTTTTATTATTCGTATGGTAATTCCGTGCTACATACTCATATCGCTGTAGGTGCTACTGTCTATCTGGAAAACAGTTTGATGTATCCGCATAAAATTCTACAAATTATGCAGGACGAGAAAATCACAGGCTTTTCAGGTGTGCCATCAACATATTCACTATTACTAAGTCGTACAGAAATGAGTGAGTATAATCTGAGTTCGTTACGCTATATGACACAGGCGGGTGGTGCTATGGCACCAAGTAATATTACCAGGCTTACAGACGCATTGCCTGAAATAGATTTTTTCGTAATGTATGGCCAAACAGAAGCAACGGCGAGACTAAGTTATCTGCCTCCAGATAATCTAAAGAGTAAACTGGGTTCAATCGGTATTGCAATTCCTGGCGTATCGCTTGCGGTAAAAGACGATGCGGGCAGAGATGTTGCCTGTGGCGAAATTGGGCAAATATACGCAAAAGGACCCAATATCATGCAAGGTTACTGGAAAGATCCAGAGGCTACTGATCGTGTCATCGTGGATGGATGGTTACAAACAGGGGACCTAGCAAAACAGGATAAGGATGGATATATCTACATTATTGGCCGATCATCTGAAATGATAAAATCTGGCGCAAACAGGATAAGTCCGAAAGATATTGAGGAAGTAATAACCGAGTTGGATTCAGTTGAAGAAGTAGCTGTGGTTGGCAGGCAAGATGATATATTAGGCGAGGTGATTGAGGCGTATATTGTTATATCGCCAGGTTCATTTTTAGATAGCAAACAAGTACAAGCTCATTGTCGAAAAAATCTGTCTACGTACAAAATCCCCAAAAAAATAAACTTCGTCAATGAATTGCCAAAGACTGCGTCAGGCAAGGTAAAAAGATTTCTGTTAGTAGGAGACGACAAGATAAGTAGACATGGAATGTTTCAATGAAAGGTTCAAAATTATTATAAATATTGTAGTACATCATGTATTAATAAAATTATAAATAAAGGTTTTACGAGATGCATAATAAAATGACACCAAATGTTTTATCTATTGATTATGATAAAGAGATAGAAACAATTACTTCACAGATCAAAAAATTACTCACAAAAAATCTACATAAGAGAGGGCTTGTTATAGCTATGTCTGGTGGCATTGACAGTTCTGTATGCGCGGCATTGAGTGTTGAGGCGGTAGGGAAAGGCAAGGTATATGGTATTTTATTACCAGAACAAGATTCATCATCGTTTAGCTCTGATAGGGGGCGCCAACTTGCTGAGCATCTGGGAATTGAATATACAACTCAAAATATAGCAGAAACACTCGAAGCAATTGGTTGCTATAAGTGGCGTGATCAGGCTATCCGAGAAACATTTCCTGAATATGGGTCAGATTGGAAAAATAAAATTGTTATAGAAGGTGGTCGCGAAGGTAAATTTAATCATTTTAAACTGGTTGTACAGTCGCCTGATGGTAATACTTCAGAGAAAAGGCTCGATTTAAAACAGTACTTACAAATTGTGGCTGCTACGAATTACAAACAACGTATACGTAAAACTGTGGAATATTTTCACGCGGATAGACTGAATTATGCTGTTGTGGGAACGCCAAACAGGCTTGAATATGATCAAGGTTTCTTCGTCAAAAATGGTGATGGTTCTGCGGATATAAAACCTATAGCACATTTATATAAAACCCAGGTATATGGTCTGGCTGAACATATGGGGTTGCCAGCAGAAATTTGTGCCGCGACTCCCACCACTGACACATACAGCATGGAGCAGGGTCAGGACGAATTTTATTTTTCCCTTCCCTACAAAGAAATGGATCTGGCTCTGTGGGCATATAACCATGAAATAAGTCCACAGGAGTTGGCAGAAGTAATTGGCTTGACATATGAGCAGGCGCAATATGTATATAAAGATATTGAGTCAAAGCGTCTCGGAACGCAATATTTACATGCCAAACCACTTCTAGTTAAACCTGTTAATGAAATAACTGCGTGATTATTTTATTAGATAAGCTGTTAGAAAACATAAATATCATATGAACAATAAAACGCCAGTGCTGATGTTTCATGGTATAGAAAAGCCGGGATATTATTTGCATCAAGAAGAAGAAGATGCATTTTATACAGTACCTGAGCAGGAATTTTCTTCATGTCTGGACATGGTCGTCGACAAGGATTATCTAACCTTAACATCTGATGATATTAATAGAGTAAAATATGAAAATAAAAAAAAGATCATATTAACGTTCGATGATGGTTGGGAATCTGATTATGAAATAGCTTATCCGTTATTGAAGAAATATAACATGAAGGCAATATTCTTCGTAGTCGCAGAATGGATTGGTAAAAAAAAATACATCTCAAAAAATCAACTCGTAGAGATGTCGAAAAATGGTATGGATATACAATCGCATGGTGCGACGCATCGCTTTTTGTCACAACTTCCAGAACAAGAAATACGTAATGAACTGTATTTATCAAAGCAAATAATTGAAAATATACTCGGCAAAGAAGTGACGTCCTTATCATACCCAGGGGGAAGAGGAAATAAAAAAGTAAGAGAGATAGGTAAGGAATTAGGCTATAAACTTTTTTTCTCATCAAAACCAGGGTGGTATGCGCTCGATGATGAAGAGATAAGTCGTCTAGTAGTACATAGTAAAACTGATGATGAAAAATTAAACGATTATTTCTCATTCAATTTAATAACACATTACCAACAGATGGCTAAATATTATCTAGGACGTTCGATTGTCAGTGCGGTCGGGAAGAATAATTACAATGCAATAAAAAATACGATTAAACAATATATTTAATTCTTTGTTGCTTATATATAAATATAGATATTTTTTTGAAAAAAACGTAATAAAAATCTTATCAGAAAGACAATTAGGTCATGAATTATATAGTAAACACATACAATTTAACTGATCAAATTAGTGTGGTTAATGACCTGGTAAAAAATAATTTGACCGTAAATAGCAATCATTATGATGTTCTAAATTGGAAAAATCATAATAACAGTCATTGTTCACTGATAAAACAAGATGATAAACATGCGCAATACGTTGGCTGTGTATGCATGTATGAGCGAGACTTTTATGTAAACAATGTAGAGAAACGGGGTTGCGTATTTGGCGATCTAGTTATGAATAAAGAGCATCGTACTGTACTCCCAGCTATGAAAATGCTTAAACATCATACTGAATACGCGCTTAATGGATGTGATTTCATATATACACTTCCAAATAGTAAATCAAATGCCTTATTCAAAAGACTTGACTATATTAAAATTGGAACAATGCCGCGATACGCACGCGTCGCGAACTATCATTTACATATTACGAGTAAAACATTGCATTTAAAAGCCGCAAGATCAATCTTGCAGTTAGTTGATTTTGCTAGAAAAAAATACCATGCGATAAACAAGCATTATCTAAGCAAAATATATTCGATTGTGAATGATAGTGACCTTAATAAGGTGAAACAGTATTACGGCAACTACGATAAATTGCATACATTCTCATTAAAAAAGGATTTTGACTATATTGCATGGAGATATTTTTTAAAACCAAAAGAATATTATAGTTATTTATTTATTGGTGATGTTAACGATTCCGCTTTCATTATATATGAACAAAACAACTGCGTTGTTTATATAAAAGATGTGTTGTTTACATCTTTTATAGTATTAAAGGACGTTATAAGCTTGATGGTATCAATATCTATTTTAAATAACATGAGAACGGTA
>JASFOS010000033.1:0-18045 GCA_050116415.1 Thioalkalispiraceae bacterium
AGAAGCTTCGCCTGGGTGCCCTTGCCGCCGCCCGGCGCACCTATCAATACGATTCTCATTGTTTTACTCCATTTGGTAGTATTTATTCTTGAAAGAGGAATATTATTTTTTGATTCATTCCCTAAAATAGGTTCGATCACCTGTGCCCAAAATGCTACAACTAAAACTAATCCCTGACTTTGGCCAAGTCAATGATGCGGGCCCTGATTTTCAGGGAGTTGCGAAATAGCACCGTTTGTGAACATTAAAGAGCCCCAAAAATCTTCATCTATCTCTGTATAACTTCTTCATACTGTCCAGCAGGACTGTTAGAATATCGTGTTTTTCTAAACCATCCAGCAACAGAGGCTAGGCAAACTATGAATCTGGACAGAGTGGGCCCCGGTGACAATACCCCGGACGAAATCAACGTTATTATCGAGATTCCCTCACATAGCGACCCGGTTAAATATGAAGTCGACAAAGATACCGGCGCTATGTTCGTGGATCGTTTCATGAACACCGCGATGCACTACCCCTGTAACTACGGGTATATACCGCATACCCTGTCGGAAGACGGGGACCCGGTTGATGTGCTGGTGATTACCCCTAACCCGCTGATCAGTGGTTCGGTTATCACTTGCCGACCCATTGCCGTGCTGGATATGACAGATGAGTCGGGGCCTGACGCCAAGGTCCTCGCGGTACCCACCACCAAGCTCTGCAAAATGTACAAGGACATCAACTCATCGGATGATGTGCCACCACAGTTACTGGCGCAAATCTCGCATTTCTTTGAGCACTACAAGGATCTTGAAGAGGGCAAATGGGTAAAAGTGGAAGGCTGGTCAGATGTAGATGCGGCGAAACAGGAGATCCTCTCTTCTATTGAACGTTACCAGGCCGCACCTGAAAAACCGTTCTTCTAAAACGGGCCAGTTTGTCGCTATGAAAGTCTGTATTGTCTCGGACAGCCACGATAACCGTTTTTTATTATCTGCTGCGGTTAAAGACGCCAAGGCCAAAGGGGCCGAGGCGGTTTTGCATTGTGGCGACGTAGTCGCCCCCACCACGCTGCGGGTGTTGTTACCCATGGAATTGCCGATTCACGTCATCCATGGCAATAACACCGGTGATCTGTATAGTATGGCCAAACTCGCGCATGACGCGGATAACCCGCTGCACTATCATGGCCAGGATGCCGGTATCGAGTTGGCGGGCAAGCGCATCTTCATGGTGCACTTCCCCCACTATGCGCGTGCCATGGCCACCACCGGCGACTGGGACATTGTATGCTGCGGGCATGACCACCGAGCTGAAATTGCTCAAATCGAGCATGTAAAAGGTGGCACGACACTGTTCATCAACCCGGGAACCGTGGGTGGCGTGGGTGCCAGGCCGACTTATATTTTCGGCGACCTGGAAACGCTGGATTTTTCCATCGAAGCGGTGCCGGTAGAAGCAGACATGGCGTACAACAAACAGCCGGTTACGCCACACCAGTAAGGATGTGGCCTTGTGATTTTTCAGGCCGCTTCTGATTCTTTTCGAAACACCGGGTGCGGGTTGTCAATAACGTAACCCTGTATGAAATCAACCCCCACTTCCTCGACCATCTTTCTTATATCATCGTTTTCCACGAATTCCGCGATGGTTTGCAAACCCATAATATGTCCAATGTGGTTAATCGAAACCACCATATTATAGTTATTGATGTTATACAGCATGGTCTGGATGAAACTGCCATCGATTTTCAAATAATCGACATCCAGGTCCTTTAAGTACTGGAAAGAACTCAGGCCACTGCCAAAATCATCCAGTGCGAACTTACAGCCATAATTTTTCAGCACCGAGATGAAATTTCGCGCATGCGTGATATTACTGATCACCGCCGTTTCGGTAACCTCGAAACAGATTCGCTCACCTGAAACTGGATATTGTTCGAATAATTCCAGTACATAGGGAAGAAACTCTTCATCACCAATCGACTGCCCCGAAAGATTGATATTGACCATGGCTGCACCCTCAATATGGCAGCGCTTGCTTTTACTGAGACAACGAAAAACTTCTTTCACCACCCAGCGATCGATGCCCGGCATCAGGTGATAGCGCTCGGCAGCCGGCATGAACTCGGCCGGGTTGACCCGGTTTTGCTGCTCATCGATCATGCGTAACAAAATCTCAATATGCGAATCTTTAAACTTTTCAGAAGCAGGTTTGATAGTCTGACCATAAAGTTCAAAGCTGTCATTTTGCAAGGCGTGCTGTATGCGTTGCACCCACTCCATCTGGCCGCGACGATGCAACAAGGCCTTATCGTTAGGCACAAATACGTGCGCACAATTACGTCCATTTTCTTTTGCTACGTAACAGGCAGAATCTGCCGAACTTAATACATCCGTCAGGTTGCCACTGTCAGACGTTACCGGGACCAGGCCAATACTGATACCGATTTCAAACACGCGGTTTTCCCACTGGAACCGGTATTCCCTGATGACATCAAAAATCGAATCCACAACGCGCCTCGCCTGATCCAACGAACAGGATTCCAGCAAAATGCCAAACTCATCACCGCCTAACCGTGCCAGGGTATCGGTTTCACGCACCACGCCATGTAATAGCTGGGTAACCTGTTTTAATAACTCGTCGCCGGCAACATGCCCACAGGTATCATTGACCAGCTTGAACTGATCCATATCCACGTAACACATGGCATGGTCCTTGTTATGGCGTTTGGCGGAGGTCAGCGCCGACTCCAGGCGACTCTCAAATTCACGCCGGTTAACCAGCCCGGTTAATGCATCATGCGTGGCCTGGTAGGAGAGGCTTTCTGCCAGTGATTTAAGCACGGTAACATTGTGGATAACCATCACCGAACCTATCACGCTGTTTTCCTCATTACGCAATGGTGACACCACCACTTCAACAGAATGGCTGTCCTCACCTTGTAACACCAGCAGTGTTTTATCCGTTAACAGGCAACCCTTGTTATTTTTCATGCAATCAATGACCGGATTGATGACTTCGCCAGGATCCTGTTCATCGACCAGTTTAACGATATCGGTAACCGGCTGGCCGGTTACCTCTTCCAGCACATATCCCACCAATGATTCCGCAACCGGGTTCATATACTGGATATTGCCCTGGATATCGGTTGTGATCACACCGTCACCAATCGACTCCAGTGTAACCTGTATACGTTGTTTTTGTTCGGCCAGTTCCAGCTGGGCCTTTTTACTAACGGAAATATCACGAACAAAAATATAAATAAAACCATCCCCATCAGATTCGACGTGCTTGGCGGTGATCGCCACATCCAGTGGCTCAAGGTGACGCCTTGCCAGCTTGTCCTCGAACCTGACCTCATCCAGGTTGATAATCACATCCAGCCAATCGTGTCGGGGATGTTGCTCCTGATGCAAGATCAAATTACCAATGTTCTGGCCTTGCACGTCTCCTTCCTGGTCGTTGATCATTTTATAAAACGAGGCATTGGCTTCCTGGATTATTCCTGTTGGGTCAGTAATCAAAAAACCATCGGGACTGGTTTGCAAGATCCGCTGGTTGCGCTGGGTTTGTTCATCCAGTTTTTTCCAGGACTGCTTGATGGATTCAATCAGGGGGCGAATATTGATCACAGCGATCAGGATCAGCGCGGAAATCAGGAGCGCAATGAGTTCCGCGTCCAGCGCATTGCTCGGATTGGGATAATCACGTATCGCGTCGGCAAGACTGAGGATACGGCGGATCGACATCAGCAGGATCGCGGCCGACAAGGTCAGCCACACCAGCCGGCCGCCGACCGTGCGCATCATACGCAATGCAACCAACACGGCAGCCAGTTGCAAGGAAACAGAGATGGATAAAACGACAATAACAACCATCTAGCCTAACCCCCTTTGGCTAGTAGCGATGATAATATCCTTATTATTATGATGGATATTGTCTAATAGTTAACAAAGTAGTTTAAAAGTTAGACTATATGTATGTGATTTACAAGGATAAATGTTAAATCAACCTGGGGTATTTTTGGCCACCCAGCGACTGGAATTATCCAGTTGCTCCTTTTTCCAGAACGGGGCACGTGACTTGAGTTCTTCCATCAGGTAGCGCGAGGCCTCGAATGCCGCCGCGCGGTGCGCTGACCAGGCAGCCACCAGGACAATCGGCTCGCCGGGGCCAATCTCGCCAACCCGGTGTACCAGCAATACATCCAGCAAGTCCCATTTCTGCATGGCTTCATGGGCGATTTTTTCCAGGTGTTTTTCTGTCATGCCAGGGTAGTGTTCCAGCCACATTTTCTGCACGTCATCACCCTCGTTGAAATCACGCATGCTGCCCACGAACACCGCCGTGGCGCCATACTGGCCCGAAGCGAGTCGCTGCTGGTAGTCCTGTAGCAGCTGGTATGGCTCGAAGGCCTCGGCGAACAGCTTGATCAGCATCGGCTAGCCTCCTGTCACCGGGGGGAAAAAAGCGACCTCGTCACCCTCGCTAACCGGGTGGTCCGCTGCCACATACTCCATGTTCACCGCCATCAGGGTGTTGGCCGGCATGGCCGCCTGGTGGGTACTCTGTTGCCAGGCATCCGCGACGGTTTTCACCGACTCCGGGGCTAATTCAACTTCACCAACCCCCACTTGTTCGCGTAAACTGGCGAAGAATCGGACCTGAATAGCGGGTTTTGACATGGATACCTCTGAAACATCTGAATATAACAAGCTCTGAGCACCAGGCGACTCAGTATAGTTGGTTAGTTTAACCGATTTCTCACCCTGGTCTTAACTAAACCTTCCACGAAAAGTGATAGATTATGACTGATTTCACCCATTTTAATGACAAAGGCCAGGCTCACATGGTGGACGTGGGCAGCAAGAACGAAACCCACCGGGTCGCTGTTTGTGAAGGTTATATCCGGATACTGCCGCAAACCTTGCAACTGATTGCCGAAGGTGGTCATAAAAAAGGCGACGTGCTGGGGATTGCGCGTATCGCCGCCATCATGGGAGCGAAAAAAACCGCGGAACTTATCCCCCTCTGCCACCCCCTGATGCTCACCCGGATTAACGTTGATTTTTCCCTGGATACCGAAGCCAGCCGGGTGCGTTGCGAAGCCACCGTGGAAACCCGCGGCCAGACCGGCGTGGAAATGGAGGCGCTTACCGCGGTACAAATTGGCCTGCTGACCATCTACGATATGTGCAAAGCCGTGGATAAGGGTATGTGTATGGAGGGCATTCGACTGCTGGAAAAACGCGGTGGTAAATCCGGTGACTGGACCGCCTCCTCCTGAAACTTCGTCATAAAATCATCCTCAAATCCTAAAGTTTGCCGTTAAATACGCCGACAACCTCTATAACCACGCTAATTATAGAGATAAACACGTCAGTGTTTGCCTCCAAAAAAACACCGCAAAAAGGGATTTAGGATGATGGATACAAAACCGCATAACAGCAAACCCTTATTACTGCTGGGATTGAGCCTGATCCTGTTTATGTCACTTGTTTTCAGTGAAAACAGCTGGGCCAACCGGGCTGACTGGGGCCTGGTTCAACGCTTCCAGTCCCAGCTGGAACAGGCGCAAAATGGTAAAATTAAAGCCATGTACGAAGTCGGCCGCATGTATGAACGTGGCCGTGGCACGGCAAAGAATTTCGATGAGGCTGCCAACTGGTATCAAAAAGCCGCTGATGGCGGCAGCGAATCAGCCAAGGCCCGTCTCGGCAAAATGTACCTGGAGGGGCGCGGCATCAAAAAAGACCTCGGCAAGGCCTACAGGCTGCTGAGCGAAGCAGCCCGCAGTAACGTTTCCAGTGCCCAGTATCAACTGGCGATCATGTATGAGATCGGCATTGGTATCGACGAGAACACTGACAAGGCCCTGTACTGGTATAAAAAAGCCGCACAACTCGGACATTACCAGGCCGAACGCAAAGCCAAGAAACTGGCCAGGGAAATCGCGAACAGCCCGCCCGCCAAGATCAGGCGTGAACCTCAACCGGCCAAGGCCACGGCAAAACCCGCCGCCAAACCCAAACCGGCCGCCTCCAGCAGCCTGATTGAAACCATTGCCAATGCTTCCTGGGTTCGACGTAAACGTCCCGCGGGTTACCTGCCCTCTGCCAATAGTAACTGTAAGAAAACCGGCAACAAAACCCTGGTGTGTATTTCCAATGAACAGGAACGCAACACCGGCAGCGAAATCATCACTTACAACACCGAAGCCGTGATCACGCCGAAAAGCGGTAAGACGTTCATTATTGAATACACCAATAACGTGCTTGAAGTGGAACTGGTTGAAAATGAAATTATTTCTGGCGTGGAAGTTGACGAAGAAAGTACTTCAGAAACCGCAAGCAAAAAAGCCATTCATACTGGTAAACAGGAAACCGTACACCACCTGGACTGCACGCTGAACAATAGCAAATCTATTTCCTGCCTGAAGAACAGGATTCGCACCCTGCAGTTCAGCAGTTAAATTAGGCTTTTTCAGCACTGCCATGCTGGCCTACAATACCAGCATGGCGCAACCAGTCTCACAGACTCCACCCACCACAGAAACCGAACTGCTGGAGCGGGCAAGACAACTTGCCGGCCTGAGGTTATGGCAACTGGCTGAGCAGCTGGATGAACAGGTGCCGACCAAACTGCATCATGCCAAGGGGTGGATTGGACAATTACTCGAAAAAGCGCTGGGTGCCACGGCCGGATCTTTGCCTGAACCTGACTTTCAGTACCTTGGCATTGAGCTCAAGACCCTGCCCGTCAATCGCAGCGGGCAGCCCAGGGAATCAACCTACGTTTGCACGGTGCCTTTGCAGCACAACCATGATTTAAGCTGGGAACGATCCTGGGTACGCAACAAGTTAAAACGGGTATTGTGGGTACCGATCGAAGCCGATGTGTCTATCCCGGTTGAACAACGCCGTATCGGCCAGGCTATGCTATGGAGCCCTTCCCCTGAGCAGGAAGCAATTCTCAGGCAGGATTGGGAAGAACATATGGATAAAATTTGCACAGGGCAGCTCGCGACCATCTCGGCGCGTGATGGGCAGTATTTACAAATCCGCCCCAAGGCCGCCTCTTCCAGTAGCGTGATAACAACCCATAACGAGGAAGGACTGCTGGATCTCACATTACCACGCGGCTTTTATTTACGCACAGTTTTTACCGAACAAGTCCTAAAGACTGGCTTCCATCAAGCCGCTATATAAGTTACGAGTTCGCTCCATAATCACTTATAATTTAAATTTGGTAACAGGGAACCCAAACTCCCAAGCGTTATATTTGGAAGGGTAATGTCGAAAAATCTTGAAGCCTGGGTGCATCGCATTAGCGACCAGGAAATTCCCATTTTCAAAAACACGGTCAACGCGGTCTCTGAAGTCACTGAAGACGATGAAACATCGGCCAGTGACCTGGCACACGTCGTATTACAGGATGCCTCTCTCACTGCCCGTATATTGAGGATTGCCAATAGTGTTGTTTATAACCCGGCCAAGGTACCGAT
This sequence comes from Thioalkalispiraceae bacterium, assembly GCA_050116415.1. GTDB lineage: Bacteria > Pseudomonadota > Gammaproteobacteria > UBA6429 > Thiohalophilaceae > JARRJY01. The sequence goes on from JASFOS010000033.1 coordinate 7,490, forward strand.
AAACACCATCAGCCGCGCTGTTTTCTTTGTCGGCTTTAATACGATTCGAACTATCAGCCTGTCGCTGGCGATCATTGATGCCTTGTTGAAAAGTGGTCCACGTGAATACGTCCACGGCATTATGGCGCAATCACTCCATGCTGCTGAACAGGCCAGATCTTTTGCCGAACAACGTGGTGATGAATCACCCGAAGAGGTCTTCATCGCTTCATTGCTTTACCGCCTGGGTGAAATGGCCTTCTGGTGTGTTGCCGGGAAGGAAGGCGAAGAGCTACTGCAAGTCATGGAAGAAGAAGATTGTGATGCGGAAACCGCACAACTTAAAGTGCTGGGCTTCACCTTCAAGCAATTAACAGTCGGCCTGACTCGCGACTGGCATCTTGGTGATTTGCTAAATAGTGCGGTTAACAAGCCGTTATTAAAAAACCCCCGCATTCAAAACATCACCCTGGCCCAGGAGATGGCCAAGGAAGCGATGAATGGCTGGAACAGCAACGAAAGTCGCGTGGTGCTGGCCAAAATATCACAACACCTGAACCTGTCTGATGAAAAAACCAGGGAACTGGTACACGATAACGCTCGTAAAGCGGTGGCAACTGCTCAACAGTACGGTGCCACCAGTGCAGCAAAACTCATTCCTTCACCCGATGATGAAAGTCAGTATATCGAAGAAGAGCAGATTGATCTGTCAGAATTTCCAGAACCCGATCCCATGTTGCAACTCAACATCTTGCGTGATCTATCCGCGATGTTGAACGAGAACCCTAACCTCAGCCTGATCATGGAAACTATCCTCGAAGGTATTTATCGCGGGATAGGTATGGACCGGGCAGTATTTGCCATGCTAACACCCGACAAATCATTGTTACGCGCCAAGAATGCATTGGGAAACAATGCTGAACAGTTTGCACGCCATTTTTCATTCAACATAAAAGTTAACCCGAATATTTTTCAGCATGCTTTGGAGAAAAATCAATCCATCTGGGTACATCATGAAAACATCAATGAATATAAAAAAATCTTACCCGGTTCATTAATTGAAACGCTGGGTACAGATAATTTTTTTGTTAGCCCGGTAGTCGTCAATGGTCGACCCATCGGCCTGTTTTATGCGGACCGCCAGCCCAGCGGCCGTGCGCTCGATGCTAACAGCTTTGAAAGTCTGAAACATTTCGGGCAACAGGCCTGCATGTCTATTCTGCATATCAGCGGTAAAGGTTAGTTATCAAAGTTTACAACTGCTGCTTCACATCGGGGTACAGTTCATCCAGCGCAAGGGATACACCGGTTTGCGTGACGAGGCGTGCGTGACAACGTTGTAACTCGCGTGGTTCGCGCACCCCGCAGGAGTGGGCAATGATGCCAACCTCCCGGGTAAGGTTATCCACGTATTGCTTGACGCGCACCGATTTATCCTCAGGGTTAAGGCCCTTCTGTAAACGTGGATCGTGGGTAGTGACACCCGTTGGGCAAGTGTTCTTGTTACACTGCATGGCCTGGATACAACCCAGTGCAAACATGAACCCCCTTGCTGAGTTAATAAAATCTGCACCCATACACAATGCCCAGGCAACATCCGTAGGGGTTACCAGCTTGCCAGAAGCAATAACCTTGATGCGCTTGCGTAACCCGTACTGGTTTAACCTGTCTACCAGTATCGGCAGGCTTTCACGTAATGGCAGACCGACATCATCCATTAATGACATCGGTGCCGCCCCGGTGCCGCCATCGGCACTATCCAGGGTAATAAAATCCGGCAAGGTATTTATTCCCCGTTTATTCATTGCCTCGAACAAGGTATCCAGCCATAGAGAAGACCCCAACACGGTTTTAAAACCAACCGGCTTTTCAACGATGAGTTTTACCCGGGCAATAAAATCCAGCAATTCGTCAACTGAGTTAATCTCGGGATGCCGGTTTGGGCTAATCGAATCCTCACCTAGACGTATACCACGTATCGCAGCGATTTCGCTGGTAACTTTTGAACCCGGCAAGATACCACCTTTACCTGGCTTTGCGCCCTGGCTCAGTTTGACCTCGAACATCACGATACAGGGATCATCGGCCAGGACCTTAAGCAGTTGCTCATCCATCTCCCCAAGTTCGTTCCTTACACCGTATTTAGCGGTCCCGATCTGGAACACCAGATCAGCGCCACCTTCCATGTGATAAGGTGACAGTCCCCCTTCCCCGGTATTCAACCAGCAACCGGCCTGATAGGCGCCTCTGGATAGGGCAAGTACCGCTGGTTTTGAAATAGCGCCATAACTCATCCCTGAAATATTGATCAATGAACGGGTGGTATAGGGTTTTTTACACTGTTCACCAATCGTAACCGGTTGAGTTTCAACCACGTCATGATCCAGCGCAGGAAAAGGCGAATTGACAAACAGCACGGTACCCGGAATTCTCAAATCCCGGGTTGAACCAAATGCCGACGTGTTGGTGGTGTTCTTTGCAGCACGATACACCCAGCTTCGCTGGGCGCGATTGAATGGCAACTCTTCGCGATCCATGGCAAAGAAATATTGGCGAAAAAACTCGCCCAGACGTTCAAACAAATACCGAAAACGCCCGATAACAGGATAATTGCGCCTGATCGCATGTTTTGACTGGCTAACATCAACGAGATAGAGAACAACAATCGCCAGAACACTCAGCCCAACCAGGAAGACAAATAGCGCAGACAGGCCTTCCAGTATAGCCATCAGCAATGATGAAAAAGAATTTTCGCTCATTGTTCACCTCTTGGTACTTTTAGATAGTCTGCAAAGCAAAACTTGGGTGCGATTTGTCTATCGTACCGGACTAGTCGCCGATACGATATACTCTAAGTTTAGATTTTTCGAGGCTCGACATGGGCATAACCACCAAGCAAACCATCACCCGCCTATTTGACCAGGTTGCCGGGGGTTACGATAACCCGTCGCAACGCTATTTTCCTTTTTGCGGTGAAAGACTGATCAGCAAGCTTAAACCGATCCCGGGCAGTAAAATACTTGATGTCGCCACCGGCACCGGGGCGGTTGCCTTGCCTGCGGCACAGGCCATTTTACCGGGTGGCCGTGTGCACGCCGTCGATCTTTCCGAAGCGATGCTGGAAAAGGCATCCCAGAATCTGCAGCGTGCCGGGTTAAGCAACGTGGACTTCCATGTTATGGATGGTGAGAACCTTGAGTTCCAGCATGACTATTTCGATTATGTAACCTGTTCCTTCGGCTTATTCTTTTTCGACGATATGCTGGCTGGCCTGAAAGAATGGCACCGGGTACTGAAACCGGGCGGCGCTATCATGTTAACCAGTTTTTCTCCCAATGCCTTTCAGCCATTGGCCGACATTTTTCGAAAAGATTTGCAGGCGTTTGGTATCGAGATCCCCGAGATGAGCTGGCAACGACTCAAGCAGCAAGATGAATGCCGGGCTTTACTGGAGCAAGCCGGGTTTGGTGGTATCGAGATCGAAACGGAACAAATGGGGCATCACTTGAACGGTATCAATGACTGGTGGGAACTGATCCGCAATACCGCGTTTCGTGGTTTTATTGATCAACTGGCAGCAGCAGAACGCACCCGGTTCCAGGTTAAACATCAGAACAATATCAGCCAACTGGCCGATGATAACGGGATCTGGCTGGATGTAGAGACTCTTTTTACTTCCGGCAGAAAATAACTGTCCTCAATCACCCACTGGCTGGATGGTAAAGGACTTGACGGCATCAATTTCGGCAAGCTTGTTGGACAAGGTATTAAAAGCATCCGTTTTACTGGTATTGATGGTCATCTGGTAATGGAAAACCTCGCCACTTTCATCCAGTTCATAACTGGGACTGCTCGCTGCAATATGATGTTCTTTAATCAGTTGATAAAGTTCATCCTTGCTCAATTTTTCGAATTGTTTAAAACTCACGCTCAAACGCGCATAACGCCGGGTAGGTAAATGCCGTTCACTCCAGCCCAGGATACTTAACACCACCAGGGTTAACAGCGTGGCATACAGGGCCGGCATCAGGAAGCCCATGCCGATAATGATACCGATGGCTGCCGTCATCCAGATTGAAGCGGCTGTGGTTAAACCGCGTATAGTGAGTTTTTCTTTCATGATAACACCGGCGCCGAGAAAACCGATGCCGGTCATTACACCTTGTGCCATTCGTGTCGGATCCACGCGAATGGTTTCCAGCGGCATACCCTTTAATAGTTCCCACTGGTAGACAGTCAACAGCATCAGCAAGCTGGAAGACATACAGACCAGCGCATGGGTACGTAACCCCGCTGGTCGTCCATGCACAGAGCGCTCAAGCCCGATGACACAACCGGCCAGCAATGCCCACAACAAGCGTCCTAGAATTGGTCCCGTTTCCGTAATGGTAACTTCATTTAACATGCAACTGTTTCCTGATATACCGGTATTATTATAGGGTAATTATTATCTTACTCCGATTTCACACTCAGACAACCGCTTTTAAATCGGTTACAATGCCGCCCTGGTTTAACAAGCAAGATTGAGCACGTTATGAATGAGACAACACCTGAACAGGAGCTAGATAACCTTACCCACAGCCCCCTCGCAGAAGGCCAATCCCTGCCAGAACGCCTGGAACACCTGCAGGCACAACTGGCCGGCCTGGATGAATCCGCCGGCGAACTGGATCGCAGTCGTATCAAGCTGGACATTGCGGAAACCTTGCTGGCTCTGGAAAAAAAGGAAGAAGCCTGGACCGAGGCACGCGGTTGCTTCGACGTGTTTATCAATAACGAGTGCTGGCAAGAAGCGGTTGAGACCTGTAACGTCCTGTTTCAATGTGAACAACCCGCCTCATTGGCGGCACTGGGCCAGGGTGTGTGGCTGGCGGTGACCTACCCGATTGAAGTTGATACCACGGTTGCCATGCTTAATCATATCGTCGATGAGACACCAGCGGACTCGGATGGCGCCGCTGTCGCTGCAGTGAGTGCACACTATATTGCGGACATTCGCGCACCGGAAGAAAAACACGAAAGTATTACGTTCCTGACCAGGCATTTGCTGACCAAAGTGGCTCAACGCCACAGTAATGTACAGAACCAGGAACAACTGGATGCCTGGATGCTTCGCCTGGAACTGAAAGACCCCGACGTATTTTTGCCGCGGCTTTCACAAATCATCAATGTCATGGTCGCGGACCAGTGGTGGTTCGACCGCGAGGAACTACGCAGCAAACTGCCCGAGCACTAAACATGCTTGTGCTTGTTGTAAACTTCCAGGATCCTGGGCATGGCCGCCTGCATCGCTTCCACCACAACCGGGTCAAAATGCTGGCCCGCTTGTTCCTCCACTAGCGCCAGCGCTTTATCTATACTCCACGCCTGCTTGTAGGGACGCCTGGAGGTCAACGCATCAAACACATCGGCCACGGCAACAATCCGGGCCGACAATGGAATCTCTGTTCCACTAAGCTGGTAAGGATAACCACTGCCATCAAATTTTTCATGGTGCGCTTCGGCGATTTCAATTCCCACCCGAAAAATACTGTGGCCGGCACGCTGTACTTGTTGTTCACAGCGTTTCAATACCTCGGCGCCGATAACCGGGTGGATTTCCATTTGTTTGCGCTCGTGCGCATCGAGCTTTCCCGGTTTCAATAAAATACTATCAGGGACGCCGACCTTGCCAATATCATGCATCGGCGCAAAGCGGAAAACATCCCGGATATAGGAAGCAGATACCTTATCACTGTATTGGCCGGCTTCACCCAGTTGTTCGGCAATGATAGCCGAATACAAGCTCATGCGAACCAGGTGATCACCCGTTTCCGGATCGCGGTTCTCTGCCAGTTTTGCTAATCCCTCGACGGCCGAGATCACCAGGCTTTCCATACCGATCGTCTTATTGAAGGCATGTCCGACCTGGGCTGCGATATTTTCAAGTAACTCGATGTGTTCTTCAGCATATTGCTCTTTTTGCCGTGCGGCAAAAACCAGTACGGCCTGTTCTTCCCCTTGCTTGCCAAGTGGAAAAAAAATGGCTGAACCGAGGCCGTTTTCATCCAGCGCCGTCACTAAACTGTTCTTGCTAAAGATACTTTCAGGTTGGCGAACATCATTAATCACCAGAGGCTTACCACTTTCCTGCACCACGTGAAAAGGTGAGTTCATCAACAGGAAGCTATCATTCTCGTGGAAAGAGGTCTGTTTATCCCCATATTGCCTTTCCAGCACCACGTGTTGTTCGCCCGGTGCAATGTGTAACATTCCGACCCAGTCAATGGGCAACATGGCGCGAAACTCCTCGCAAACAAATTTCAGGGTGTCATCCAGGTTTGTTGCCTGGTTAATCCTGTCTGTTAAATGAAACAACGATGAGAGTCGCTGGGTCATGGCATTGAACGCCAGGATCAGGCTGCTAATTTCCGTCCCACCTGAGACAGGTACCTGTTGGCTGAGATCGCCCTGCGCAATTTTCCTGAATGCCTTTACTGTACTGTCGAGTGGCTTGAAGGTTTTTCTATATAGCAGGTAAACCAGTGTCGAGGCAATCAACAGTGATACCAGGATCGCGACCCGGTTCCAGAGGTTTATATTATTCAGCTTTTCTTCCATCATGGCGCGAAATGCCGATGAAAGATCGGTTGCGGTTTCAAGCAACTCGGTTTCATGGAAAATGATATATTTTGCTGCTGCTTCCAACCGGGGCGCCTGCCTGTCATTGCCAAGCTCGTTCTGTAATTCACCTTTAAATCTTTGCCAGATTGAGGCCGTAACATCTAGTTGGTTGCGTGATTGTTTATCCCAGGTACATTTGATGGTTTCTTCAGGATCAAGCAACGAAGGTATTTTCCTGTCCTGGCTGGCCGGATTAATCAGGGCTGAAGCACCCCACAAATCCGGACCAAGTTGCCTGGCCTTGAAGGAATTGATAATACGATCATAAGCCGTGATAAAAGACTGCAAATCACGATTATATAATCCCAGGTCACGGCGATAGCTGTCATAGTCACGTGGTGCCCGTTCTACGTAGTTATAACTTTGTGCCACGATTGTTTGACTCAGAACACGTAACTGGCCTGCCAGGTTCAAAATCGCATAATCATGTTTGCGTAAATTCAATGCATATACAGTAAAGGAAACAATCAATAACAAAACAATAAATTGCGTTGCCAGAGCGAATGAAATCTGGAATTTTATTGATTTTTTCATGTCCAGCCTGGTTTTCCTTGTTGTTATGTAAGTGTGACTCGTGCACGGCAAAAGAGTTTCACTTTAAAAAGATAGCATTCCCTGGAGCACGCTACCATATCAGCTGGCAACGGTATTGCGACCGGGTTCGACAAGGCAGGTTCAGGCTAATGGCTATTCATGCGACTCCCGCTTTCAGCTATAATAATAAATAGAGGAATACATCATGACGACCGTTAACTTACTGCCTGATGACGTCAACCTGCAACGATTACGGGCTGACAATGAGAAACCGGCCACCACCCAGCAAGTGGCCGGCGTTGCGCCTTCCCGGCCTGTACAAAAGAATCGTGCGCCTGACGAAAAAATCCGCCCGGTCAACGCAGAACGCCGGAGAAACCAGGAACGGCGCCAGGGTGAGCGCCGCAAACGGCAGCAGTCAGTGCTGCTTGACACGCGCAGCCATCGCGAACGTCGCCGCAATACTGGCAAGCGCCATCAGGATCAACGCCTGCAACAACGCCGGATCGATATCAAGATCTAAGCTTGCCTCTCGTTATCAGTCCACAAACGGGCCCCATTGGCGTATCGGCTCGTGGTGAGGCTGACCAATACAAAACATGAAACGCGACGGCTGTTCTGCACGCACCTGAATCTCACTATCACCCTGTTCGATGTAAATCGCATTACCTGTTTTCACCTGCTCGCCGTTACACTGCAATAAACCACTTACCACGTACAGCACGCCCTGATAACCAGCAGGTAGCGGCTCGATAAACTCACTACCCTGCTCAAGGCTTACATCAAGGTAACGCACCGCGGTATGTAACTGTAACGGCGAACCCTCGCCAACAATCACCCTGACCGTCGCACCCTGTTGTTCTATCACCGGAATACTGCCTTGATCGACTTGCTGATAATCAGCATCCAGTTGTTTCAACCGTTGCGGCAGGTTAATCCAGAGCTGGATACCTGTGGTGCGTTGTTGTTCATCCGGCATTTCAGAATGTTCAATACCACTACCGGCAGTAAAACGTTGTGCGCCATTGGCGTATACCCTGGAATGGTTACCCAGGTTATCCTTGTGCTCCATGCTGCCTTCGAAGATATAGGTAATAGCTTCAAAGCCGCGATGTGGATGGGTTGGAAACCCCGTCCCTTTTTCAAGCATAAAATGGTCCCATAGCACAAACGGATCATGGTTCATACGACCGGCTCGTATCGGGAACAGACGCTGAACTTCTGCGCCATCACCTTCACTGGTTAATATGCTTTCGACAATACGCATTGTTTACTCTCCTGATAGTTGAGCCCGGTTATGGGAACGTGAATAATCCAGCAGCGGGCCACGTGGAATAATTCGCGAGGGATTGAGCTGTGTCAGGCTGTAGTAATAATGTGTTTTTATATGTTGCATGTTGTTCGTTTCCTGGATACCCGGCCATTGATACAACTCACGCAAGTAATTGCTTAATGCCGGGTAATCATCAATCCGCTGCCGGTTACACTTGAACAGGCTGTAGTAGACTGCATCAAAACGGAGCAAGGTCACGAACAAACGCCAGTCGGCTTCCGTTATTAACTCACCGGCCAGGTAGCGTTGCCTGGTTAACCTGGCCTCCATCTCATCCAATGCCGAAAATAATGACTGGTATGCCTCATCATAGGCCTGCTGTTCGGTGGCAAAGCCACACTTGTACACGCCGTTATTGATCCTGTCGTAGACAAACTCATTGACCCGGTCAATTTCACCTCGTAGTGCTAATGGGTATAGATCAACACGATCATCGGCCCACTGGTTAAAGGCGTTGTTTAACATGCGAATAATTTCCGATGACTCGTTGTTGACAATGGTCTGTCGTTGCTTGTCCCACAACACCGGGACTGTCACGATGCCGGTAAAATCGGCCTGTGCTTTTACATAATTTTCATAGAGATAGGTGGCAGCATTGACGCTATCCTCTGTGGCACCGGGAAAGGCCGCAAACGACCAGCCTTTATCGCCCATGCGCGGATCCACCACGGATACCGATATCAACTCTTCGAGTTTCTTAAGTTTACGAACGATCAGGGTGCGGTGGGCCCAGGGACAGGCATAGGAAACATACAGGTGATAACGCCCCGGTTCGGCTTTGAAACCACCCTCACCGCTGATACCTGGCGCCCCGTCAGGGGTAATCCAGTTGCGAAAGGTGGATTCCATGCGATCAAACTTGCCATCGCGGGTTTCCTTCTCGAACCAGTTGCTCTGCATCTGGCCGTTAACGAGTAAACTCATCTTGATTGTCCCGAATGCTTGTTGAAATTGAGTTGCTCAGGTGTCACACAGTGCTGTTAAAGCACTGTGCCTGACCGTATCTTTATTTACCGCGATTATCCACACTGAACCCCCCGGCCCCATGAACCGCCAGTAATAACAGGCCACCGACGATTGCCCAGTTTTTCATGAACAGGATCATCTGCATCTGCTCTGCCAGGTTACTGTGAAAAATGAGTGCCGCTATCGCCGTGAAACCGGCCAGCGCGTAGGCAGCCAGGCGTGTCTGCCAGCCGATGAGTATCATGATACCGGCGCCAATTTCCAGGAGAATCACCAGCGGGAGCAACATCCCGGGCACCCCGACGGACTCCATGTAGCCCTGGGTACCCGCATAACCCGAGATCTTGTTGATCCCCGCCAGGATAAAGATATGTGATAACAAAACACGTGCGATTAGCTGGGTGACTTTTTCCATTGCTGTTTTCCTCGTCGATGAAGTTGCTGTTGGTAGACGAATCATAGGCTCGACATTTTTGATAAAAAAGCATAAATTATCGTTTTAATTAATCAACTATTTCGATATATGATGCACTCCCGCACCTCACTGGAACAATGGCGTGCCTTCCAGGCCGTGATCGATTATGGCGGTTTCGCCCAGGCTGCCAGGGCATTACACCGCAGCCAGTCTGCTATCAGCTATGCGGTTAATCGCCTCCAGGAGCAGCTCGGGGTTCGGTTACTGGAAATCGAGGGTCGTAAAGCCCACCTCACCGAAATGGGCCAGGTATTACTGGAACGTTCCCGCCACCTGGTCAATTCCGCCAGCGAACTGGAACAACTGGCACAGCAACTGGAACAAGGCTGGGAAGCCGAGGTAAGCCTGGCGGTTGATGCCGCGTTTCCCATGACGGAGATCTTCCAGGCACTCAAGACGTTCAGCCTGGAGTGCCAGGGTAGCCGGGTTTTACTCAACGAGGTGGTGCTCTCCGGAGCGGGAGATGCATTGCGGGAAAGCACTGCCGATCTGGTGATTGGTGCCAACCTGCCGGCTGAATATTTGTCTGATCCCTTGCTGGATATCGAGTTTATCGCCGTGGCGCACGCCAGCCATCCCCTGCATGCACTGCCCGAACCATTGACT
>JASFOS010000034.1:0-17768 GCA_050116415.1 Thioalkalispiraceae bacterium
GGCTTCTGCCAGTTTCACCAGGTCAGGCAAGGCATCTATATACGAGTGCGAATAACGACTCTCATAGAAGAATTCCTGCCACTGGCGCACCATACCCATGTAACGGTTATTCAGGTTGATCACCTTAATCGGCGTCATGTACTGCAGAGCGGTTGATAACTCCTGGATACACATCTGGATACTGGCTTCACCAGTGACGCATGCCACGGTGGCATCCGGGTTACCCAGTTGAGCGCCGATCGCTGCCGGCAAACCAAAGCCCATGGTGCCCAGACCGCCCGAGTTAATCCAGCGACGTGGCTTATCAAAGCCGTAAAACTGGGCCGCAAACATCTGGTGCTGCCCCACGTCAGACGTCACGAAAGCATCACCCTGGGTGACTTCGTGCAGTTTCTCGATCACGTACTGTGGCTTGATCAAGGCGCTATTGCGATCGTAGCGGAAACAATCCTTGCTGCGCCATTCATCAATCTGCTTCCACCAGGCCTTGAGTGCCTTGGCATCCGGTTTTTGTTTATCGACTTTCAATGCCTTGTTCAGGTCCGTCATCACATGCTTGATGTCGCCGACAATCGGTACATCCACCTTCACGTTCTTGGAGATGGAAGCCGGATCAATATCCAGGTGCACAATCCTTGCATGCGGACAGAATTTTTTCAGGTCACCGGTAACCCGATCATCAAAACGTGCGCCGATGGCAATCAGCACGTCACAATCATGCATGGCCATGTTGGCTTCGTAGGTACCATGCATGCCCAACATGCCAACGAACTGTTTATCACTGGCCGGATAGGCGCCCAGCCCCATCAGGGTGTTGGTAATCGGGTAGCCTAGGGTACGGGTAAACTTCACCAGTTCTTCCGAGGCATTACTCAATACCACGCCACCGCCGCTGTAAATCATCGGGCGCTTGGCCGACAGGATCAGGTCCACGGCCTTGCTGATTTGTCCCGGGTGACCCTTGACCGTCGGGTTATAGGAGCGCATCTGCACTTCCTTCGGGTACTCGTAGTCAATCTTGATGTTGGGATCCGTGACATCCTTGGGGATATCCACCACGACCGGGCCAGGTCGACCGCTGGTCGCCACGTAGAAAGCCTTTTTCAGGGTCATGGCCAGGTCTTTAACGTCCTTCACCAGGAAATTATGTTTTACACAGGGGCGCGTAATCCCCACCGAATCCACTTCCTGGAAAGCATCACTACCTATGAAGGGCGTGGCCACCTGCCCGGTAAGCACCACCATGGGAATCGAGTCGAGATGTGCCGTGGCAATCCCGGTCACCGCGTTGGTCGCACCAGGCCCGGAAGTCACCAGCACCACACCCGGCTTTCCGGTTGCGCGTGCATAGCCATCCGCAGCATGAGTTGCCCCCTGCTCATGGCGCACCAGAATGTGTTTGACTTCTTCCTGCTGAAAGACGGCATCGTAGATATGCAAAACGGCCCCGCCGGGGTAGCCGAACATAAATTCAACACCTTCATCTTTGAGGAACTGGACTACGATTTCCGCGCCGCTGAGTTTCACGTCAAAATAACCCCATAATAAAAAAAACCCGAAACCGGGCCTGATTCAACACCACCCTAGCTTAGTGCTCAGGGACTGAGAAACTGCATATTATAATCAGTATACCCGGTTAATTGCATCAATCATCTGCGCTTTTCATGGTGATAACCCTTTAATTTCACGGGAAAAGCGCAAATTTTGTGAACCAGCCGCTGATCCCCGGATTTACAAAGGGGAAACTCCCTGTAATACTCTGATTAACATCTTAAAATTAATACAAAAAATGGCGACTACCATGCATAAATTGATTCCTGCTATCACTTTACTATTACTGGGATTTACCCTGTCGGCCCACGCTGTCACCTACAAATGGTACGGTGATGATGGCAATGTTGTCTATTCCCAGCAGCCGCCAGAAGATGAGCGCCCCTATCAACGTATCAAGGGCCTGAAAAAAAGCCTGTCCGAGGAAGCCACGGATAACGCAAGCGAAGTGGATTCGGCAGACACAACCGGCGGCGAAACCAGTGCCGGGGGCGGTGCGTCTGAAGCGGAACCCTCCGAAGAAGATATCGCCCGCCAGGCCAAGCTACGCCAGCAAAATTGCGAGGCCGCCAAAAAAAACCTGGATGTTTATACCGTCTATCGGCGCTTCAAAAACGAAGATGGCACGATCACCACCATGTCCGAAGAAGAGCGGCAAAAACATATCCAGCAAGCCCGGGAAGATATCGAAACATTCTGTCAATAAGTCCTACTGTCTACTCCTATGCCCTTGTTAAAAATCCAGACCAACCAGCCGTGTTCAGAAAACCAGCAAAAACAGTTGTTGTCCGAAGCATCGCAGCTGGTCGCACAACAACTGGGTAAACCGGAACGCTACGTAATGGTGGCCATCGAGCCCCCTGTTGCCATGAGTTTTGCCGGTGACACCGATGCCTGTGCCTACCTGGAACTCAAAAGCATCGGCCTGCCGGAGAGTAAAACCAGGGATCTGTCCGATGCGCTGTGCCGGCTAGTTGAATGCATGCTGGACATAGAAAAAGAACGCATTTACATTGAATTTGCCGATGCACCACGTGCCATGTGGGGCTGGAATGGCAGCACTTTCTAACGCTGAACAATGAAAAAAGTCCTTTTCATATTGGCGGCTATCCTGCTTGGTATCATTTTGTATATCTGGCAGGACCCGCAATTGGGTAAAAAGGTCAAAGATCAAACCCGGGATCTCATCTCGCCGGAAACCACCACGGTCTACAAGTGGCAGGATGCCAACGGTCAATGGCAGGTGAGCAACCAGCCTCCGCCAGGTGACATTCCCTATGAAACCCTCGAATACCACCGTGATACCAACGTAGTGCCTGCCGATAAAGCGGGCAAGGCACGTAAATAAAGCCAGTTCATCTCGTTAACTAGCTACCCATCAAGACCTAAAAATCAGGCTAATATCTAGGCACAGCACGCCGCAAACGGATAAAATACCGGCTTTCAAACTATAACTGAACAAAGGATTATCATGCGCGTCTCGCAATTATTACTCGCCACCCTGAAAGAAGTTCCTGCCGATGCTGAAGTCACCAGTCATAAATTCATGCTAAGAGCCGGCATGATCCGCAAGCTGGCTTCGGGCCTGTATACCTGGTTACCGCTGGGGCTGCGGGTATTGCGGAAAGTGGAAAACATCGTGCGTGAAGAAATGAACAAGGCCGGTGGCCAGGAAGTGCTGATGCCCGCGGTACAACCAGCCGAGTTATGGAAGGAATCCGGTCGATGGGATCAATATGGTCCGGAATTACTGCGCATTAATGATCGCCATGAGCGCGAGTTCTGTTTTGGCCCGACCCATGAAGAAGTCATTACCGATCTGATCCGCAACGAAATCCGCAGTTACAAGCAATTGCCCAGCAATTTCTACCAGATCCAGACCAAGTTCCGCGATGAAATCCGGCCTCGTTTCGGCGTCATGCGTGCCCGCGAATTCCTGATGAAAGATGCCTACTCGTTCCACCTGGATAATGACTCGTTGAACGATACCTATAACATCATGCACCGGACCTATTGCAACATTTTCGAACGTATCGGCCTGGATTACCGTCCGGTGTTTGCTGATACCGGGTCAATCGGTGGCGCCCTGTCTCACGAGTTCCACGTGCTGGCCAATTCCGGGGAAGATGATATTGCCTTCAGTGACAGCAGTGACTATGCCGCCAACGTGGAACTGGCCGAAGCCATTCCACCCAGGCAAGCTCGTCCAGAAGCAACACAGGAAATGGAAACGGTTGAGACACCCAACCAACACAGCATTGAAGAGATCAGTGAATTTCTCAAGGTATCAGCACAGCAATGTATCAAAACCTTGCTCATGCGAGATGCTGAACAACAACTGGTGGCGTTTGTGTTACGTGGTGATCATGAACTGAATGTCATCAAGGCGGAAAAACTGCCTGACATCAGCGCACCGCTAACTTTTGCCAGCGAAGAAGAAGTACAAAAAGCAGCCGGTTGCCAACCCGGCTCACTGGGCCCGGTTGGCCTGCAACTCCGCCTGGTAGTCGATCACAGTGCCGCCAACCTGGCGGACTTCGTGTGCGGCGCCAACCAGGATGGAAAACACCTGACCGGGGTTAACTGGGGCCGCGACCTGGATGAGCCACAGGCGGTGGACATCCGCAATGTCAAGGAAGGCGATCCATCACCGGACGGTAAAGGCACACTCAGTATCAAACGCGGTATCGAGGTAGGCCACATTTTCCAGCTCGGCACCAAGTACAGTGAAGCCATGAAAGCCACGGTGCTCAACGATAGTGGCCAGGCCGTGACCATGACCATGGGTTGCTACGGGATTGGTGTATCACGCGTGGTCGCTGCCGCCATTGAACAAAACCATGATGACAAGGGGATTATCTGGCCTGAAGCCATTGCCCCCTACCAGGTGGTGATCCTGCCCATGAACATGCATAAATCGCCTAAACTACAGGAGAAGGTGGAAGAAATTTATCAATCGATGCTGACGCAAGGCATCGAGGTACTAGTGGATGATCGCAAGGAGCGTCCTGGCGTGATGTTTTCCGACATGGAACTGATTGGTATCCCGCACCGTATCGTCATCGGCGATCGCAGTATTGATAGTGGCATCGCCGAATACAAGGGTCGTGCCGATGCAGAAAGCCAGGATGTAGCACTGGACAACATTGTTGATTTTGTCAAAGACAAGCTGGGTTAACTGACATGTTCAATGCAAGTCCCCAATTTAAAACTTTTTTAAGTTTTGTCTTGCTGGCTTGCCTGTTCCCGAATTACGGCTTTGCCGATGAAAGCAGCACCCCGGATCCCGAGTTACGCGAACTGCTGATCAAGGCGGTCAACGACAGTAATAGCTTCAGGGACCGCTTCGATGCCGAAGTCTGGTTGCTGGATATGTCCAGTCGACTGGCACGCTTTATCCCCGACACCGAAAAACGCCTGCGCCTGTTGAAACAAATCCACCATGAAGCCTCCCGCGCCAGGGTACACCCGGAACTGGTGCTGGCCGTGATCGAGGTGGAAAGCTATTTCGATCGGTTTGCTATTTCCAGTGCCGGTGCCCAGGGACTGATGCAGGTCATGCCATTCTGGTTGAAGGAAATCGGTCGTCCCGGAGACAACCTGTTTGATATCCGCACCAACCTGCGGATGGGCTGTACCATACTGAAATATTACCTGGATAAATCAAAAGGTGACCTGGTCGAGGCGCTACAGCGATACAACGGCAGCCTGAGAAGCAACCGTTACAGCGACAAGGTGCTGGACAGGTTAAACAGGCGCTGGTTTAAAAAATAAACAACCACTGTACAGGGGGCACACGATGAAACGTTCAACCCTAGTTCTTCTTGTCGATAGCATAGCCTTTATCAGTTTCCTTTTTCTCACCTCCACCGGGGTGTTGCTTCATTACCTGCTTCCCCCAGGGACAGGTCGCTGGTCAGCTATCTGGCACCTTAGTCGTCACGAATGGGGGAATATCCACTTCTGGATTTCCGTCATTTTCTTTACGGTGCTCTCCCTGCACTTGATTCTGCACTGGAAAGTGATTGTTAACCTGCTCAAAGGCCGGCACAGCGATGAACCAAAACTGCGCCTGGTACTGGGAATCGTTGGATTACTTGTGATATTACTGCTGTCTAGCGCACCGCTTGTAAGTCCAACCAGTGAAACTGAAAAAAATAGCGGCCATCAATACAGAAGGGGAATAGCAAATTAACCAATCACGAAGCCGCCTTCCACATCAACTTCTACTTCCTGGCACAGCACGTCTTCCACGAGCGCAGCGGAGGGACCCTGCCATAGCCACTCCTGCAATTGTCTGACTTTTGTTTCATTGCCGCAGGCGACCACTTCGACATCACCGCTGACCAGGTTATAGGCATGCCCGACCAGGTTTAATTCGCGCGCCTTATCCTGTGTCGAGGCACGGAAAAACACGCCTTGTACGCGCCCTTTCACAACACATTTGATACAATAACTCATGGTTACAGGCTAACGCTGGCCCTGCTACCTGCCCTGATCAGTTCATCGGTTGCAAACTCGACTTCGACCGGGTAAAGCTTACCCCCCTGTACGGGCTCCAGGCCGATAGCTTTGACCTTACCCGTATAATTCTTGCCACTGATCGTTACCGTGGCGGACTGGCCTGTTTTGATCCCGGTTAATTGCTCAGCGGAGACAGCCCCTGTTGCTTTCATCTTCCCGGCCTCTGCGATGACCAGCATTAAAGGTGTTTCAATCCGGGCATTGATGCTTTCACCCTTATTACGCAACACCTTAAGCACCACGGCATCAAAAGGCGCAACCAGGGCACTGTATTCCAGATCAAGTTTTGCATGGGTATTTTCAGCCAGGGCTTTCTTATAGTCGGCCTCTGCTTTCTTGTGTGCATTCCTGGCCATTTGCAGTTCATGCTCGGCCAGGATGGTTTGTTCATAGAGAGTCAGGGAACGTTCCAGTTCACGCTCGGCCTCGTCCAGTGCTTCCTTCTCACTGGCAACCTGGGCGCGGGTCTTGTTGTAACGGGCCTTGAACAGGCGCTGATCCAGCTGCATCAGCACATCACCTTGTTTAACCTGCTGGCCTGGAGAGACATTGACAACAGCCACAATGCCACTGACCTGCGATCCCATTACAATACGGTTTGCCCAGCCGGTGGTCGCATCGAACTCAAGTGCCAACACCGCGTGACTTGATGCCAATAAGGTTAAACCGATAACGTGTTGGATGAGATTATTCATATCAGCACCTGTCTATTGTTCTTTAATCATGCTACCCGTCAGGGCATCCATTTTCTTCCATGCATAAACCAGCTCGAGATCGGCCTTTAATGCTTCATACTGAGCTTTTGTCACCCTGATCATGGCATCCCCCAGTGTTGACTGTACCTCCATTTCATACAGGGTACGGGTTTTGTCGAGGTAGAGCTCACTGAAATCGGTCATGGCACGGGCCTCGTCACGTTTGAGTTTCAGTGATTCCATTTCAAGCCACAATGCCAGAACATTTTGTTGTGTTGCCATTTCAGTTTTCCTGAGCTGGGATTGTACCTGGTAAAGCTTGGCTTTTTGCCGGGCCACTTCAGCATCGGTACGCCCACCCTTGCTTAACGGGATATCCAGTACAAGCCCGGCACGCCAGGGATCTGTTGAGCCGGTTTCGCGCGCGTAACGGTGTGCTTCCAGTTGAGCCTTGAGCACCGGGTTATCCGAATTGCGCGCCAGTTCGAGCGCCTGCTGGGCCGAATTCAAACGGGCTCGCAAGGCCCTGATGGCCGGGCTCTGGGTCAGCGCCAGTTGTTGCAGCTCTTCGACTTCAGGCAATTCCTTTGCCAGCAAAGATAAATCAGGCTCAGCCAGCCGGTCCGCGATTAAATCCGGGTTGCCCATCGCTATCGCCAGGGCGCTGCGCGTGAGGCGCTGGTTATTACGACTGGCGGTACGTTTGCGACGCATTTCCTGATAAAGCACCTCTTGCTCGAGGATTTGCAGATCACCGACTTGGCCGACTTGCTGGCGTTTTTGTAGTTTGTCCAGCCTGACATAGGCCGTGGCCATTTCCTCGTTATAGCGATAAAACAGCAGGTCAGCCAATAGCACATCAAAGTAACGCCGGATAATTTCCAGGCGACGTAGCTGCCGCGCATCCAGGTAATTGAACTGCCGGCTTTGCAAATTGCTGCTGGCGACCTGTTGTTTTGCAGACTGTTGCCCGAAATCATACAAGGTCTTATCCAGCAACAAACTTAACTGGTGATTATCGGAATCCTGGTAGGGAGATTCTTCGGCCGGGTCAATCCATTGTGCTTTTGCCTGTAACCGAATATCCAGGTCATCGCCGGCATCGGTTTGCAAGAGCTCGGCCTGGGCCTGTTGTACCTCGGCCTCGACCATGGCCAGGTCGGGGTGTGCCCGATCCGCATAGGAAAGCGCATATTCCAGGGTCAGGGGTTCAGGTAATGTTTCACCCTGCTCCTGCGTGAAAGCAGGCCTGGCAAAACACAACAGGACAGCATAAATACAGACAAACGCCCTTCGTGGCATGATCAGTTTTTCTTCTCGTTACGAATCTTGCGTTTGTAGCGGGTAAAAGACATCTCCTTGTAGATATCTTTTACCAGGTATTCCCCCATGAGCATGAATTCCTCGGGCCCGGAGGTTTTACCGGTATGGCGATGCATCTTGTTACCCTGTAAATCGTAAAACATGAAGACAGGTGTCGCTCTCACACGGTGTTCGCGAAAAGCAAAGTCCTTTTGCTTGGTGGTTTCGCCTTTCAAGTTCACTATTTCAATATCGCCTTCGATATCGATAGGAAATAACAGGAAATGCTCACGAAAATAGGCCTGAACTTCTGGCTGGTTGAGGACATTTTTCTTCATGTAGTGACAAAAGGGACATTCATCCATTTCAAAGAAAAACATGATACCTTTTTTGCCTTGTTCACGGGCATTAACCAGTTCCTCGCTGAAATCATTCCAGGTTTCGTTAAAAAAATACTTGTAGGGATCCCGGGGTGTGGCCGCGGTTGCCACTGCGGGCAGGAATAGGGACAAGAGTAAGTAGCTGTAGAACCGTTTCATTTTGATACCTGTTACTGGAAATTACCTTGATATTTGTAATATAAGTATACCATTCTGTTTTTCCCTTTCACTGTGCTTATACACAGTGGATATTGAAGAATTTACGCTATCATTAACTTATTGATTTTAACAAGCTTCTACTTCTATGCGTTCACTGCCTCTCAAACACCAGATCATCCTGGCACCGATGGTGCTGATTGTGCCGATCCTGTTCGTCATCCTGCTTACCCTTTCCTATCTTGATGATATTGGTCAACAAAATGATACCGTCAGGGACTGGGCGCGCGCCACTGACCAGTTACAAATCGGCATTTCTTCTATCCATTCGCTACAGGATACCAGTGAGTTGCTGCTGGACAGCTCACGCCAGGAAGCAGAAGAGCTGGTATTCGATTACCTGGAAGAGTCCCGACTCCTCAACGAAAGCCTCAAGCACCCTTCGTTGCAGGACAAGATAGAAAAACCCACCCTGGAAGAACTGCGTGAGCTGGCGAACAAGATCCAGTACAGGGACAATCTTGATATCAACATGGTCACCCCCGTTCTTGCCAGCTTGCTGCCGCGTATGGACTACCTGTACCGCAGCCTGCAAGCGCAAAAACGCAGTATATACCTCGAATCCAATGAAGACATCAGCCGCATTACTTCACAGCTGGCCAATATTTCTATTTCGGTACTGGGGCTTTGCGTGTTACTGGGCATTATACTTTCCCTGTGGATGAATAAATCGACACGTCGACGCCTTAAAACCCTGACCGCCAGTGCCAGTTATCTCTGTAACCGGCCTTCGGCAGTCGAGTTGCCACGCAAACCGCGTGACGAGCTGGATGAACTGGCATCCTGCCTGTCATTGATCAGCCAGCGGCAACTGAACCTGCTGGCTACCGAAAAGCTGCTGGAAGGGGCGGAGGAGGAACGCCGCCGGATTGCCATGGATATCCATGACCAGTTTCTGTCTGACGTGGCAAACGTGACTCGACGACTGGATGAAATTGAGCATTCAGCTGAATTAGCGGCAGAGGATCGCAGAGAACTGCAGGCCATCCAGGACAACTTGCGCGAATTGACTGCGAATTTACGCGCCATTATTGATGACCTGCACCCGTCATCGTTAAAAATGCTTGGGCTGGAAGCCGCAATTCGTTCATTCCTCGAACGCAAACTGTCACGCACTTCTGCCATTGATTACTTCCTCTCGATTGATCGTCATGTAGATGATTACCTGACGGATAACCAGTGCCTGAACCTTTATCGAATAGTCCTCGAACTGGTCAGCAATATCCTGCAGCATGCCCAGTGTTCGCGTTTCGAGATAAGCTTACAGCCGGTTGATAACACCCTGACACTAACCGTGGAAGACAATGGCATCGGTTTTGATTTACAGCAAGCCATGCAAAAATCCGGGCATGGACTGATCAATATCAACCAACGCGCACTGGCACTTCAGGCAGAATACCAATGGCGGGCTTCACGTTTCACCACGGGCAGTTGCTTCAGGTTGAGCATACCTGTTAATAAGTCTAGTGACACAATGAATATATCTACAGAACACAAAGCAGTTGCCCATGGCGGATAAAACCCATATCGTCATTGCAGAGGACAATCCTCGCGATCGCGAATACCTGTTAAAAACCTTAACTGACTACGAACTTGAGTTGAGCGACACGGCCAACAAGGCGCTGGAAATTTGTAGCGAATACGCCGAACCTTTTCTGATCTCTGACTTACAAATGCCCGATATGAACGGTATCGAACTGGCGAAACGATTATGGCAACTACGCCCCAACGCCCGTATCCTGTTCTGGTCACACTATGGTGATGAAACCTATATTCGCTCCCTGTCACAAATTATTCCTGAAGAAACGGTGTACGGTTATATACTGAAAGACAACCCTTCCCATGTTTTGAAGAAAGCCACGTCGGCAGTATTTGATGATTGTCAATGCTGGCTGGATCCCAAGCTAAAAACCATCCAGGCACGCTCGGTATCACCTCACAGTGCTGTTAGTGACGTGGAATATGAAGTCCTGATCGATATCGCGCTTGGCCTGACCGATAACATGATTGCCCAACGCCGCTACCTGTCTCGTCGCGGCGCGCAAAACCGGCTCAAGTCACTCTACAACAAGCTGAATGTAGGACATGAATCAGCCACGGATAACAGGGAAGCCATGAACTTGCGCACCCGTGCAGTATCCATCGCGATGCGCCGCGGGCTGATCAACAGTTACGAACTGGAAAACGAAGAGCGCCTTTTCCAGGAGTGGTTAAGCAAAAACAATATTGGTGCATAAAAAAAGGAGCCCGAAGGCTCCTTATTTAAATCCAGGCAATAAAACCAGTTACTGCGCAAGATAGGCTTTGTCAGACTCTTCCACAACACCAATTGACCAGCTACCACGTGTTTTAGCATGCTGGATGGCCGCTGCGGCATCGGCATCTGAAGGATTAGTATCGATTTGCAGTGTTTGACCTGGGTAAATCAAATCCGCATCTTTAATCTGGTTGCTGTTTGCCTTGTAAATCAAAGGCCACTGGTAGGGATTACCATAGATGGAATCTTTACCGGAAATGTTCCAGAGGTTGTCACCCCGAACCACCTCATAACTGGATGCCGTAGCCGCCATCTCATCGCCACCGAGAATACCTTCCGCCTTGAGACGTTCCAGTTCCGCATATTTTTGTTTCACTGCCATCTCGGCTTGTTCACGCGCCTGGTCAGCCAGCTTGATGGCTGTTGCGTTGTCACCTTTTTTCATAGCTTCTTCAGCTTTCTTGATTAGCTTGCCAGTGTCACGCCATTCATAACCTTCAGCCTTGGCGCGTTCATTGGCCGCTTTGGCCGCGGCAATCGCTGCAGCAGGATCGCCTCCTTCAGGTGTACCCGCACAACCAACGGCTATGCTCATGGCTAATAGCATCATGCCTAAAAGTTTCAGCGATTTGCTTGTTTTCATTGGTATAGACTCCGCATTTGTTTGTTTTTAAACCGAATAACCGGATTAATTCTTACGTATTACGCAACCTAGCACCCTGTATAAGTCACTGTCAAGGAACCAGGCCATGTTCTTATTTCAATATTAATACATCATAATATTACACGCTAATGGCGCTATTTCAACATCAGTCGCGTTGCTGGGACAGGGCTTTTTGACGGGCACGAATCGCCTCTTGTCTTGCCGATAAGGCATAGCTCCTGGCTTGTTCATAGTCACCTGCTGCCAATTGTTGCTCGGCGGCCTGCAGTAAATCCCTGGCTTTTCCAAGTATTTCAGGCGCATAACGCGCGGCTTCCGCATCATCCGCAGCGCGCAGGGTCTGTCGCGCATTGCTCATTTCCTGTACAGGCGCCATTGTGGTGCACGCAAAAAGAAACAAAAAAAGGAAGGATACTCCCAGGGGAGCAACGCCAGGACGTCTAAAAAATATCTTTAACTTCATACTTTTGGGGGTGTTACAACATTTCATTGAAGTTAGCAGCGCCCCTATAGGCTGTCAAGGCAACAGCCTGTAGAATACTTCAGTAAATTCAAGAGGAGTAATAATGGCTATCAAAATTTACCATAACCCGCGCTGCTCAAAATCCAGGCAAACGCTTCAGCTGCTGGGAGAACATGACGTCGAGCCTGAAGTTATCGAGTACCTGAAAACACCACCCGACGAAAAAACCCTGCGCGAAATTCTCAAGCAACTGGGATTGAAGCCACGCCAGCTGATGCGCACCAAGGAAGCCCTTTACACGGAACTGGGCCTGGCGGATGAAAGCCTGTCCGATGATGAATTGATCCAGGCCATGCTGGATAACCCTAAACTGATCGAGCGCCCAATCGTCGTCAAGGATGGCAAAGCCGTTATTGGCCGACCACCTGAAAACGTATTGTCAATTCTATGAGCATGAAAGAGATACTGGTTCTTTATTATAGTCGTCATGGCGCTACGGCACAGATGGCCAAATACATTGCACGCGGCATAGAAGAAGTGGAAGGCATGCAGGCCCGCCTGCGTACAGTGCCCGAAGTCTCCACCGTGTGTGAAGCAACTGAATCAGACATACCCGAAAGTGGCGCACCTTATGTACAGACAAGTGATTTACAGGAATGTGCTGGCCTTGCCCTGGGCAGCCCGACCCGCTTTGGTAATATGGCCGCGCCCCTCAAGTACTTCATTGATAGCACCAGTGCCTTATGGTTATCAGGTGCACTCATCGGCAAACCTGCCAGCGTGTTTACATCAAGCTCATCCTTACATGGTGGACAGGAAACTACGCTTATCTCCATGATGTTGCCCTTGCTGCATCACGGCATGCTCTTATTAGGTTTGCCGTATAGCGAAGCACCGCTCATGGATACACAGCAAGGCGGTACCCCTTATGGTGCCAGTCACTGGGCAGGTGTAAATAGCGATCATGTTATCAGTGATGCGGAGAAAAAACTCTGTATCGTCCAGGGAAGACGGCTGGCAGAAACCACCCGGGCACAGCTTGATGCAGGGCTAATCCAACAGGTGACATGATGAATAAAATCGCCCTGGTTCGCTGGTTAACCCTGACAGGCTATGGCCTGCTTATTTTATTGCTCATCATGTGGTACGGCGTATGGTCGCCCTCTACCCTGCCCAAATGGCTGGTATTGTTTTTCCTGTTATTACCATTGATGTTTCCCTTGCTCGGCATGTTGCAGGGCAAGCTTTATACCCATGCCTGGATGAGCATGTTAATCCTGTTTTACTTTATTCACGGTGTCGGTGAGGCCTGGACTACCCCGCAAGACCGCAGCTATGCAATTGCAGAGATTATCCTCAGCTTGCTGATTTATATCGGCAGCATGAGTTATGTAAAACTGGCAGCGAAACAAAACCGCTAGCCGCATCAGTCCAGGAACGGTTTGACAAAGGGAATGGTTAACTTGCGTTGAGCCGCTAGCGAAGCCGCGTCCAGCTTATCCAGCAGTTCAAACAAGCTGCTCATATCACGCGCGCTGCGCTTCAGCACGTATTGCACCACTTCGTCTGGCAGTTCCAGACCACGCTGGGTGGCACGCTGCTGCAGCGCGACCCGTTTACCGTCATCATCAAGAGGCTGGAGCTGGTATACCGCCCCCCAGGCCAGTCTTGTCACCAGGTCCGGCAACTGTATGCCGAGTTGAGCAGGCGCGGCCGAGGCACTGATGATCAACCTGACCCCCTGATCACGCAAACGGTTGAATAAATGGAATAACGCAGTCTCCCATTGCGGGTTACCGGCAATACATTGCACATCATCGATGCACACCGGGTTCATCCCTTCCATGCCTTCCAGCATCGCGGCCGGCAACTCAACCAGTTCCTGCATCGGTAGATAAAGGGGTTGCTGTGAACCTCCTTGTTCACTGGCTTTGTGGCACACAGCCTGCAACAAGTGACTCTTGCCGGAACCGGCTTCACCCCATAGGTAAATCAACGGTTCAGTGGCCAGCACAAGGCTGGAGACCAGCTGCGCATTCTTGCCGGTATAAAAATTGTTAAACGTGGCATGATCACGCCAGGTAATACCAAGGGGAAGCTGGAAACTCATATCAAACTAAAACCAATATAGGTGGTTATTCGTACAGGGCGCTGCTTTTATACTGTGTATGCAGGTAACGTAGCAATACCGCGATTACCGCCGCGACCGGTAATGCTAACAGCACGCCGACAAAACCGAATAACTGCCCCCCTGCCAGTACGGAAAAAATCACGGCTACCGGATGCAAGCCAATACGATCACCTACCAGTAACGGGGTCAGCACCATTCCTTCCAGCATCTGGCCAACACCGAATACGATGGCAACATACAACAAGGGCAAAAGTTCCTGGAACTGGAACAGGGCCGCAACACATGCCGCAAGAATACCCACGATGAACCCCAGGTAAGGAACAAAACTGACCAGGCCGGCAAGCATGCCAATCAGTAGTGCCAGGTCCAGCCCCATCATCATCAGGCCGGCAGAATAAATGAACGCCAGGGCCAGCATCACCAGTAACTGGCCACGCAGAAAGGCACCGAGCACCTCGTCGGATTGCTGGGCAAGTTTCACAATCACGGCTTCACTACGGCGTGGTAGTAACTCGCGTATCCGTGACATAAGCACATCCCAGTCACGTAACAGGTAAAAACTTACCACGATAATCAACAGCAGGTTTGCTATCACATTGATTAAAACAAACCCTGAGCGTGAAACCGCCCCCAATAGCCGGGCCGCGACACCACCGGCTGTTTTCCAGTATTGCTGGACTGAAGTTTTCAGTTGTTCCAGTTTAAAGATTGACTCATCCAGCCCCAGCTTGTGACTTAGCCAGGGGATAGCCGTTTGTTGCAGCCAGTCAATGTAAAACGGAATTTTTTGTGCAAGAATCCTGATCTGGTTTTCCAGTAACGGGATAAACAACAGCAAGGCGATCAAGGCGAGCAACGACAGGATGGTAAATACCAGCGAGACCGCCAAGGTGCGTGACAGGCCGCGCGCTTCAAGGCGATCTGCGAGCGGGTCAGCCATATATGCCAGTATTGCGGCGATTGCAAAAGGTACCAGTACCGGTGCCAGGATATAACACAAGAAACCACTTAAAACCGCAAACGCCAGCCAGAACCATTTCGTTGACGCACTCATTAGGCCTGTCTCCCTGATTTTGTATCTCTGATTTTACGCGACCAGACCACGACGTAACTGGTTCCACTCACTATCGTGGTGACTGCAGTAAGGAAAATTAAAATTTGTATCAACACGCCGGGTAACACCCAGAAGGCAAGCGAATAAATAACGGCCACCACCAGCAGGATCTGTACCACGGTATTGACCTTGCTGACATACAAAGGCTGGATCACCTTGTCACCGGTAATGCGTTGATAAACCAGGGTACCCACCACGATAACCACGTCCCGAATGATCACCAGCGCCACCAGCCAAAGCGGTAATTGCGCCAACCAGCCAAGTACCAGGTAACTGCAGACCATCAGCAATTTATCGCCAATCGGATCCAGCATGGCGCCCAGCTCAGTCCGCCAGTTGAAACGCCGAGCCAGGTAGCCATCTACCCCGTCAGAAATGCCTGCGATCAAAAATAGCCACCACGCCATTTCATAATCACCCTCAAGCAGACCCTCCACCACCGGCCAAACCAGTATGATGCGAATAATACTAATCAGGTTGGGTAGCTGGCGTAACATCACTTGATCAGGCGGTATACCAGTTGGGGTGACAACATGGCCTGTTTCTGGCCACTTGCGGCGGGAGTAACGGCTTGTTCCGGCAGCAGTGTCGCACCCAGTGAAATGGCCTGTTCAAGCCCGATTCGACCACTGCGCGTGGTCACCTCGAATATCACCTCGCTACCGGCAACCTGGTATGGCTGCGCCTGGGTCACGCTGGTTAAGGACAACAGGTAATCACGCACCTTGTTGTAGGCGGCCAAGCCTTGCACCTCGTTGACCTGTAGCAGGACGCGACCTTCACTGCCTTCCTGCTGCACCCGTGCAAAGCGCAGTGCCAGAAAATCAGATGACTGGTTGATGCCTGAAACGGCAATCCCTTGTAGCTGTTCATGAGCGGATTCCCAGTCTTGCTGACGTCCCTGGTTATACAGGCTCCAGCGTGCATTCCAGCCGCCGGAAAATCCCTGGTACACCCGGCCAACCAGTATCGCTTCGGCCTGGTAACGGCGCGAAGCCGCCAGGATCGTGTCTTCAAAATTGGCCCACACATCACTGATGCGTAGATTCGCCCGGTCGGTCAGGTCCAGTAACGGAAAGCGCACCGGTAAGCCGCGCAAGCGCGCCTGCTGGTTAATCAACGCGAGTGCCTCGTGACTGCTGTCATTACTGATCAGCTGGCGTTGTTTGCCATCATCCACCACCAGCCAGAGCAATACCGCGGGCCGGTTTCTTCCCCATACTGGCAAGTGCTGTGAATAGAGTAGCTGGTTGACCGCCTTTTCGTTGAACCTGATCCACAAAATTTGCCGCGTTGGTTCCCCGCTGACCGGTTCAATAACCGGTTCCTCGCTGCCGCGGTAACGGTACTGCTGTACATAGCGACTGGCCTGCTTGAGATGCGTGTCCATGCCGGGCAGTAACGCCACGTCGCTGCGCCCCGATACCCGGGTCAACACGTCCTGGAAGGCCTGGCGCAACACGCTAAAGCGTTCTTCCCGGGCCTGGCTCAGCACCGGAATGGCTTCTTCATAGAGCTGCTTTACCTCCACGGCCCTGGCCGGACCTGATAAAAAAATGACCAACATCAGCGCCATCACGCCAAAAGCAAGGTGTTTTTTACGCATTTACTGTCCTATCCACTCGTTATTCTCAAGGCATTGTTCCGTTTTGGATTCCAAGCCCTCTGTTGAATTGATAAACTACCCTATTATGCACCGATAACAAACCCGGCGCTGTGTCGTTTTCATCATCTTTCAGGAGTTGTGCGCGTGTCATCCGATAAAACCCCAGCCAGTAAACCCTCTCTCAGTTACCGTGACGCCGGTGTCGATATCGATGCGGGCAATGCCCTGATTGACAAGATTAAACCGCATGCCAGGCGCACACAACGCCCGGAAGTGATGGGCGGGCTTGGCGGCTTCGGCGCCTTGTTTGAGATACCGCTGGATCGTTACCAGCAACCCGTGCTGGTATCCGGTACCGACGGGGTGGGCACCAAGCTGAAACTGGCCATGCAAATGAACAAACATGACACGATAGGCATCGACCTGGTGGCCATGTGCGTCAATGACCTCATCGTCCAGGGTGCCGAACCGCTCTTCTTCCTGGATTACTACGCAACAGGACAGCTGGATATCGAGGCGGCCAGTGATGTGATCAAAGGTATCGCCGAGGGCTGTGTACAGTCAGGTGCCGCGCTGACCGGTGGCGAAACAGCGGAAATGCCCGGCATGTACCAGAAAGGCGATTATGATCTGGCCGGGTTCTGCGTGGGGATCGTGGAAAAAAGCCGGATTATCGACGGCAGCAAGGTCAGTGCCGGTGACGTGTTGATTGGCATGGCCTCCAGCGGCGCTCACTCCAATGGCTACTCGCTGATCCGGAAAATTATCGAGGTCAGTAATGCCGATCTGAACATGCCGTTTGATGGCCGCACTTTGGGTGAATGCCTGCTGGCACCGACACAAATTTATGTCAAACCGATCCTGG
>JASFOS010000035.1:0-17156 GCA_050116415.1 Thioalkalispiraceae bacterium
GCTGGCCTTTAGGTCTTCCCTGAGTTTTTTGGCAAGATCGTTGCGTCTGCGCGTGGCAACCCCTTTATTGGCGGCAGCTGATGAACGTTTTTTGCCGACAGATTTTTTCCTGGCAGTCGCTTTTTTCTTGCTGGCGGTTTTTTTCTTATTGGCCATGTTTCAGTGTTCTCCTGCGTTATTACTGAATAATAATTTTAATTATAGTATAGATATAAAAAAAACGGCTATAACAACGATATTGTTATACCGCAGCCAGGCCTTGCCATGCTACGGGTTTAAAAAGCTGCATGCATTTTGCTGCGGGGTTTAATGACTAGGTTTTCTTGTTTTGGCGTTGGCTGGGAGCAAAGTAAGATCCGCCTTTTTGAGAACGTGTGTTCAGGTCATCAACTACGGCATTAGCATGCGCGGTCACCCCTTTTTGCGTGCCAGGCTTTTTGCCGACCATGCGGGTTTTACCGTAGGTGATGACGTATTCAAACCAGTTGCCATCGGTGATTCCTTCAGGCGGGGCAGTGGCCTCCACGCTTAACACGCTGTATTTCTCTTCGCTATTGTCTATTTTACTTGTCATCATGCTGTACCCGTTCCTTGTATTATGAACTAACGCTGGCGTCCCTGTTACCCGGGCTCTTTACCAGCTAACAGGTTAACACAATCTAACGGGTTAATGTGGCATCAAGGTGTAGCCACGCAGGAAATGGGCAAATTCCTGTAATGATTCGATACCGCTTTTCTCCGCCTCGATGCACCAGGCTTGCAGGCGTTGTACGCGACCGGCCTGGTCATTAGAGGTTCGCAACCAGATATCCTTGAGTTTTTGCTTGTATTGATAGACAACATCCAATACCGGACTTTGTTGTAAAGCGGCATCGAGATTTTGTTGCTTTTGGTTATCCAGGTTGATGTCTTCGCGGACCAGTAATTTACCAACCTGTCGGAATAATTTCCGGTAAGCCGGCTCGACCTTCTGACGTTGCTGTTTAAGTACAGGTTTAATGACTTTCCGTCCATAAAGCGTCAGCACATGAAAACGATTGCGAGTCACCGCACGTACTGTTTCGATATCAACGTTTTGCTTGTCATCAAGGCTCATGGCGCGGGGCGCAATTTTTTTTACCCTGGCAAGACCCATTAGCTCTAGGCAGCGGATATAGAACCAGCCCAGGTCAAATTCCCACCACTTATTGGAAAGTTTCGCCGAGGCAGGATAACTGTGATGGTTGTTATGTAACTCTTCACCGCCAATGAAAATGCCCCAGGGGGAAATATTGCGCGAGGCATCACTGGATTCAAAGTTGCGGTATCCCCAGTAATGGCCGATACCGTTGATGACACCCGCCGCCCAGAACGGGATCCAGATCATCTGGATCGCAAAAATGGTAATGCCAATAAATCCAAATAATACAATATTCAGGGGTAATAACAGGCTGATACCCAGGTAAGGGAATCGACTGTAAATATGACGTTCTATCCAGTCATCGGGCGTACCATTGCCGTACTTGTCGAGTGTTTGCGTATTGGAGGATTCGGCGCGATACAACTCGGCACCTTGAAACAGCACTTTTTTCAGACCACGGGTTTGTGGACTGTGCGGATCATCGTCGGTTTCGCACTTGGCATGATGTTTGCGATGTATAGCCACCCATTGCTTGGTAACCATGCCAGTGGTTAACCA
This sequence comes from Thioalkalispiraceae bacterium, assembly GCA_050116415.1. Taxonomy (GTDB): domain Bacteria; phylum Pseudomonadota; class Gammaproteobacteria; order UBA6429; family Thiohalophilaceae; genus JARRJY01. Next base: position 1,679 of record JASFOS010000035.1, read on the forward strand.
TAACCAGAAGCGGAAAAAATGACTGACTACCGGGTGCAAGGTCAGTGCGTTATGTGACTGGTGACGATGCAGGTAAATGGTTACCGAGGCAATCGTGATATGGGTCAGTAGCAGCGTGGCCGCGACATAGCCCCATGGCGACAGGTTCAATAACCCATCGAATAATATGTTCATAATAATTTCCATTGAGTAAATATAGACAGGAAATAACCGGCAGTCATGCCTGCCGGTTTAAGAGGTGTCCGAAAGGACTTCAAGTTAACCCTGGAGTGAAACGCGGGCCGCCTGGGGGCCACGAGGTCCATTTTCAACCTCGAAGCTGACATGTTGACCATCGTTCAGGCTGCGATACCCCTCCGCGTTAATGGAAGAAAAGTGTACGAATACGTCCTTGCTGCCGTCTTCGGGGGTGATAAAACCAAAACCTTTCGATTCATCAAACCATTTTACTATTCCGTTTATCATGTAAATACCTTTATATATCAATTAAATGTGGGTGTTGTAATGCAAATCAGGCGAGGTAAGAACAGGAAAATCAGGAAGGAACTTACTAGGGTTTCGTCGGGACTTTTCGAGCAACCTTTTATAATATGCAAATCAATAATGTGCCGTTTTTAATATTAAGAACGACACTAAACTTAATTTATGGGCCAGGATCGCCTTTTTCAAGGGCAATTGTCCGGAAAGAAGGGGAACCGGTAAATTTCATATGGACCGTGTTAAGCCCCTTTAATCATGCCAGTTAAATACAGGCATGACCAAAAGCGAACAAAGGGTTATCGACTTCGTTGGTTGGGCTGCCCGGAACGGTGATTTTGCGAGCCTCTTGGAGGCGGCGTGCCACTGCGGCGCTGCGAGGTAGTTTGCTTGCGTGGGCTACGTTTGCCATTCGCCGGTTTACGGGCGCGTCCCTTTTGGATGGGTTCAGGCTTGATAGAAGGATCAGGTTCATAACCCTCGATGACCACACGTGGAATGTCGCGCTTGATTAAGCGTTCGATATCACCAAGCAATTTGAGTTCATCAACGCAGACCAGTGACAGGGCCTCACCCTCGTTGCCGGCACGCCCGGTACGACCGATGCGATGCACATAGTCTTCTGCCACGTTGGGTAGTTCAAAGTTGACCACGTGGGGTAGTTGATCGATATCCAGGCCACGTGCCGCGATATCGGTCGCGACCAGTACCCGCACCTTGCCGGATTTAAAATCAGTCAGTGCCCGGGTTCGTGCACCCTGGCTTTTATTGCCATGGATGGCAGCTGCGCTAATGCCGTCCGTGATTAACTGCTCGGATAGACGGTTGGCTCCATGCTTGGTGCGGGTGAACACCAGTACCTGTTGCCAGTTGTTGGCACCCACCAGGTAGGACAAAAGTTCCCGTTTACGGTGCTTATCGACCGGGTGGATCACTTGTGTAACAGCTTCGGATGCCGTGTTACGGCGGGCAACTTCGACCAGGGCCGGCGAGTTCAGCAGGCTATCAGCGAGTTGCTTTATCTCCTTTGAAAACGTGGCTGAAAATAACAGGGTTTGTTTTTGCCTGGGTAATGCGGCCAGTACTTTGCGGATGTCACGAATGAAGCCCATGTCCAGCATCCGGTCAGCTTCATCCAGTACCAGTATTTCAACCTTGGACAGGTCAACGGTATTCTGGGATACGTGGTCCAGTAAGCGGCCCGGGGTGGCCACCAGGATATCCACACCCTGGCGTAACTTTTGTATTTGCGGGTTAATTTTTACCCCGCCAAACACCACCGTGGATTTCAACGGCAGATACTTGCCATAGCTCTGCACACTTTCGCTGACCTGGGCGGCCAGTTCACGGGTTGGGGTTAATACCAGGGCACGAACAGGGCGTCCCTTTGCGGACGATGGCTGATCTGACATCAAGCGTTGTAACAGCGGCAGGGTAAAACCGGCAGTTTTACCCGTTCCGGTTTGCGCACCGCCCATCAGGTCACGACCATCGAGGATAGTGGGAATAGCTTGTTGTTGGATGGGGGTTGGTGTGCGGTAGCCTTTTTCAGATACAGCACGGCTTAATTCGGCGTTCAGGCCGAGGGATTGGAATGACATACTATGGTGAACTCCTGGAATCGGCCTACCCAAACATTGGTTGGGACAGTCTAGGCGGAAACTTAATATTTTAAGTATTTCGGGTTAATCAGTAAGGATTAGCGCGATAAAAGCGTGCAGACTGAAGTGCACGAGAGGTTGTAGAGAGGGAGTATAACTGAAGTTTTGCCAAAAAGATGTATAAGAATACAAATAATTTCTGGATAAATATGCCCCGTGGGCTTGATTTGCTGTTTTTTTAGCCATATTTTAATAAATGTAGTGTATTTTTGGTAAAACCCCGCTACACTACATAGCGCTACATTCTATCCTGGTTCTTGTCAGAAGTTTTCTCCTGTTAATTTCCTCGTAAGATTTGTAACACTTTTTTATTTTTTAATGCTATATGAGGTAATTATCATGGCTACAGGAACCGTTAAATGGTTTAACGAATCAAAAGGCTTCGGCTTTATCACTAATGACGATGGCAGCAAGGACGTTTTTGTTCATTTCTCTGCCATTGCTAGCGATGGCTTCCGTACACTGACCGAAGGTCAGCAAGTGACGTTTGATGTCGAAAATGGCGCAAAAGGCCCACAGGCGACAAACGTACAGGTCTAATTCATCATCAAGTTTGATGTTTTGAGCAAACCCCGCGTTATCGCGGGGTTTGTTTTTTGTCGGGCAATAAAAAGGAGCCCTGAATGAAAAAGCTATTTGTCGGCAGTTTACCGGCATCGATGACCGAAGAGAGCCTGCTAGGTTTGTTTTCACAATACGGTACCGTCCGTTCCATTAACCTTGTAAAAGATATGTTTTCAGGTCAATGCAAGGGCTTTGGTTTTCTGGAAATGGAAGGCCATGAAGCGCGTGCAGCCATAGCCGGACTGGATGGCAAGGCATTTGATGGTCATCATCTGAAGGTCAAGTTTGAAGTGGCGCGCGGAACAAAATCCAGGCCAGGACGAAGATAACCCATCTCCCGGCTAAAGATGTGCTTCCATCGCGCCGATATATAAGGCCATGTTTTTGAAAGAATAATACTGATACCAGGTAAGGACCCGGAGTACTCTCCCTGGTAACGCAGGTTTCTGATGGGGTTAGTGTGAGTGATGGTTAAACTGGTACGAAATTTTACCCTGACCAGTCTTGTCAGCATGATCGTGGTGGTCGTCATCCTCGGCGCCATCTATCGGTATTTTTCTGTGAATCAAATGCTGCAAAATGCTCAGCAACAGAGCATGAGCTTTGTTCAGTTACTGGATATTGTCCTTAAAAAAGAAGAATCGTTTGACCTGTCGCCTATGTCGGGTATGACAGCCAAACAGCTTAGACGTGCTCTGGACTTTAAATTACTCGATAAAGTAATTCGAGAGTATGCCAGTGACCTGGAACTGGTACAGGTGAATGTCTACACGCCGAATGGCAAGACGCTTTATTCTACGGACAGGCGCCTGCTTGGCACAGACAGATCTTCATTGCCGGGTTTTCATGCGCTGCAACAAAAACAGGTTATCAGTGACCTGGTTTCCCATGATCATTTTTATACCCTGGATGGTATCACCCGGGAGCGTGATGTAGTCAGTAGCTATATCCCGGTAAGCTGGGCAGGAAATATCGAGAAAGATACAGTTGTCCAGGTTTACGTGGATGTGACACGTCGCCTTTTGTTGCTGGAGCAAAGCCAGTACAAGTTTTATTTTTATACCGTATTAACACTGTCAGCCGTGTTTTTCTTGCTGTTTGCAATAATCAAACGTACCGATAAAGAATTACGCTCTTCAGCTGATGAAATTGAGCGCCAGAAACAACAGATAGACTGGCATGCCTATTGCGATCAATTAACCGGGTTGCCCAACCGGGCTTTGTTTAAAGACCGGCTCGATCACGCCATGCAGTGGGTTCGCCAGCATGATGCGTTGCTGGCATTGTTATACCTGGATCTCGACCGATTCAAAAATATTAATGACACCTTCGGTTATGCAGCCGGTGATGAGTTGCTGGTTAAAGTAGCGAAACGTCTAAAGCAATGTATTTCGAATCACAATACCGTTGCGCGACTGAGCGGTGGAGAGTTTGCCCTTATCCTTGAGGATGTGACCTCGATAGATGATGCTTCGGAAGTTGCAAATCGTATTATTGATGGCATGACAGAACCTTTACTGGTTGGTGACCAGGAAATATTTTTAACACTGAGTATCGGTATTATCATTTATCCTTTTGCAGATGAAACGCTCGATGACCTTGTTCATAAAGCCGACACAGCCATGTACCAGGCGAAAGAAGCTGGACGTAATACCTATCGTTTTTATAGCCCAAAGAAAATGGCGCAATCGGTCACGCACTTTACCAAGGAAAATGCTTTACGCCATGCTATAGAGCGTAACGAATTCGAGCTGTACTATCAGCCCATCGTAAAACTCGAAACAGGAAAAATACTGGGTGTCGAGGCCTTGTTACGTTGGTGTTCTGCATCACAAGGTATCTTGCCGCCCGCTGAATTCATTTCCGTTCTCGAGGACACCGGCCTGATCATTCCTGTGGGGCAATGGGTTTTGGAAACGGCCTGTCACCAGGGAGTGAAATGGCAAAAACTCGGTTTTGCAGACTTCAAAATCAATGTCAATATTTCAGCCAAACAGTTCAAGCATGCTGATATTGTTGGACAGGTCAGTAAAGCACTGGATATTTCAGGATTGCCACCGCATCTACTCAATCTTGAGATAACAGAAAGCATCCTGATTAAAAACCGCGATGAAGCCATTCGTATACTTGATGAATTAAATTCGAAAGGTGTTTCAATGAGTATCGATGATTTTGGAACTGGTTACTCATCAATGGCGTATTTGAAAAATATGCCCATTGAAACCATTAAAATCGATAAATCATTCGTACGCGGTATACCGCATGACATGGATGATGTAGGCATTATCTATGCGATTAATATGTTGTCAGAAAATTTACGTCTCAATGTGATTGCCGAAGGTGTCGAGACTCACGAGCAACGCGAATTTTTAAAAACCCTCAATGTGTGCGGGATACAGGGCTACCTGGTCAGCCGTCCCGTCCCCGCGACGAAACTGGAAGAACTCCTGCAAAACTCCCAGCAGATTCCGGCTACCGAGGCCCTGCAACCGGGCTGAGGCTCTTCAGAAGAAACATTTTTAAGGGGTGATTTCTAAAGAATTACCCGGCCTTGTCGATAAATCTGTAATCGATGGTGCTTAATAAGGATGTTCTTTGCATCTTATTGATTTTTATCTGTTTCCCGGGAGGCGCGAAGCACGAGGCAGTCACATGAGTGCTTGCGATAGACCACTTGCCCGGGGTTACGCGTCGAATACTGAGCATTTTTTAAGCACTGAAATACATGAAGAGCCGTCAATTTTTTTCATCGATTTTCCAGCTGGGTATCCGACAGAAGGTGATGCTGATCCTGTTGACGGTATTGCTCAGCGCCCTGACGGTAAGTGGATGGATGGCGCTTAAGCAGGAAAAGGAAAATACCCTCAAGGAAATCAACCAGCGCGGCTCCGATATCAGCCGCTTCGTCGCCAAATCACTGGCTTTCAGTGTTGTCGGTTACGATTATCACACTATCCAGCTATTGCTAGACGAAATAACGCTCTCGGATGACGTCGGTTATGCCCGGGTTATCAGTAACAAGGGCAACGTGATGGCTGAAGCCGGCGAGATGCAACAGGATTCCGGTCCCGAGCTGGTCTTGTTTAACCAGGATATCAAGCTGGAAAACGATATCGTGGGTCAACTGCTGCTAGGTCTGAGTACTGCCCATACCATCGAACGTCTCGAGTCACAAAAATATAACCTGTTTATACGCGAGGCATTTATTATTTTGATGATCGCGATTGGTGAGTTCCTGGCGCTTTCGTTTATTATTGTCCGGCCAGTCAGCGTGATGTCCCGTTCATTAAATAATAGCGTTGATAAGGACGGTAAAATTATCGGTGAAGTACCGGTGATTTCCAATGATGAGTTTGGCCAGTTAGCCGAATTATTCAACAACCTCAGCTCGCAGTTGAATGATGCCAACGAGCGACTTCAATCAAAAGTTCAATTCGCAGACAAGCAGTTAATAAAGACCAATCGCCAGCTGGTCAAGCAGTCTGACGAGCTGAAACAGATTAGTGAAAATCTCAAGAAAATGTCGATCACGGATGAGTTGACAGGTCTCTTTAACCGACGCCGGTTTGATGAGCTGATGCAAAGTGAAATGGAGTTGTCACATCGTCATGGCGATACCAGTAGTATCTTGATCATTGATATTGACCATTTTAAGTTGATTAACGATCAGCATGGTCATCCCTGTGGTGATAGCGTGCTGAAAGATACAGCAGAATTACTGAAGTCGAAATTTCGCAAAACTGACATCTTGTGTCGCATCGGTGGCGAGGAATTCGTGGCGCTATGCAAACGCGCGGACAAAACGTCTGCACTCGATATCGCGGAGAATATTCGTTATATCCTTGAGCATACCACTATATATTATGGTGAGACTGAGATTAATATTACGATAAGTATCGGTATTGCTACTGTGACAGGCAAAAGCACTGATCGTGATCGTGATAATATGTACCGCTATGCTGATATCGCGCTCTATCACAGCAAGGAGTCAGGACGAAACCGCGTTACACATTATGATGATATTAATCCATCTAAAACAAAGCTTGAGCCTGTCAGTGATCATCGAAACTAGGGAGTCAATAGCACATGAAAAAATATAATCTGTTTAATTTCATTCTGGTCGCATGTGCTGTGTTATATGCTCACAACACGCTGGCAAAGGAAAGTGAAATCCAGTTTGGTTCCGTTGCCATGGATATCCCTGCTGTAATGCATAAACGGCTAACGCCATTGACCCGTTACCTGTCGCAAACGCTACAGCGCCCGGTGTCGTTAAAGCTTTCACCAAACATGGGGATTGCGATCAAGGAAGCTGCAGAGGGTAACGTGGATATTGCCTATTTAACACCGGTTGCTTACCTCAAAGCCCATGAACAGGGCGGCGCACAACTTATCGCCAAAACCGTCACCAAGGGTAAAGCCTCATTTCAACTAATGATTGTGGTCAAGCAAGATAGCCCGATAAAATCAGTGCAACAACTTGTTGGCAAGAGCTTTGCTTTCGGTGATAAGAAGGCCCTGTTACAACGTGCCGCGGTTGTCGGTTCCGGGATAAAGCTGGATCAGTTCTCTGAATATAAATTCCTGGGACATTATGACAATATCGCGCGAGCTGTTATGAGCGGCGATTTTGATGCAGGCATTCTCAAGGATACCATGGCGTTTAACTGGGAAGGCAAGGGCTTACGGATCCTGTACAGTTCACCACACTTGCCACCTTACAATATTACAGCCAGTAAAAACGTCGATAGCAAAACCCTGAAGACATTACGCGAGGCATTTTTAAACCTCAACGGCAATAACCCGGAGCACCTCAAGATTATCAAGGCGCTCGATAAAAAGTACGATGGTTTTGCGCCGACCAGTGACGCTGAATATGACGTGGTGAGACAGTTGATTAAACCCTTCACAAAGCAGTAGTCATCCCGGGCATTTCCCGGAATAAAAAAGGCCACCCTTGGGTGGCCTTTATGTTGTTTGGTGGAGGCGGCGGGAATATTTGGCCATTTGCCTCACTCTTCGCCCGCCTTAGCTTCGCTTTGGCATTCAAGTCATATTGTTGCCTGTCGAACTCATGTCCCCAAAACCGCTGTCATCGGTTCTATATGCTGATCCACACCTATTAGTATTAACAGCCAACAAAAATCTGCTGGACAGGCTTGTTTATTGTATATCGAGTAGTGTCACAATACTTCTGCTAGCGTGTTTGTGGACCGTACAACGTTTGATTTAATGCTATTGGTATTGCTGGTGAATTGACTCGACACATTTTGTAATAGATGTATTTTTCTTATGGCTTATTAAATAAATACATAGTTTACGGTATGAACATATAATTTATAAATGACTAGCATGTGCACTTGGAAAGTGTGATTGATATCAACGAATATATGGCAAATATTTGTTTGCCATATTGCCCAGGATCAATGATGCACGACGTCGTTATATATTATTTTTATTGATTAAAATTTTTAATCATAATTGAAACTTTTGTGTTTACGTAACGTAAAGAATGCGTGACTAAATACAATGAATGAAGTTGAATTTTTTAGCAGTTAAGGTATTTCTAATATACGTCTTTGCTGCAAATCATCTCTTTATTCCGGGTATCACTACATGAGGGAGCAGGTATGTCATACAGGAAAAAGGTATTAGTTGCAGGTGGTGCTGGGTTTATCGGTTCAAATCTTGCAAAGGCCTTGCTAGAAGAAGGGTATTCTGTCGATTGTGTTGATAGTCTTATTACAGGTCGAATTGCATCAATTGACGTCCTGAGATCGAATAAGCGATTCCGTTTCTTCAAATTCGATATTACAGACAGAGATTTTTTTAATACTTTTGCAAAGGAACATTATGACGAGATTTACCACCTCGCTTGTCCGACTGGGGTCCCGAATATCAGGGTATACGGTGAAGAAATGCTCAAGACCAGTTCGATAGGCACGGATAACATCTTAAGACTCGCGTGTACTCATAATGCAAAAGTAATATACACAAGTTCTGCTGAGGTATATGGCGACCCTCAGGTGTTTCCACAGCATGAAGAATACTGTGGAAATGTCCACCCAACCGGTCCGCGGAGTGCCTATGAAGAAGGTAAGCGATTCGCCGAGGCACTGGTCATATCCTATGTTGAAAAGTATCAACTTGACGCAAAAATAGTACGTATTTTCAATACCTTCGGTATCGGCATGTCACCGGATGATACACGCGTCATTCCCCGGTTTCTTAAATTAATTAAAGAAGGCAAAAAAATCGTTATTTATGGCGATGGCAAACAAACCAGAACTCATCTTTATGTGGATGACCTGGTTGCCGGTTTGTTGCTCGTGATGAGAAAAGGAAGTTCCGGAGAAGTATATAATATAGGCGGTGATAAACAACTCACTATAGCCGAACTTGCCGATCTGATTAAAAGTCTGACCACATTGACGGTCGACGTTGAGTACCATCCACATTTTATCGAAGATCACTCGGGTCGTCACCCCATGGTGTCGAAGGTGAAAGACCTAGGGTGGACTCCAAACATTGGCGTAACAGAAGGTCTGATTCGTATGCTTCCCAGTTATGGTGTGCCGGTGAGAAATGACGTACATGATTTCTTGAAGAATAAAGGTATTGAACCGGATATAGTTCAGGACCAAGACTCAGTTGTTATACATAAAAATAAAGATAGCGTGATGACACATTGACCCTGATTAATAAAATCCAGCAGTATAATTAAGCAGGATATTAATAATACAATGAGAGTATTTCTGACTTTTATTACTTTGTACGGGCTAAGCATTATACTGTGGGGAAGTTTGGGGGTTTTTCGATTCGTTAGTGAAAAGATAAAGTTCCTTCGCAAAAGCGACAAAGTAGATATTCATAATAATCCTGATCAGGTTAAGCTCAATGATGTGGCGATTCTGATTCCAGCTCATAATGAAGAAAAAACAATAGCAGGATGTCTGAAAGCCTTGTCAAAGGTCGTTCCTAAGGAAAACATATTTCTGGGTAGTGATGGCTCAACAGACAATACGGTCGAAGTGGTGCGTAAACTGGGTTATGAAGTTGCAGATATCCAACCTAATGGTGGTAAAGCACGCACACTGAAATACTTGATAGATCACTTCGAAATATGTGATCGCTATAAGGCGGTACTTATTATGGATGCTGATTCCGAGATAGATATCGAGTATCTTCCACGAGCCTTGCCACTTTTTGATGATCCCTCCGTGGTGGCCATAGCCGGGCATGCTAATCCAAAATGGTACCGTCATTGGTTACCAAAGTGGTCGATGTTTTTTATCTCGTACCGTGTTCGATTGTACAAATTAACCCAGGCATTATTAAGGTATGGACAGACATGGAAACATACCAATGTAAGTTTCATTGTTCCCGGCTTTGCCAGTATGTACCGATGCAGCGTATTAGATAAAATTGACATCACTGCACCAGGGCTCATTATTGAAGATTTCAATATGACATTCGAGCTACACCATCGCAAGTTAGGAAAGATTGCCTATTCACCACTTGTGCGTTGTGTATGCCAGGATCCGCATAGCTTGAAAGATTATTACGAGCAGGTTAGGCGTTGGTACCTTGGGTTCTGGCAAACGGTGCGGTTACACGGGGTCTGGCCAGGTTTGTTTTGGTTGTCACTGGGCACATTTATAATCGAGATGCTGCTGCAAAGCATTATCTTTCTGATGGTACCGGTGACCTTGGCCTGGTTCATATTGGTGCCAGGTGAACCAATAACGTTATGGTTTCCACATCTTGGTCCAACAGAAATCAGTCTCCTTGATGTTGCTATTGGTGTATTCATCGCGGACTACCTGTTAACCATGATTGTTTCTATTCTGGAAAAAAAACCGATAATGATGATTTATGGCATTGGCTTCGTGTTCCTGCGTTTGATTGATGCCTACTTGTTTTTAATGACTATGCCGCTTTCATTTCTGGTCAGATCAGACGGGCGGTGGGCAAGTCCATCAAGACTATAAAAGTTAGGTAAACTGGATAAATATACAAGGATATATGTCGTTATGTTATCACTTGAATCGAAGAAAGTGCTTGTTATTGCACCACATCCGGATGACGAGGTTTTTGGATGTGGCGGGCTAATTCATCGTGTGAAATCTGCTGGCGGAGAGGTATATGTACTGTTCGTAACGGTAGGAACAACGAAAGACTTCTCGGCAAAAGGCGAGTCAACAGCAGATGATCGTATCAGAGACATTGAGAACGTGGCTAGAGCCCTAGATTTTGATGGCTACAAGATCGCGCTACCGGGTAATGATTATCACTTGCAACTTGATGCAGTACCACAAAAAGAACTTATCCACCAGATAGAGCGAGGCGATGACATTTCGTTGGAAAGTTTGCGTCCTGATATCGTGCTGACAACACCAGAATCAGATTATAACCAGGACCACAGGGCAGTGTGTCATGCCACCATGACAGCAGTACGACCTGCTTCTCAAAAATTTAAAAGTTTTCAGCCCCTGATCTTGACCTATGAGTTACCGTATCAACAGTGGAATGTGGTAGACAGTCTTTCTACGCCAGATCTTTTCGTGAAACTGGATAAGGCAGATATTGACGCAAAAGTTTCAGCGTTAAAATTTTATGAATCACAACTCAAGTCAGAGGATAGCCCGCTTTCCCTACACGGAGTCAGAACCTTGGCAAGTTATCGTGGCTTGCAGTGTGGGGCAGCAGCAGCAGAAGCGTATCATATAAAACGATTGGTGATATAAATGACCAAGCTAAAAATATGCGGGACATAATTAGAGTTAATGCTGCGTAATACCAAATAATGTTAGGAAAATGTTGTGCGACGTATACTGTTGTCTTGTTATATTTGGATTTCGATGTGTGGTCAATTAATTTCACATCCAGAAGATCATCATCCAAAATCTGTGATGGCAACAGACAATAATGGGTGTTCGATATTGGGCTCTATCCCATACTGGGACCAGGAGAGCGCGATAAAATCATTTAAAGATAACGTTGACATGATCGATTATGTGTCTGTTTTCTGGTATAACCTGGGGCCGCATGGTGAGATAAGAAAGTATGTGCATGCCAAAGAAGATAAAAGTCTTATTGAATATGCTCATAAAAATAATGTCAAAGTGTTTGGCTTAATTGCAAACCTGCCTGATGATCAGCGTGAAGGTTATGGTGATTGGGATTCAAAAAGAGTTACGCACATCCTTAAATTAGCCGATCACCGAGAGGCTCATATTAATGATCTGGTAAAGCTCGCGCTGCGAATGAATTTTGACGGATTGCTAATTGACTATGAAGCACTTCCGAAAAAACACCGAAATATTTATACGCTGTTTATCAAAGAGCTTGCGAAAGCCTTGCATTCCAAAAATAAACTATTGGCTGTCGCAATTCACCCGAAGACATCCAAATATAATCCGCGCGAAGATAATGGCTCCCATGCACAGGATTGGAGTCAAATAAAACAATATGCTGATCAACTACATTTTATGACTTATGGTGAACATACAAGCGCAACCCAGCCAGGCCCAGTAGCGACACCAATCTGGATAAAGCGTGTGTATAACTATGCTGTCAATAAAAGAAAGTTGCCACGTGACAAGCTATATGTCGGTGTACCGCTCTATGGGGAAATATGGGCGCAACAAAATACAGGCAAATACAAGGGATTGCATATAGACATGACATATGAGGATGTTAAGTCAACCAGGGAAAAATACAATGGAGCAGATCTCTGGAGTGATACTTTTTCAAGTCCACAATTAATATATACAAACAATGAAGGAAGAAAACACATTATCTGGTACGAAAACAAAAATAGCTTTAATGCAAAGCGCCTGGTGTGGGAAGAATTTGGACTTTGCAATCTGGCCATATGGCGGTTAGGTAAGGAAGATTCGCGTGTGTGGCCAATACTAAGAGAACTTGGTTACTAGGTTAGGATTGCAAAGTTACATGAGATTACAAATAGATTACTTGTAACAACTAGCACAGTGTGCGTGGCATTGTATAAAAGGATATTATAATTATGAAAAATAAGATTCCACAAATATATACAACCTTTTTACGATATTGCATATTGGTGTTTATTGTGACATTACTTGGCGGTTATGCGAAGTTCGTCATGGCGGAATCCATAGAGGAAAAATTCCCCAGAATACAGATAGATACAGATAACGTTACGGAAACGCAACCTGTAATAAAGGATAAACCCTTATTGGAAACCGAAAACAATTCTCTAGTTAATACTGATAAAGAAAAAGACAAACAGGCAGAAGTGACAGAAAATGAAGGTGATGAGTCAGAGTTGAAAACCTCACCCTCTTTGAATGTTGAGTCAAATACATTGTTAGTGCCTGTTCAACAAAGTAACGATTCAGCGGGACTGGAAAATAACATTCCAACTGATGAACCTCTGACCTTAACAACAGAAGACAGGGACAAAACCCACACTTTATCACTGTTCGGAGAAAAACAAACCCAGGAAGCAGTAAAACAGCGCGCCAAAGAGAAATCTGATGTTTACCCAAGACTGATTGGTGAAACATACCTTGTGATAGAAAATAATTTTTTGTACGAGGCTGATGATGAAGAAGTCGAGCATGATGACTGGTTGGTCAATATACCTATCTACTCGATTCTGGAATTTTCACCTCGTTTAAATATCGAGTCCAGCCTGCTGTTTGTCCTGGATGGGGAGGATAATGCTTTTCGTTATTACGACGGCGACTATCCACATGAAGGACTCTACATCAAAATGGCCAAGATGCGGTATCAAACAGACAGTTTTTCTATCTTTGGAGGTCGATACGAACCTGGCTACGAAATATTTGGTTACGCACCAATCTTCTTTGGTAACTATACAACAAATTTGAATCTCTATGGCCAGGTAAGTGCTGGTGTTTCGTTTACCTGGTCAAAACCGGGAATCGGTAAACACTCGCTGACAGGACATCGTTTTTACCTGGATACCTCGCGGTTAAGCGGAGAGCTTATCAATGACCGTGGCCGCAGTGAGCCAGATGAATATGGGGCGGGTGCAACCGACGACTTCGATAATTATCTTGTTACCTTGAATGGTTCGCCAATCGAATCTATCTCAGGATTTCGTTATACGCTTGGCTCAGGTAAACAAGTCGGAGAATCACTTGGCCTTTTAGATGAGGACATTCGTTTTGCCTCGCTAGTAGGCGTCATCCAGTTGGCAAGTGAGGCTGAGCTCGAGTTTTCCGTGGACTTTTTATCCTTGAAAAATGATGCCGGGCTTAATGAAGATAATGAAAGTATAACGTTGGGCTTTGGCTACTCTGATTGGCCAACTTACCTTGGCCTTGCGTATTCTAAGCGATTTATTGAATTAAAAGATACAGGAGAGGAAACAACAGATCGTATTGTTGAACTTGTCTGGCGACTCGGACTTACTGATAACTCTTACCTGGAAGGTGCTTTCGAATGGCTGGAGGAAAACGGTAGCAGAGAAAATGCGGTCGGTCTGGCATGGAAGCGTAGCTTTGACTGGCCCAAATTATAAATATCATAATCAGGGAGTTATTATGCGTTTAAGTGATATACAACCACAGTTCTTTCCAAGATTGCACTATTTTGCAAGAATGCTGGCATCGGATGTGTTTGTTATTCGTGATGATGTGCAGTTTGTACGAAACCACAAGTATCCTGATGGTAAACGGGGTGTTTCTTACCAGGCGCATACCCCTATCAAGACACCAGAGGGTGAGCATTTGTTGCAAGTCTCAGTTAAAAAGGGTGGTTTGTTGCCGATCAGTGAAACACAGGTGTCATATGATCAACCCTGGGTACAAAAGCTTATAAATATTCTTAAAAATCATTATAGAAAATCACCCAATGCTAAACATCTAACCCCAGAACTCGAGTTACTTCTTGGGAAACAATTCCCTACCGTTGCAGAACTTAATATTGCATCTACTTGCTGGGGTTTATCAAAGTTATTGGGGGTAGAACAGGTGACAGATGAATGTTTTACGCTTGATTTCGTCAATCATTTATTAAATCAGAACGATTCGTGCAGACTACAGCGAATCGTTTTAGGTACTGAATATTTCGATAGATCGACCGGCCAGTCATCGAATGCCTCTGAGCGTATTGTTAATTTATGTAAAGAGTTCGAGGCTGATGAATACCTGGGTGGTGGTACTGCACTCCAGGCCTATGTGGATACCGAATTATTCAAAAACAACGGTATCGAGTTATTAATTCAGGAATGGGAATGCCCGACTTATCCTCAACAATACGACAACAAAACCGGTTTTATTGCCAATTTGTCGATTATCGATCTGCTGATGAATGTTGCCGCAGAACCAGGGGTGCCCTTTTTGATGGCATCTTAGGTTGTGTTTCAAAAATAAAAAGCCCTGGTAAAAAATCACCAGGGCTTTTTTCGTTTATATTGGTGGAGGCGGCGGGAATCGAACCCGCGTCCGCAAATCCTCTGCCATCGGCTCTACATGCTTATCCACATCTATTAAATTTAACTGTCAGCAACCCGATGGGCAGGGCAAACTCACAGCGAGTCCAGTAAAGTTTTAACGCTTCCACCCTGGACATGTTTCCGCGCGATCTTGTGTGGTATGACTCCGGTTATCTGAGCGCACAAGCACGCGTCAGGCCGAAGGCTTTACGCTGGTTTTTAAGCAGCTAAAGCGTAGTTGTCGTCGTTGGCAACTATAAGTTTTGCAGCTGATTTACGAGATTCTGCATCTCGGCATGCACCTCAGGTTTCGCAACCCACGTCGAAG